>VBLD01000050.1:0-9570 GCA_005879205.1 Deltaproteobacteria bacterium
CCTCGCGACACCACGTCCGCAACCTGCTGCCGGTGATCGACGCTGCGCTCGTGCGGGCGGAGCTCGGGCTCGATGAGGTCGACGGCATCGCGGTGACGCGCGGACCCGGGCTCATCGGCTCGCTGCTGGTCGGGCTCTCGGTGGCCAAGGGGATCGCGCACGCACGCGGCCTTCGGATCGTCGGCGTGAACCACCTGGAAGGCCACCTCCTCGCCGTCAATCTCGACCGGCCGCCCGACGATCCGATCCCGTTCCCGTTCCTCGGCCTGATCGTCTCGGGCGGGCACACGGGCCTCTACCTCGCGCGCGCGGCCGGCGACTACCGCTGCCTCGGCCGCACGCGAGACGACGCCGTCGGCGAGGCGTTCGACAAGGTCGCCAAGCTGCTCGGCCTCGGCTATCCGGGCGGCCCCGCGATCCAGCGGCTCGCGGAAGGCGGAGACCCCAGGGCGATCCGCTTGCCGCGCGCCCGTATCAAGCGCGGCCGCTTCGACTTCAGCTTCAGCGGCTTCAAGACGGCCGTCTGGCAACGCGTGCACGACGAGCCGCCGGCGCCGGCCGCACTGCCGGACCTCGCCGCCAGCGTCCAGGAGGCGCTCGTCGACATGCTGGTCTCCCCGACCATCGAGGCGATCGTCGAGACCGGGGTCGCGCGCCTCGTCGTCTCGGGGGGGGTGTCGGCGAACCGGCGGCTCCGGACACGCATGGCCGAGGCCGGCACCGAGCACGGCGTCGACGTAGTTTTTCCCCGCTTCCAGCTCTGCACCGACAACGGCGCCATGATCGCGATGGCCGGCTGGCGGCGGCTCGAGGCGGGCGAGGACGACGGCCTCTCGATCGGTGCCGAGGCCGATCTTTCCTTCGGCGCTCCCGCTTGATGGGTGCGCGGCGGGAAGCGCGCGAGGCGCTCGCCGTCGCCGGGGTCCGGCCGAAGAAGCGGTGGGGCCAGCACTTCCTGTGCGACGCCGCCGTGGCCCACCGCATCGTCGAGACCGCACGGATCGGACCGCGTTCGATCGCCCTCGAGATCGGCCCCGGGCTCGGCGCGCTCACCGACGAGCTCGCGGGACGCGCGGGACGCCTCTACCTGGTGGAGATCGACCCCGTGCTCGCTGCTCGGCTCGCCGCGCGCTATGCCGAGAACCCGCGCGTCCGGGTGATCGAAGGGGACGTGCTGGCGCTGGCACTCGGGACGATCGTCACCGAGCCCGGCGTGACGGTCATCGGGAATCTTCCCTACAACGTCGCCATCCCGATCCTCTTCGCGCTGCGCGAGCAGCGCGTCCGGATGCCGCACGCCGTCGTCATGCTCCAGCGCGAGGTCGCGGAGCGGCTCGTGGCACGCCCGGGCACCCCGGACTACGGGGTGACGACGGTTCTCCTCCGAGCCTTCGCCGACATCCGCCTGGCGTTCCGCGTGTCCCGCCGGAGCTTCCTTCCCCCGCCGCGCGTCGAGTCGGCGGTGCTCGACGTCTGCTGGAGCGCGGCACCGCGGGCCGACCTCGGCGACGAGGCGGCCTTCCGGGAGGTGGTCCGCGCCTCCTTCGGGCAGCGGCGGAAGATGCTGCGCAACGCGCTCGGCGCGCTCGCCCGCGACCGCGGCGTCGACCTCGAGAGCGCATTCGCGCGCGCCGGCGTGGCGCCGAGCGCGCGGGCCGAGACGCTCGACCTCGACGCGTTCGCGCGACTCGCCCGGGCGCTCGCCCCGTAGGTCCCGTGCCCGAGCTGCCCGAGATCGAGACCGTGCGCAGGAGCCTCGCTCCGGCCATCGTCGGCCGTCGGGTCGTCGCCGTGCGGGTGCAGGAGCGACGCCTGCGCGGGGGCGTGGCGGCGAGCTTCGCGACGGCCCTCGCGGGCCGTCGCATCGCGGAGGTGACACGCCGGGGCAAGTACCTGCTCGCCCCGCTCGACGACGGGCGTCTGTGGCTCGTGCACCTCGGCATGACCGGCCAGCTGACCCTCGCCCCGCGCGACCGGCCCGCCCGCCGCCACGATCACATCGTGGTCGAGCTCGACGATGGCTTCGTCATCACCTACAACGATCCACGCCGCTTCGGCCGCATGGCCGTGATCGCGCCGTCACGCCTCGTGGCCGAGACCGGCGAAGGCGTGGACCCGCTCGACGACGCGTTCTCGCCCGCCGCGCTCTTCGCGCTCACCCGGGCGCGTCGCACCCCGATCAAGGCCCTGCTCATGGACCAGCGCCGGGTGGCAGGGGTCGGCAACATCTATGCGAACGAGATCCTCTTCCGCGCCGGTGTCCGCCCCGGACGCCGCGCGGCGCGCCTCGCGCGCGACGACTGCCAGCGGATCGTGGCGGCGAGTCGCGCGGTCCTCATGGAGGCCATCCGCCGCGGCGGCTCGTCGATCTCCGACTACCGCGACGGGCTCGGCCGCGAGGGCTGGTTCCAGCTCGACCACTGCGTGTACGACCGTGCCGGTCGGCCCTGTCCGACGTGCCGCACGCCGATCCGGACACGCGTCGTCGTCGGGCGCTCGACCTTCTACTGCCCTCGCTGCCAGAAATGACGGCGCGTCACTCCGCGAACCGGGCCGGCGAGAGCTGCCCCGCGTCGAGCCGCTGCGTCCTCCCCTCGACGATCAGGTCGGCGGCGACCTGTCCCATGATCGGGCTCGTCTCGATGCCGCAGCCGCCCTGGCCCGCGAGCCAGAAGAAACCGCGCACACGGGGATCCTCGCCGACGACGGGCACCCGGTCGGGCGCGAACGTCCGCAGCCCCGCCCACTGGCGCCGCAGCGAGCGCGGCACCAGAGCCGGCGCGAGGCGCGAGAGCCGCTCGAAGCCGCGCGCGACGGCCACCGCGTCGGGCTCGGGATCGCAGGCCTCCATCGGCTCCTCGTCCATCGGGCTGAGCTTCAGTCCGCCGGACTCGGGCGCGAAGTAGAGCCGGTCGGCGTCGCTCGCCACCATGGGCCAGGCGCGCGTGTCGAGTGGCAGATCGAAGACGACGATCGTCCGGCGATGCGGGACGAGCGGAATCGGCACGGCGCTCGCGAGCGCCGCGACGTGTCCCGCCCAGGCGCCCGCGGCGTTCACCACCCAGCGCGCCGCGATCTCGCCGTCGGGCGTCACGACCGCCGTGGCGCGCCCGTTCTCGACGCGCACCCCGCGCACCTCCACGCCGAGGCGCTGCTCGACCCCGTGCCGCCGGGCGTGGCGCAGATAGCCCCAGAGCAACGCGTGCACGTCGATGTGGCCGTCCTCGGGGAGGAGCGCGGCGCCGTCGAAGCGATCCGCGAGGAGCACCGGGACGCGCGCGGTCGCCTCGCCCGGCGAAAGGAGGATCATGCGCGTGCCCGCCTGCTCGATCAGCGGTGCGCCCTGACGGAGCGCGCCCCAGAGGGGCTCGCGGCAGAGGATCATGATCCCCGAGGGCTCGAGGAGCGGCGTCTCGCAGAAGCCCGCGGGAGGGCGACGCAGGAACGCGGCGCTCCGCACCTTCAGCTCCTGGAGCGTCGAGACCGGGTCGAGCTCGGACAGCACCGCGGCGCTGCGGCCGGTGGCGTGAAAGCCGGGCTGGGTCTCGCGCTCGAGGAGAAGGACGTCGGTCACGCCGCGCTCGGCCAGGAAGTACGCGAGCGACGCGCCGGCCACGCCGCCGCCGATGACGACGACGTCGACGGCGCGAGTCACGGCGGGATCACCGCTCGAGCCGATCGCTCGGCGCCGACGTCAAGCACGTCGCGCAACCCGTCGCCCAGGAGCTGGAGGGCCAGCACGGCAAGCGCGAGCGCGACGCCCGGGAAGAGCACGAGATGGGGCGCGACCAGGAGGAAGGGCCGTCCCTCGTCGATCATCGACCCCCACGACGGCAGCGGGGGCGGCGCGCCGACGCCGAGGAAGGACAGGCTGCCTTCGGCGACGATCGCACCCGCCATGCCGAACGTCGCCTGGACGAGCAGCATCGGCGCGGCGAGGGGCAGGAGGTGACGGAGGACGATCCGCACCGGGTGGGCGCCGAGCGCGACGGTGGCCTCGACGAACTCCCGACGGCGGAGCGACAGGGTCACGGCACGGGCGAGCCGCGCGTAAGCCGTCCAGCCGAGCACGCTGAGGGCGAGGACGACGTTCGGCAGACTCGGCCCCCGGATCGCGGCCAGGGCGATGGCGAGCAGCAGGCCCGGAAAGGCCAGCAGCACGTCGATCACGCGTGCCAGCCCCTCGTCGACCCAGCCGCCGGCGTACCCCGCGGCACAACCGAGGAGGGTCCCCGCGCCGAGCGAGAGGAATACCGTCGCGGCGCCGACGCCGAGCGAGATGCGCGCCCCGTAGAGGACGCGCGCGAGCACGTCACGGCCGAGCGTGTCCTAGCCGAAGAGGTGCGTGTCGCTCGGGGGGCCGAGGCGCGCCGCCAGGTCGGCGGCGTACGGACCCGCGGGCGCGAGCACCGGCGCCACGGCCCCCGCCAGTGCCAGCAGGGCAAGGCCCGACGTGCCGACGAGGACCGCGCGCGCGCCCGGACTCCTCATCGCGCGTCCTCGGTGAGCCGCGGATCGATCACCCCTGCGAGCACGTCGGCGGCGGTGTTGACCGCCACGTAGCTCAGGCCGATGGCGAGCACGCAGCCCTGTACGAGCGGATAGTCGCGAGCCTGGATCGCCTGCACGAGGAGCCGGCCGAGCCCTGGCCAGGCGAAGACGGTTTCGGTGATGACCGCCCCGGCGAGCAGCGCCCCGGCCTGCAGCCCGAGCACGGCGACGACGGGGACGAGCGCGTTGCGGAGCGCGTGGATGCCGACCGCCCGCCAGCGGGGCGCCCCCTTGGCGCGCGCCGTGCGTACGTAGTCCTCGCCGAGCGCGGCGAGCAGGCTCGCCCGCGTGAGGCGGACCAGGATGCCGGCCATGCCGAGCGCCAGGGTGACGGCGGGCAGGACGAGGTGCGCGACCCCGCCGCGCCCCGAGACCGGAAGCCAGCCGAGGCGGATCGAGAAGCCGAGCATCAGGAGCGGACCGAGCCAGAAGCTCGGCAGACAGACGCCGGCAAGGCTGGCCACACGGGCGGCGCGGTCGACCGCCGAGCCCCGCCGGACGGCGGCCAGCACGCCGAGCGGCACAGCGAAGATGAGCGCCAGGACGAGCGACGCGGCCGCCAGCTCGAGCGTCGCCGGGTAGCGCGCCGCGATCACGCGCCCGACCGGCGCCCGGAAGGCGATCGAGTGTCCGAGGTCGCCGCGGATGGCGTGCGCCAGGAAGCGGACGTACTGCACGGCCAGCGGCCGGTCGAGGCCGAGCTCGCGCCGTAGCCCCGCGACGTCGGCGGGCGCGGCCCACTCGCCGAGCATGATCTCGACCGGGTCGCCCGGCAGCAGGTGGAGGAAGGCGAAGACGAGGGTCACGACCCCGAGCATGGTCGGCAGGAGGAGCACGAGACGCCGCACGGCGAGCGCGCGCATCAGTCGAGCCAGGCGGCGGCGAGGCCCCGCAGGTCGCCGCTCGGCGACGGCTCGAACCCGTGCAGCCGGCGGGTGTGCACGACGACGCGGTCCTCCCACCAGAGCGGCACCACGGGCAGGTCGTGCGCCAGCCGGCGCTGCACCCGGGCGTAGATCGCCCGCCGCCGGGCCGGCGCGAAGGTCTGACGGCCGGCCGTCGTCAGTCGATCCGTCACGCGGCTCACGTAGGCGCCGCGGTTGTACCCCGCGGGCGGCATCATGGTCGAGTGGAACGCCAGATAGTACAGATCGGGGTCGGTGATTCCGACCCAGGCGAGCGAGGCGAGCTCGAAGTTGCCGCTGCGGACATCCGCATAGAGAGTGCCCCACTCGTAGACCCGGACGTCGACCGCGATGCCGACCGCCCCGAGCTCGGTCTGGACGGCCTCCGCCAGCCGCCGACGCACGGGCTGCGAGGACGTCTTGTAGACGAGCCGGAAACGGGGCGCGCCCGGACGGGGCGCCCGGTAGCCGGCGCGGTCGAGCAGCCGGCGCGCGCGCCCGGGATCGTGGCGTGGCGATCGCAGCCGGGCGTACGCCCAGTGCTCGGGGGCGAGCAGGCCGGTCGCCGGCCGGGCGGTTTCGCCGAGCACGAAGCGCACCAGCCCTTCACGGTCGAGCGCGAGCGTGATGGCCTCACGGACCCGTCGATCAGCGAGCCGTGGGTCGCGCAGGTTGAGGGCCAGGTAGACGAAGCTCGTGCCCGGAGAACGACGCACGAGGAGGGTGGGGATGGTGCCGAGCCAGGTCCCGATCTCCGGCTCGGGCGCGTCCTCCACCAAGTGCACCCCGCCGCGCCGGAGCTCGAGCACCCGGACCATCTCGTCGGGCACGATGCGAACGATCAGCGGATGGAGCTTCGGGACCCCGTCCGGGTAGCGGGGGTTCGGCGCCAGCACGAGCCGCTCACCGCGCTCGGCGGCGATCAGCTGGAAGGGGCCCGCCCCGGTCGTCACCTCGCCCCGTTCCCGCGCCCGATCCGCGGGCAGGATGCCGAGCCCGGTCGCGTCGAGAAAGGGGGCGAAGGGTTCGGTGAGGTGCATCACGACGGTCGTCGGGTCGGGCGCCTCGACCGCCGACAACACGGCCAGCGCTGTGCGCTTTGGCGACGCGAGTGCGGGGTCGCGCACCGCCTCGTAGGTGGCCCGGACGTCGGTGGCCGTGACCGCCGTGCCGTCGGGAAAGCGAAAATCCGACCGCAGGTGGAAGACGAAGGTCCGCCGATCGGGCATCTCCCACGTCCGGGCGAGCTCCGGAGCCCGCTGGCCGTCGGCGCCGGCCCGCGTCAGGCCCACGTAGAGGAGGTCGGCGAGCCGCGCCCCGTTGGCGTCGGTCTGGAAGCGGGGGTCGAGGCTCTGCGGGTCGCTGTCGAAGGCGACCACCAGGGCGCCGGCGGGTGGCGGAGCCTCGGCGCAGCCGCCGGCGAGCCCGACCAGCACCGCCAGAACGACGCCAAGTGCCCGTCCAGGTTTGACTCTCTGCGATTCGCTTTGGTAGCATACCCCNNGCGGAGGGGCCGGTGGAGGCCAATGCGCGTCGAGATTTGTTTTCTAGCGGTTTTGCTGTTCGGCACGTTGCCGAGCGGTGCCGTCCGCGCCGACGAGACCCAGGCGCACGCTGAGGTGTTCCCGCGTCCGGCGGGACTCGAGCCACAAGTTCGCTTCTGGCGGCGCATCTTCGCCGAGTACTCGGTTCACCAAGTCGTTCTGCACGACGCCGTGCATCTCGACAAGGTCTACAAGGTCCTCGATTTCCGTCCCGAGATCGAAGACGGCATGAACCTCGGCGAGGTCGATCGTCTGCAGCGCATCGAGACCGACCTCGAGCTCGAGCGCATCCGGGCCACGCTGCTCCGCCTGCACGCGCTCGGGCCGAACCCCGAGGGGCTGACCGCCGAGGAGCGGAAGATCTACGAGCTCTTCGCCGACGATCACGCGCCCGACCGCTTCCTCGCGGCTGGCGACGAGAAGCGCCTGCGCGGCCAGCGGGGGCTGCGCGAGCGTTTCGCCGAGGGCATCCGCGTTTCGCGGGCGTATCTCCCCGAGATGGAGCGCATCTTCCGCGAGGAGGGTCTGCCGCCGGAGCTGACCCGGCTGCCGCTGGTCGAGTCGTGCTTCAACCTCCACGCCTACTCCAAGGTCGGTGCGGCCGGCATCTGGCAGTTCATGCCGGCCACCGGCCGGCGCTTCCTCCGCGTCGACAACCTGGTCGACGAGCGCCGCGATCCGATCTTCGCGACCCGCGCGGCGGCGCGCTTCCTCGGCGAGATGCACCGGGCACTCGGCCCGTGGCCGCTGGCGATCACGGCCTACAACCACGGCCCCGAGGGCCTCGCCCGAGCCGCCGACCAGCTCGGGACCACCGACATCGCGACGATCGTCCGCGATTACCACGGCAACGCCTTCGGCTTCGCGTCGCGGAACTTCTACGCCGAATTCGTGGCGGCGCTGGACGTCGAGCGGAACTGGCGGGAGTACTTCGGCAACCTGACCGTGGAGCCGTTGCCGAGGACGCACGAGCGCCGGCTCGACCGCGCGATCGGCATCCAGCAGGCGGCTCACATGGCGCATGCGGACCGGGAGGTGCTGGCGAGCCTGAACCCCTCCCTCTCGTCCCTGGTCGTCGCCGGCAGGCGCCCGATCCCGCGCGGCGTCCGGCTGCGGCTGCCGGAGTCCGGGGCCACCGGCTTCGAGACGCGCCTCGCCCAGGCGCCGGCCGAGGAGGAGCGGGTCATCGAGCGGAAGGTGATTCCTGCCGTCGCCCACCGGACGGTCCGGGGGGCTCGCGTTCGTCCCGCCGTGCTCACCACCCGGGTCCAGCGCGGGCAGACGCTCTCGCACATCGCCAAGCGCTACAAGGTGAGCGTGGCGAGCCTGCGCGTCACCAACGGGCTCGGCAAGGAGGGTCACCTCCGCACCGGGCAGACCCTGAGGATTCCCCGCAGCGTCCGTCGCAGCGCGGCCTGAGACCGCTCGTTTCGACCGCGTTTTGCTTCTGGTACGATCCGGAAGCGGATGCGGACTCATCCGGTCTTCCTGCGCCTCGAGGGCAGGCGATGCGTGGTGGTCGGCGCCGACGCCCCGGCCGCGGCCAAGGCTGCGGCCTGTCTCCGCGCCGGCGCCGACGTGACCCTCGTCGCGCCCACGCTGCCGGCGGCCCTGGGGGCGGAGAAGAGTCTCCGCCATCTCGGCCGCGACTATCGGCCCGGCGACCTCCAGGGGGCATTCCTGGCCTTCGCCTCGACCCGCGACCCGGAGACGATCGCGCAGCTCCGCGACGAGGCCGCCCGTGAGCGCGTGCTCCTGAACGTCATCGACGTGCCGGACGCGTCGACGTTCCTCTCGCCGGCGGTGCTGGCGCGCGGGGAGCTCACGGTCGCGATCGGGACCGGGGGGGCGAGCCCGGCGCTTGCCGCCCGTCTCCGCCGCGATCTCGAGACCCACGTCGGGCCGGAATACGGACCGTTCGTCGCGATCCTGGGGGCGATCCGCCGGGTGCTCGCGCCAGAGCCCGGGCGGGCCGAGGTCCTGTCGGCGCTCCTCGATTCCTCCCTGCTCGATCTCGTGCGGCGCGGGGCGCGCGAGGAGATCGACGGGTTGCTCACCCGCGTCGGCGGCGAGCGTCTCACGCTCGACCGGCTCGGCGTGGCGCTCGGCGCGGAGCGGTAGCCGATGGAGCTCGGGCTGCTGCGGCTGGCCACGCTTCTCTACCTCGCTGCGACGCTGGTCGCCCTGGCGGGACTGGCGGTGCGGCAGGAGCTGCCGCGGCGGCTCCTGCCGCGGCTCCTGCTCGCCGGGCTCGGCGTGCATGCGGCCGCCATCATCGTGCGCTCCGTCGCAGGCGGCCACATCGCGGTCACCACGTTCGCCGAGGCCCTCTCGTTCCTGGCGGCCCTCCTGGTGGCGATCTTCCTGGCCGTTCAGGCCCGACGCCCGCTCATCGCCCTCGGCGCCGTCGTGAGCCCGCTCGCCTTCGGTCTCTTGATGGCCGCCGCCGCCGCATACAGCGGCGCGCGTCCGTTGCCGCCCGTCCTCGACAGCGCCTGGCTGCCGGTCCACGTCGTGCTCGCGACGCTCGGCGACGCCGTGTTCGCGCTCGCCTTCAGCGCGAGCCTCCT
>VBLD01000050.1:9602-13035 GCA_005879205.1 Deltaproteobacteria bacterium
AGCGTCGCCTGAAGACCCACCGCGGCCGGGGCCTTCTGCGCCGCCTGCCCTCGCTCGAGACGCTCGACCGCCTCAACTATACCTGCCTCGTCTGGGGTCTCATCCTGCTGACGCTCGGCATCGTGAGCGGCATCATGTGGGCCCACGAGGCGTGGGGACGGTCCTGGTCGACGGATCCGAAGCTCGTCTTCTCCCTGCTCACGTGGGCCGTGTACGTCGTCCTCCTCCAGGGCCGCATGACGGCCGGCTGGCGCGGCCGCTGGGCGGCGACGCTCACCATCGCCGGCTTCGCGGTGATCGTGCTCTCGCTGGTCAGCGTGAACGTGCTGGCGCTCGGCAACCACGGGAAGGCCTTCTAGCGTGGAGCAGCGCACGATCGTCCTCGTCGGCCTGAACCATCGGACGGCGCCGGTCGAGGTCCGCGAGCGGGTGGCGTTCGCCAACGGACGGATCGAGCCGGCGTTGCGCGGCCTGCTGACGTTGCCCGGCGTCCTCGAGGCGGCGATCATGTCCACGTGCAATCGGGTCGAGGTGATCGCCTGCGGCGCCGACGTCGAAACGATGGGCGGCGTGCTCCCTGCTTTCCTGGCGCGCGAGCACGGCCTCGACGAGCCGGTCCTCACCGGCCACCTCTACACGCACGCCGACCGCGAAGCGGTGCGTCACCTCTTCCGGGTGGCGGCGAGTCTCGACTCCATGGTGGTCGGCGAGCCGCAGATACTCGGGCAGCTGAAAGAGCAGTACGCGCTGGCGGCGTCGGTCGGCGCTTCGGGCCGCGTGCTTCACCGCTGCTTCCACAAGTCCTTCGCGGTCGCCAAGCGCGTGCGGACCGAGACCGGCATCGCCGAGAAAGCCGTGTCCGTCGGGTCGGCCGCCGTCGAGCTGGCGCGCGGCATCTTCGACCGGCTCGAGGACAAGACGGCGATGCTGATCGGCGCGGGCGCGATGGGCGAGCTCACGGCGCGCCAGCTGCTGGCGCAGGGGGTGGGCTCGGTGCTGGTCGTCAACCGGACCTACGAGCGCGCGATGGACGTGGCGCGCGAGCTCGGCGGGATGCCTGTCCCCTTCGAGCGCCTACCTCGCTACCTCCCGCTCGCCGACCTGGTGATCGGCACCGCGAGCGGCGACGAGTTCCTGCTGACGCCGGCCCTGGTGGACGAGGCGATGCGCGAGCGGCGCCGCCGGCCGATGCTGTTCGTCGATCTCGCCGTGCCGCGGGGCTTCGACCCGGGCGTCAACGCGGTCGACGACGTCTACCTGTTCGACATCGACGACCTCGAGGGCGTCATCGCCGACAACAAGGGCGCGCGGGCGCGCGAGGCCGTCAAGGCCGAGACCATCATCGACGCCGAGGTCGACGCTTTCTGGCGCTGGTTCACGAGCCTCGACGTCGTGCCGACCATCGTCGCGCTGCGCGACAAGGTGGAAGCGATCCGGCAGCGGGAGGTGGCGCGCGGGCTCGCCGCCTGCGCCGACGCGGATCCCAGGCTGCCGGAGGTCCTCGAGCGGGTGACCAGCGCGATCGTCAACAAGATCCTGCACGGACCGCTGACGGCGCTCCGCCGCCACGAGGCGCAGGCGAGCGAGGCCTTCTTCGTCGAGGCGGCCCGGCGACTCTTTCGTCTCGGCGGCGATCCGGACGACGGGGAGGAGTAGTGGGGGCCGCCACCGGTCGGCTGCGCCTGGGCACACGCGCCAGCCCCCTGGCGCGGGCGCAGGCCGAGCTCGTGCGCGCGGCGCTCGCCGGGCGCCATGCCGGGCTCGAGGTCGAGCTGGTGTTCGTGCGTACGACCGGCGACCGGCTGCGCGGGCCGCTCGCGCCCGCGGGCGGCAAAGGCCTGTTCGTCAAGGAGATCGAGGAGGCGCTGGCCGAGGGTCACGTCGATGCCGGCGTGCACTCGATGAAGGACCTGCCGGCGCGGCTGGCGCCCGGGCTCGTGATCGGCGCCGTGCCCGAGCGCGTCGACCCGCGCGACGTTCTCGTCGGTGGTGCGGGTGGCCTCGCGGGCCTCCCCGAGGGCGCGCGCGTTGGCACGGCGAGCCCGCGCCGGCGGGCGCAGCTCCTCGCGCGCCGCCCGGATCTCGAGGTGGTCCTCCTCCGCGGCAACGTGGACACGCGGCTCCGCAAGTGGCGCACGGGCGAGGTCGACGCCCTGGTGCTGGCCGCGGCGGGGCTGGCGCGGCTCGGCATCGTCGAGCCGGCGGCGCGTCCCCTCGCCGTGGAGGAGTTCCTCCCGGCCGTCGGCCAGGGCGCCCTCGCGCTCGAGTGCCGCGCCGACGACGCTTCGACGCGGGCGATCCTGGCGGCCGTCGAGGACCCGGTCGCGGCGACGGCGGTCGCGGCGGAGCGAGCCTTCTTGACGGCGGTCGGGGGGGACTGCAACACGGCGCTCGCCGCGCACGCGACGGTCGCGGACGGCCAGGTGAGCTTGCGCGCGCTGGTCGCCGACCCGGACGGGCGTCGCCAGCTCGAAGACCGGGGTATGGCCGCCTCGAGCGCGGCGGCGGCGCTCGGACGCACGCTCGCGGAGCGACTCCTGGCCGCCGGCGCGGCGGCGTTGATCGGCCGATGAGCGCGAGCGAAGAATACTGATGAGCGCGAGCGAAGAATACCGATGAGCGGTCGCGTCTACCTGGTGGGGGCGGGCCCCGGCGACCCGGGGCTGCTGACGCTGCGAGGTCAGCGCTGTCTCGCGGCCGCCGACGTCGTCGTGCATGACGACCTCGTCAGCCGCCGTCTGCTCGAGCACGCGCGGCCCGACGCCGAGGTGATCGCGGTCGGCGGCGCGCACGGCGACCCGGCCCGGCTCGACCAGGCGGAGATCGAACGGCTCCTCGTCGCCCGCGCGACGAGCGGCAAGACGGTGGTGCGGCTCAAGAACGGCGATCCCTTTCTCTTCGGACGTGGCGCGGAGGAGGCCGAGGCGCTCGGGCGGGCCGGAGTGCCGTTCGAGGTGGTGCCCGGCGTGAGCGCGGCGCTCGCCGTGCCGGCATACGCCGGCATCCCGGCGACACACCGCGACCACGCCTCGCTCGTGACCATCGCGACCGGTCACCAGGCCCGTCCGGCCGCGGGAGCGGAGCCGACCGCTCCCGCCCTGCCCTGGGCCGAGCTCGCGCGCCAGCGCGGCACGCTCGTCTTCGTCATGGGCATGCGGCAGCTGCCGGCGATCATGGCGAAGCTCCTCGAGCACGGCCTCGCCGGTGCCACGCCCGCCGCGGCCGTCGAGCGCGGGACGACGGGCCGCCAGCGCACGGTCGTGGCGACTGTCGCTACGCTCGCCGAACGGGTCGCCGCGGCGGAGCTCGGCCCTCCCGCGGTGGTCGTGGTGGGCAGTGTGGTGGGAGTACGCGAGCGCGTGCGCTGGTTCGAGGAGCGGCCGCTCTTCGGCCGCCGGGTGGTGGTCACGCGCCCGCGGGCGCAGGCGGGAGA
>VBLD01000051.1:0-6952 GCA_005879205.1 Deltaproteobacteria bacterium
CCGGCGCGGCCTCGCCATTCCCAGCGACCTCTCGCGGCCTGGCGAGCCCGAGGCGATGGTCGCGCGCACGCTCGAGGTCTTCGGCCACCTCGACATCCTCGTGAACAACGCGGCGATCACCTTCGACGGCGATCTGGCGATGCCGATGAAGCGCTGGGACCTCGTCATGGAGGTCAACGTGCGTGCCCCGCTGCTCGCCATGCGCGCGGCGCGGCCGGCCATGAAGGCGGGAGGGCAGATACTCAACATCTCCTCGGCCGCGGCGGTGCTGCCCATCCGCGGGCTCCTCGTGTACGGCGTCTCCAAGGCCGCCCTCGAGCGGCTGACCACCGGGACCGCGGAGGAGCTCGCCGCCGACGGCATCGCCGTCAACTGCCTCCGGATCGACGTGCCGATCGCCTCCGAGGGGTTCGTGCACAACACGCCGGGGCTCGACCACTCCCAGTGGGAGCCGACGGAGGTCGGTGCCGAGGCCGCGCTCTGGGTCCTCGCGCAGCCGCCCGAGTATACCGGCCAGGTCGTGGGGATCATGGACCTGCGCCGCCTGCACGGCGTCGCCGAGAGTCGCATCGGTCGCTGAAGCGCGTCATGTCCGAGGGGCGCCGCGAGGCCGGCATCCTGCTGCCGCTCTTCTCCGTCCGGGGGCGCCGCGATTGGGGCATCGGCGAGATCGCCGACCTGGCGCCGCTCGTGCGCTGGCTCGCGGCCGCCGGTCACGGCCTCCTCCAGCTCTTGCCGATCGTCGAGACCGCTCCGGGAGAGCGGAGCCCCTACACCGTGCTGAGCGCGTTCGCGATCGATTCGATCTATCTCGCGCTGCGCGAGGTGGAGGACTTCGTGGCCGCCGGTGGTGAGGCTGCGCTGGCGCCCGACGATCGCACACGCCTGGACGGGGCCCGGGAGCAGGCCAACATCGACTACGACGCCGTTCGCGCCGTCAAACGTCGCGCGCTCGAGATCGCGTTCGAGCACTTTCTCGCAACCGAGTGGCGCGGCCGCAGTGCACGCGCGGCCGCATTCGAAGGCTTTCGGGCGGCCGAGGCCGACTGGCTCGATTCCTACTCGCTGTTCCGGGCCTGCAAGGAGAGCCGCGACGAGGGTCCGTGGACGGCGTGGGAGCCCGCGCTCCGCGACCGGGAGCCGACGGCCGTGGCGGTGGCCGCGCGCCAGGTCGAACGGCGCCGCCTCTTCCACGAGTACGTGCAGTGGGTCGCCGCCGAGCAGTGGAGCGCCGTACGACGGGAAGCAACCGCGGTGGGCGTGCGCCTGAAGGGCGATCTCCCGTTCATGGTCGCGGGGGACAGCGCCGACGTATGGGTCCGGCAGGACGAGTTCGATCTCGGCTGCAACGTCGGTGCGCCGCCCGACGCCTTCAGCGAGCGCGGCCAGGACTGGGGCCTTCCCGTCTATCGCTGGGACGCGATGGCGGCCGCCGACTTCCGGTGGCTGCGCGGCCGGATGGCGCGCGCGGGGCGTCTGTTCGACGCCGTGCGCGTCGATCACGTCGTCGGGTACTACCGGATGTGGATCTTCTGTCCCGGCGCGGACGGACGGTTCGTCCCGGATGACGAAACTCGTCAGCTCGCCCTCGGTGAGCGCCTGCTCGGCGTGGCCCTCTCGGCGGCGGGCCGCACGCAGGTGATCGCGGAGGACCTCGGCACCGTGCCGCCGTTCGTGCGGCGATCGCTCACCGCCCTGGGCATCCCCGGCTACCGCGTGCTGCGCTGGGAGGAGGACGCCGGCGCGTTCCGCGATCCGCTCGGCTATCCCCGCCTCTCGGTCGCGACCAGCGGCACGCACGACACGAGCACGCTCGCCGCCTGGTGGAGCGACGAGCTCGGGGACCGGGGGCGCCGCGCGCTCGCGAGCGTGCCGCTCTTTGCCGCCCTGCACGATGCCGGTGCTGAATTCACTCCCGCCGTCCACGGCGCCTTGCTCGACGGGCTCTATGCCGCCGGTTCCGACCTCGTCGTGGTCCCGCTGCAGGACGCCTTCGGCGGGCGCGAGCGCGTCAACGTGCCGGCAACGGTCGGGCCGCACAACTGGGGCTACCGGATGCCGTGGACCGTCGAGGAGCTCGGCCGCGGCTCGAGTGCCGCGGTCGGTGCGCGCCTGCGCTCGCTCGCCGCGCGCCACGCGCGGACGGGTGGCTAGCTCAGGCGCTGCGGGTTCCGCGCAGCTGCTGGAGGCCGAGGGGTTAGCTCAGGCGCTGCGGGTTCCGCGCAGCTGCTGGAGGCCGAGGAAGACGAGGCGCTCGGCACCGAAGGCGCGCGCGGACTCGCCGGCCAGGGCGAAGCGTCCATCGGGGAGGGCGCTGGTCGTGATTCCCTGGCGCGCCAGGTAGGCGCGTGCCTCCTCGACCTCGGATGCGCTCACCCACGTGTCGCGCTCGGTCGACCACCGGTAGAGGATGACGTCCGCCATCGCCTCGAAGCCCGGCCGATGCTCCGCTCCGTTTGCCAGCGCCGATTTTCCTGCCCCCATGTCGAGACAGGGTACCTCCTTGTAGGCGGCGAACACAATCGGAAAAGAGTCTACTCTCACCTGGGACAAACCCGCATGCGGAGCCGTGTATCTGTGACCGTCGCACGGTATGCTCGAGCGGCGTGACGCACGACGAGCTGCGCGCCGTCCTGCCGCCCTACGCCGCAGGCGAGCTCGAGGAGGAGCCCGCGGAAGTGGTTCGCGCTCACCTCGCGACCGGCTGTCCCGACTGCCTGGGGGCCCTCTTCCGCCTGCCGGTCGGGCGACCGCGGAGCCGCTGGGAAGCCGGGCTCCGACGCGAGCGCCGGCTCGCCCCGGCGACCGCTGTGGTGCTGGCGCTGGCGCTCGCGGCGCTCGTCGGCTGGACGATCCGCGACCTACGCCAGCGAGAGGCGGAGCGACGTGCGGAGAGCGTCCGTGCGGCGGCCCGTCTGATCGAGGTCGAGACCGCGCGGGCGGAAGCCGTCGCCCGCAGCGACGCGTTCGGCCGCACGCTCGAGGCCGTGCGCGCGGAGGTGGCGGAGGCGCGGGCGGCCGCCCGCGGCGCCGCCGGAGAACGGGCGCGGTTGGAGGCCGAGCTGGCGGCGGCCGAGGCGCGCAGCGGGAGCTTGTTGCGCAGCATCCGCCGCCGCGACGCCGAGATCGACCGCCTGCTCGGCGGCGCGCCGGAGCGGACGCTCGCCGACCTGGCGGCGATGCCGGGATTCGGGGTCGCCCGCCTCGAGCCCCGCACGAGCGACGGCGCGCGCGGACACCTCCTCTGGCATCCGGCCCGCGCCGCGGCCTTGCTGTACGCCTTCGGGCTGCCGGCCGCCGGGCGGTCCTACCGGGTCGAGCTCGAGCTCGACGACGGACGGGTGCAGGCGGGGCCGGCGTTCGCAGCGGGTTCCGACGGCGAGGCAATCTTGCCGATCCGGCTGCCGGTGGTCGGCGCGCGTCTGCGCGGCGTGACGGTAGTGCAGGACCCCGGAGCCCGCCCCGTTCTCGGCGCACGGCTCGGAGTGCAGCCGGCCGGATAGCTCAGGGAGTGCGCAGCGCGCCGCGCCGGTCCGTGCGGAGGCTCCGGGTGGTCGCGCAGCGGTTGCCCGCCTCGGCCTCGAGCGCGTTCCGGAAGCTGACCGTCACGCTCAGCTGGCCGTTCCGCGGGCTGGTGAACGCCGCATTCCGGGCGAGCGCGCGGAAACGGACGACGCCATTCCTAGCGATCCGCACCGCGAGACGATCGAGGCCCCGGGCGCTTCCCACGCTGTGCCCGGGATCCCGGAATCTGAACACACCGGGTCGCTTCACGACGAAGCGACCGGCAGGCACCTTGGCGCAGAAGACCTCGTGCCCGCCGTCGGCGCGTATCTGGAGGAAGACGTCCTGCCGGAGCGGGTTCACGTCCGAGAGGCCCTCGGCGGCGAGCAGGGACTTCAGCCGGAGGAGACTCCTCGGCCCATGTGGACGGATGCGGCCCACGTCAACGGTCATCGGGAAGAGCTGGCGGTCGGAGCAGCAGGCGGGATCCTCGAAGTCGGTCAGGCCGTCGTGGTCGTCGTCGAGGCAGTTGCCGCAGATCTCCGCGATGTTCGCCGTCACCCGCGGGAGCGTCGTGCTCGAGGCCGGGGGTGTCGTGGTGGTGGTGGAGGACCGCGGGATGGTCGTGGTCGTCACCCGCGCGCAATGCGCGCTGCCCGTGTCGCACGTGATTTCGACCCGGGGGCCGCTGCTCACCGCGTTGGCGATGAACTGCCCGCGCAGCCGCACGAGCGTGCCGAGCCGCAGTTGCGCGTTCGGCGCCCGGACGACGGCGGTCACGTCGTTGCCGTGGCCGAAGGCGACGCGTGTTCCGGCGACGTTGAGGACGAAGTCCCTGGCGCTTCGCTCGTTCGTGAAGCCGATCCGCACGGCGTTCGACAGGCGGAGATCGCCGCAGACGTTCACCGTCACGGGGCCCGCCGCGACGAGCGTCGCTCGCGTGCCGAGCTTGATGCTCTCGAACCGATACGTGCCCGGGGCGAGCTCGACGTCGGCGTCGCGCTTCGCGAAGAGCGAGCCGTACGCGCCGGGGGCGAGGCGGGTCGGACCGTCGGGCAGCACGAAGGCGCCGAAGGCCGATCCGGCACAGGTGAACAGCGGCAGCTCGGGCGGCGCAGCGAAGAGGGTCCGGCCGCTGCCGAGGAGCTCGAAGGGCACGTGCGGGGAGTGAAAGGACGTGCCAGGGCCGGCCGAGAAGCTGTTCGCGTAGACGTCGCCGACGGTCACGTGGTTGCTCAGCCGGACCGTGTCCGCCACCGGGGCGGCGCCCTGTCCGAGATCGAAGGTGCCGTCGTGAGAAACGAAGAGCGTGCCCGGGCTGCCCGGCAGGCCCCGACGGGGTCCCGAACCGGCCGCGTTCACGCCGACGTTGCCGGAGAGCACGTGCACGCCGCTGCCGAGGGACACGCGAGCGAGGCCGACGATGACGTAGTCGCCGACGTTGCGCGACGGCGGCGTCTGCTGGGCGAGCGCCAGCAGGCCGGCGAGGGAGGCCGTCACACCGAGTCCCAGCGCGAGCCGAACGCGCATGACGCGGACAGCAAGGGGTATGCCTGCGAACAAGAATGCCAAGCGGCCGAAGCGGCGCGCAGAGCCGCCCTTTCGTGCAGTGGCGCAAGTCCTTCGGGAATGCCCGAAGGCTTGGAGGTGACGAGGTTGCGGGACGGCGAGGCTCCGACATACGATCGCGCGTGCGTCAACGTCCCCGCAACGGGAGCCGTGAGGTTCTCGACGCGCTGCCGGGCCCCCCGCCGCCGGACGGGACGCGGTAGTGCGACGTCTCGCTTCGCACGTCCGCCGCGACCCGGAGTTCGAGGAGAACGCCCGTCACCACCGCGGGCTCGCCGCCGAGCTGCGCGCCCGCCTCGAGGCCACGCGCGAAGGAGGGCCGCCGAGGGCGCGGGAGCGGCACACCGCCCGCGGCCGGCTGCTGGTGCGCGAGCGGATCGCGCGGCTCCTGGACCCCGACGCGCCGTTCCTCGAGCTGATGCCGTTCGCCGCCGAGGGCTGCTACGACGGGCCGACGCCGGCCGGCGGGCTGGTGACCGGGATCGGCACGGTCTCCGGGCATCAGACGATGGTGCTCGCCAACGACGTGACCGTGAAGGGCGGGACGCTCTACCCGATCACCGTGCAGAAGCAGCTTCGCGCGCAGCAGATCGCGCTCGAGAATCGCCTCCCCTGCGTCTACCTCGTCGATTCCGGCGGCGCCTTCCTCCCGCTCCAGGCCGAGATCTTCACCCCCGGCGGGCGCATCTTCTTCAACGAGGCCGTAATGTCGGCGGAGGGCATTCCGCAGATCGCGGTCGTCCACGGTCCGTCGACCGCGGGCGGCGCCTACGTGCCCGCGATGTGCGACGAGAACATCATCGTGCGCGAGCAGGGCGCCATCTACCTCGGCGGACCGCCGCTGGTTCGCGCCGCCACCGGCGAGGAGGTGACCGCCGAGGAGCTCGGCGGCGGCGACGTGCACACCCGCATCTCGGGCGTCTCGGATCATCTCGCGGCCGACGACGCGCACGGCCTCCTGCTCGCGCGCCAGGCGCTCGCGCACGTGCCCCGGCTCGCGCCGGCCGTCGAGCCCGGACCGGTCGAGCCACCGGCAGAGGACCCGGCCGACCTGTACGGCATCCTGCCGCGCGACCCGCGCCGGCCCTACGAGGTCCGCGAGGTGATCGCTCGCCTGGTCGACGGCAGCCGCTTCCACGAGTTCAAGCTCCTCTACGGCACGACACTGGTCACCGGCTTCGCCCGACTGCACGGCTACGAGGTCGGCATCCTGGCCAACAACGGCGTGCTGCTCTCGGAGGCGGCGCTCAAGGGCACGCACTTCATCACGCTCGCCTGCCAGCGGCGCGTGCCGCTGCTCTTCCTGCAGAACATCACCGGCTTCATGGTGGGCAAGCAGTACGAGCGCGGCGGCATCACGAAGGATGGCGCCAAGATGGTGCACGCCGTCGCGACCGCGCAGGTGCCGAAGCTGACCGTCATCATCGGTGCGTCGCATGGCGCGGGGAACTACGCGATGTGCGGTCGCTCGTACGGACCGCGGTTCCTCTTCACCTGGCCGAACGCGCGCATCTCGGTGATGGGGGGCGAGCAGGCGGCGGCGACGCTGCTCGCCGTCAAGCGCCAGCAGCTCGCCGCCCAGGGCGAGGCGCTCACGGCCGAGGCGGAGGCGGCGCTGACGGCGCCGATCCTCGCCAAGTACGAGGAGGAGTCGAACGCCTTCTATGCCACCGCGCGGCTCTGGGACGATGGCATCATCGATCCCCTCGAGACGCGCGACGTCCTCGGGCTCGCGCTTGCCGTCGCGTTGCGTCCCTCCGTGCCGCCGCCCAGGCACGGAGTGTTTCGCATGTGACCGTTACTGTTCCACCCGCTCGGGCTGCGGGTACTCGATCCCGTAGCGGCGCATCTTGTCGTAGATGCTGGTGCGATGGATGCC
>VBLD01000051.1:7080-7666 GCA_005879205.1 Deltaproteobacteria bacterium
CGGAGCTGCTCGCCCTTGCCGAGCACGACGGCGCGCTCGATGGCGTTCTCCAGCTCGCGCACGTTGCCCGGCCACGCATAGCTGATCAGCACCTCCTGAGCCTCGTCGGAGATGCTCGACATCGAGGAGTGCTCGCGGGCGGCATACTTGCGCAGGAAGTGCATGGCCAGCATCTGGACGTCGTCCATGCGCTCGCGCAGCGGCGGCACCCGGAGGAGGATGACGTTCAGCCGGTAGTACAGGTCCTCGCGCAGCATGCCCTCCTCGAGCGCTTTCTGCAGGTCGCGGTTGGTGGCCGCGATGATGCGGACGTCGACCGGGATGGTGCCCACGCCGCCGAGCCGCTCGATCTCGCGCTCCTGGAGCGCGCGCAGGAACTTCGCCTGCAGGCGAGGGTGCATCTCGCAGATCTCGTCGAGGAAGAGCGTGCCGCCGTCGGCCTGCTCGAAACGGCCGATGCGGCGGCGGTCGGCGCCGGTGAAGGCCCCCTTCTCGTGACCGAACAGCTCGCTCTCGAGGAGCGTCTCGGGCACCGCGGCGCAGTTCATCTTGACCAGCGGGCCGCGGCTGCGGCGGCTCTGCGCGT
>VBLD01000051.1:7693-8261 GCA_005879205.1 Deltaproteobacteria bacterium
GCGTCGCTCCCCGCTGCGGTCTGGATGACGTCGTGGATGCGGCGCATCGGATCGCTCTGACCGACGAGCTGGTGCACGCCGCGCACGAGCGACAGCTCCTCCTCCAAACGCTCCTTGCGATGGACGAGCCGGCGGCGCTCCAGCGCCTGCCCGACGAGATGCAGGATCTCGTCCGGCGTGAACGGCTTGGTGACGTAGTGGTACGCCCCCCGCTTGATGGCGTCGACCGCGGTCTCGATGCTGCCCTGGCCCGTGATGACGATGACCTCGAGGCCGGGCCAGTGGCGCCGCACGCTGTCGAGCAGCTCGAGCCCGCTCACCCGCGGCAGCGTGAGGTCGGCGAGCACCAGATCCGCCTCCTGCTTCTCGAGCTCGGCGATCGCCTGGATGGCGTTCTCGACCGCGATGACGCCGTAGCCCTCCGTGCTGAGGGTGTCGCGCAGCGCTTCGCGCATGGTCGCGTCGTCATCGACGACGAGGATCCTGGCCTTGCCGCTCATGGCGTCTCCTCCGTCTCTCGACGTAGCATTGGTCCACGCATCCCGGGCATGATTGTCGTGAAATACTA
>VBLD01000495.1 GCA_005879205.1 Deltaproteobacteria bacterium
GGCCCGAGCAGGTGGAGTTCATGGACGTGTCGCCGAACCAGCTCGTCTCGGTGGCGGCCTCCCTCATCCCGTTCCTCGAGAACGACGACGCCAACCGAGCGCTCATGGGCTCGAACATGCAGCGCCAGGCCGTGCCCCTCCTTCGAACCGATGCACCGCTCGTCGGGACCGGTATGGAGCGCGTGGTCGCCCGCGACTCGGGGGTCACCGTGGTCGCGCGCCGCGACGGCATCGTCGAGCAAGTCGACTCGACGCGTATCGTCGTGAAGGCCGACCGCCCGTCCCAGGACGGGCGCGATCCCGGCGTCGACATCTACAACCTGATCAAGTACCAGCGCTCGAACCAGAACACCTGCATCAACCAGCGTCCGATCGTGGTCGTCGGCGACCACGTGAAGGCGGGAGACGTGATCGCCGACGGTCCTTCCACCGAGATGGGTGAGCTCGCGCTCGGCCGCAACGTGATGGTCGCCTTCATGCCGTGGGGCGGCTACAACTTCGAGGACTCGATCCTCATCTCCGAGCGCGTCGTGAAGAACGACTTCTTCACCTCGGTCCACATCGAGGAGTTCGAGTGCGTGGCGCGCGACACCAAGCTCGGCCCCGAGGAGATCACGCGCGACATTCCGAACGTCGGCGACGAGGCGCTGAAGGACCTCGACGAGTCGGGGATCATCCGCATCGGCGCGGAGGTGAAGCCGGGCGACATCCTGGTCGGGAAGATCACGCCGAAGGGCGAGACGCAGCTCTCACCCGAGGAGAAGCTGCTGCGCGCGATCTTCGGCGAGAAGGCGGGCGAGGTGCGGGACACGAGCCTCCGCGTCCCGCCGGGCGTCGAGGGCACGGTCATCAACGCCCGTGTCTTCTCCCGCAAGGGCATCCAGAAGGACGAGCGGTCGCGCGCCATCGAGGAGGACGAGGTCGCCAAGCTCAAGAAGGACCAGCAGGACGAGATCCGGATCATCCGGGAGAGCGCCGGCAAGAAGGTGCTCAAGCTCCTGCAGGGCAAGGTGACCACCGCGCGTCTCGCCGACGACACGCGCAAGATCCTGTTGAACAAGGGTGTCGAGATCGCGCCCGAGGTGCTGGCGCAGATCCCGTCGAACTACTGGGGCGACATCAAGGTGGGGGAAGAGCGCGTCGAGGACGAGCTCTCGCGGTTGGTCGAGGGGATGCAGGAGCAGATCGACGTCATCAAGATGGCCTTCAACGAGAAGATCGAGCGCCTGAAGAGCGGTGACGAGCTCCCGCCCGGTGTCATCAAGATGGTCAAGGTCTTCGTCGCCATCAAGCGCAAGCTTCAGGTGGGCGACAAGATGGCCGGACGCCACGGCAACAAGGGGGTGCTGTCGCGTATTCTTCCCGAAGAGGACATGCCGTACCTCGCCGACGGGACGCCGGTCGACATCGTCCTGAACCCGCTCGGCGTTCCGAGCCGGATGAACGTCGGCCAGATCCTCGAGACCCATCTCGGCTGGGCGGCGCGCGAGCTCGGTAGTCAGATCAAGTCCGACCTCGAGAACGACGGGCGGCCGAACGTCGATGCGCTGCGCAAGAAGGAGCTGGCGGACTTCGTCGATGCGCTCGCCGACGACGACGTGGTGAAGCTCGCCAGGAAGGCGGCGAAGGGCATCCACGTGGGTTCGCCAGTGTTCGACGGAGCATCGGAGGAGGAGATCTTCAAGCTCGTGGCACGGGCCACGCTGCCCGCCAACGGCCAGACCCGACTCCACGACGGACGGACCGGCGACCCCTTCGCCCACGAGGTGACGGTCGGCGTCATGTACATGATGAAGCTCCACCACCTGGTCGACGACAAGATCCACGCGCGGTCGACCGGCCCGTACTCGCTCGTCACCCAGCAGCCGCTCGGCGGCAAGGCGCAGTTCGGCGGGCAGCGGCTCGGGGAGATGGAGGTCTGGGCCCTCGAGGCGTACGGCGCGGCCTACACGCTCCAGGAGATGCTCACCGTCAAGTCCGACGACGTGGCGGGTCGCACCCGCATGTACGAAGCGATCGTCAAGGGCGAGAACGTGCTCGAGCCAGGGTTGCCCGAGTCCTTCAACGTCATGGTGAAGGAGCTCCAGAGCCTCGCGCTCGACATCGAGCTCACCGAAGATCGTCCGGCAGGGGAGTAACGGCAATGACGACCAACGCGAAATTGATGGGCATTCGGAGGCCGAGCGCGAGAGCGCTCGAGCCGGCCGATGGGGTTTGGGGGCATCGGAGGAGCGCAGCGAGCGAAGCGAGCGAGCACCGCACGGGCCCCCAAGGAGTTAACCCATGATGGAAGATCTGTTCAGTCTCTTCGAGAAACCGAAGAACCCGCTCAACTTCAACGCCATCCGCATCTCGCTGGCGTCGCCGGAGAAGATCCGGTCGTGGTCGCACGGCGAGGTGAAGAAGCCCGAGACGATCAACTACCGGACCTTCAAGCCGGAGCGGGACGGGCTCTTCTGCGCCAAGATCTTCGGTCCCACCAAGGACTACGAGTGCAACTGCGGCAAGTACAAGCGGATGCGCCACCGCGGCGTCGTGTGCGAGAAGTGCGGCGTCGAGGTGATCCAGTCGAAAGTCCGGCGCGAGCGCATGGGCCACATCGATCTGGCAACGCCGGTCGCGCACATCTGGTTCCTGAAGAGCCTGCCCTCGCGCATCGGGACGCTCCTCGACATGACGCTCAAGGAGCTCGAGAAGATCCTCTACTTCGAGTCCTACGTCGTCGTCGACCCCGGGACGACGTCGCTGAAGGAGGGCGAGCTCCTCTCCGAGAGCCGTTTCCGCAAGCTCTACGAAGAGCACGGAGCCGACGCGTTCCGTGCCGAGATGGGCGCGGAGGCCATCCGCGAGCTCCTCTCCAAGCTCGACATCGAGAAGCTCTTCGTCGATCTGCGCGTCGAGATGAAAGATGCGACCAGCGAGGCGCGGCGGAAGAAG
>VBLD01000496.1 GCA_005879205.1 Deltaproteobacteria bacterium
TGCGCGCGCGGGGAGTGGAGGACGGCGAGCTGCTGCGAGGCGTGGACGCGGGGGCGGCGGCGCAGCGCGGCGGGGCTGGCGCCTGGTAGTGCGGTGAATACCGGGGGCAGTCTATCTGGAATTTGTCAAGAGCTAGCAGACCGATCGGCGCCAGTAGGGAATGACCTCGCGCCACTAACCGTCCGTGGACATCATCAGCAGACGGGAGCTCGCGTTATCATCGGCGCAGATGCTGAACGAAGTCCCGGTGCGGTCGTACTTGACCTCCCCGCTGACGACGACACGGCGACCAAATGCGCCAAGCTTTTATCGCGCGTCGACCGCGAGATTGATGGTTCCGCCTTGGACGGAGATACCCTTTCGCGGCATCCTCTCGGCTGTCACTTCGCAATGTCTGCACGTCCACGGTGGCTTGCGGGCCAGCCGATCTAGTCGTCCTTCTCCACAGAGACGACGTGAGTACCGCCCGGGCCCGAACCCGGGGCATATCGACAGGAGCCACATCCGGTGGCAGAGTCGATCGGCTGCCAGCACACGCGCGTGTGCCGCCCTCCGCGTGAAGGTTGACGGGCTGGATCCCCGGACGGATCACATGAAAAACGTCGCGCACCCGAACGGCGCCGAGGGACCGGCACGGGTCGTCATCGAAGGCGTGACGCCCGAGCTCGACGGAGGGCGCTTTGCGGTGAAGCGCGTGGTGGGCGAGACCGTGACCGTCGGTGCCGACGTGTTCGCCGAGGGGCACGATCGGCTCGTGGCGATGCTCGGCTTCCGGCGGGTCGGCGAGGACGTCTGGCAGGAGGTCCCGATGGAGCCGCGCGTGAACGACCGCTGGGAGGCGACGTTCACGGTCACGCACCTCGGGACGTACGAGTACGTGGTGCAGGCCTGGGCGGACGAGTTCGCGTCCTGGCGCTCCGCGCTGGCGAAGAAGCGCGACGCCGGCCTGGACGTGAGCAGCGAGCTGCTCGAGGGGGCGGCGTTGCTCGGTCGGGCGGCGGAGCGCGCGAGCGGCGAGGACCGCCCCTGGCTCTCGGCGCAGGCGCGTGCGCTCGGGGCTCCCGGCGACGCCGCCGTCCGGATCGCTGCGGCGCTGGCGTCCGAGCTCGCGGCCTGCGTCGCCCGTCATCCCGATCGGGCGGGTGCGACCCGCTACGAGCGGGTGCTGCAGGTGACCGTCGATCGCGAGCGGGCGGTCTTCGGCGCCTGGTACGAGCTGTTCCCGCGCTCGAGCGCGCGGCAGCCGGGGCGACACGGGACGTTCGCCGACGTCGAGGCGCGCCTGCCGTACGTCGCGTCCATGGGGTTCGACGTCCTCTACCTGCCACCGATCCATCCCATCGGCCGCACGCACCGCAAGGGGCGGAACAATACGGCGGGTGCCACGTCCGCGGACCCGATCCCGAGCTCGGCACGCTCGACGACTTCGACCGCCTGCTCGCCGCCGCCCGCGAGCACGGCCTCGAGATCGCGCTCGACCTGGCCTTCCAGTGCTCGCCCGACCATCCGTGGGTCCGGGCGCACCCGGCCTGGTTCCGCCGCCGTCCCGATGGGACGGTCCAACACGCGGAGAATCCCCCGAAGAAGTACGAGGACATCTATCCGCTCGACTTCGAGAGCGCGGACTGGCGCGCGCTCTGGGAGGAGCTGCGGCGGGTCGTCCTCTTCTGGGTGGAGCGCGGAGTGCGCATCTTCCGCGTCGACAACCCGCACACCAAGCCGTTCGCGTTCTGGGAATGGCTGATCCGCGAGGTGCGAGCGCTCCATCCGGACGTGTTCTTCCTGGCCGAGGCCTTCACCCGCCCGAAGGTGATGCGCTACCTCGCGAAGCTCGGCTTCTCGCAGTCGTACACCTACTTCACGTGGCGCAACACCCGGGCGGAGCTGACCGGGTACCTGACCGAGCTCACCGGGACGCCGGTGCGCGAGTACCTGCGGCCGAACCTGTTCGCCAACACGCCCGACATCCTGCACGAGTACCTGCAGCTCGGCGGGCGGCCGGCGTTCCAGATCCGGCTCGTGCTCGCGGCGACGCTCGGCGCGACGTACGGCATCTACGGTCCACCGTTCGAGCTGTGTGAAACGCGGGCCGTCCCCGGCACCGAGGAGTACCAGGACGGCGAGAAGTACGAGATCCGGCGCTGGGACGTCGACCGGGAGGACAGCCTCCGCCCCTTCATCGCGCGCGTGAACGAGATCCGGCGCGAGAACCCCGCCTTCCGCTCCAACGATCGGCTGCACTTCTGCCCCATCGACAACGACCGGCTCATCGCCTACGTGAAGACGACGGCGGATCGCACGAACCAGGTCCTGGTGATCGTCACCCTCGAGATGGGTCGACGTCCCGCTCGACGCGCTCGGGCTCGACGCACGCGAGTCGTTCCAGGTACACGATCTGCTCGGCGACGCACGCTACCTGTGGCAGGGCGCCCGGAGCTTCGTCGCGCTCGACCCGAACGTGATGCCGGCACACATCTTCCACGTGCAGCGCCGGCTCCGAACCGAGCGGGACTTCGACTACTTCCTGTGAAACCCGGACTGACGAATCGCGCCAAGGGCCGGCGGACGGCGAGCGCCCCATCGGCCGCGGAGCCGCTCTGGTACAAGGACGCGATCTTCTACGAGCTCCGGGTCGGCGCGTTCAGCGACAGCGACGGCGACGGCATCGGCGACTTCCGCGGGCTCACCGAGCGTCTCGACTATCTGCGCGACCTCGGCGTGAACACGCTCTGGCTGCTCCCCTTCTACCCCTCGCCCTTCCGGGACGACGGCTACGACATCGCGGACTACACCGACATCCATCCGGGTCTCGGCACGCTCGAGGACTTCAAGGACTTCCTGCGCGAGGCTCACGCGCGGGGGTTGCGCGTGGTGACCGAGCTGGTGATCAACCACACCTCCGACCAGCATCCCTGGTTCCAGCGGGCGCGACGATCACCGGCCGGCAGCCGCTGGCGCGACTACTACGTCTGGAGCGACACGCCCGAGCGGTACCGCGAGGCGCGCGTCATCTTCAAGGACTTCGAGCCCTCGAACTGGACGTGGGAGCCGGTGGCGAAGGCCTACTACTGGCACCGGTTCTACTCGCACCAGCCGGATCTCAACTTCCGGAGCCCGGCGGTGCGGAAGTCGATCCTGGCCGCGCTCGATTTCTGGCTGAGCCTCGGCGTCGACGGGCTCCGGCTCGACGCGGTGCCGTACCTCTACGAGAGCGAGGGTACGAACTGCGAGAACCTGCCCGAAACCCATGCATTCCTGAAAGAGCTCCGGCGGCACGTCGACCAGCGCTATCGCGATCGCATGCTCCTCGCCGAGGCGAACCAGTGGCCCGAGGATGCGGTCCTCTACTTCGGGGCCGGCGACGAGTGCCACATGGCCTTCCACTTTCCGGTGATGCCGCGTCTCTTCATGGCGCTGCATCAGGAGGACCGCTTCCCGATCGTCGACATCCTGGACCAGACGCCCGACATCCCCGAGAGCTGCCAGTGGGCGCTCTTCCTGCGCAACCACGACGAGCTGACGCTCGAGATGGTGACCGACGAGGAGCGCGATTACATGTACCGCGTCTACGCCCACGACGCGCAGGCGCGCATCAACCTGGGCATCCGGCGCCGGCTCGCGCCGCTGGTCGGGAACGACCGCCGGCGATGCGAGCTGATGAACGCGCTCCTCTTCTCGCTGCCCGGGACGCCCGTCATCTACTACGGCGACGAG
>VBLD01000020.1:0-9738 GCA_005879205.1 Deltaproteobacteria bacterium
GGGCAGCCAGCGCGGCAGCAGAAAGCACGAGAGGCCGCGCTCGGTCTGCGCGAGGACCAGGAAGGCGTCGCACATCGGCGCCGAGCAGAACCACTTGTGGCCGGTGATCTCGTAGGCCGCCCCGGGACCCGGGCGCCCGAGCGGCCGGGCGCGCGTCGTGTTGGCGCGCACGTCGGAGCCGCCCTGCTTCTCGGTCATCGCCATCCCGCAGAGGGCGCCCGTCTTCTCCGACGCCGGCATCGGGCGCGGGTCGTACGCCGTCGAGGTGAGGCGCGGCTCCCACTCCGCAGCGATCTCGGGCGTGGCGCGCAGCGCGGGCACCGCCGAGTACGTCATCGAGATCGGGCAGCCGTGGCCCGACTCCACCTGGCCGAGGACGTAGAACAGCGCCGCACGGGCGGCGTGCGCGCCCGGGCGAGGCTCGCGCCAGGGGAGCGCGTGCAGCTCGTGGGCGACGGAGAGCCGCATGAGCTCGTGCCAGGCGGGGTGGAACTCGACCTCGTCGATGCGATTCCCGAAGCGATCGTGCGTCCGCAGGACGGGCGGGTTCGTGTTGGCGAGCCGGCCCCAGGCGAACGGCTCGCCGCCCGCGATCTCGCCGAGCTGTCGCGCGCGCTCTTCCGCCCATCCGGCGCCCTCCCGGCGCAGCGCCTCGACCAGCACCCGGTCGGTGGTGAACAGGTCGTAGCCCTGCAGCGGCGGGGGCTGGTTCAGAACCTCGTGCGTCGGCATCCGGAGCCTCCTCGCGCTGGACGTGCCACTTTCACCCGCATACCGCGCGCGAGGCCTCGGGCCAAGCAGCCGGCGGCCGTGGTCACGCGGTGCGCGCCGTCACGACGCGGGGCACTGATCGAGGCTCAGGATGACGCGGCCGGTGCTGGTGGCGATGTCGATGTGTCCGAACGGATCGAAGTCGAGCGGGAGCTGCGCGCCCGTCGGGCTCGTGTCGAACTCGAGCTCGCCCACGCGCGCGTTTTTCACCCGGATCGTCCCGCGCTCCGTGCCGTTAACCAGCACGGCGTACAGGCCCCGCGCCACGTCCTCGATCTCGAGGTGCAGATTGTGGTCGCAGTCCGTCTCGATCCGCACCCGGCGGGTCGCCGTCGCCGTCGAGGCCACGCCGCAATTCAGCAGCGACACCTGGTCCTCGAAGACCGTGCAGCCGGTCGACGCCGTGGCGGCAACGACGGTGGCCGTGAACGTCACGACCGCAGCCAGCGATGCTCTCTTCATCGTCGCCGCGCGACCCTAGGCGCCTCCGGCCGGCTTCTCCATTCGGAGAGTCCCCTACGGGTCTTCCGCAGCGTGGCCTTCCCCCGCCCGGAAGGGTCGAGCTATACGAGCGCCATGGCAGACGACACCGCGTCTTTCCGGGAACGGTACGGCGAGTGGGCGCTCGTGACCGGCGCCTCGGCCGGCATCGGTGCCGAGTTCGCACGGGCGCTGGCGGCGCGCGGGATGTCCTGCGTGCTGAGCGCGCGCCGCGAGGATCGGCTGCGGGCGCTGGCCCGCGAGCTCGAGGAGACGCGCCGGGTCGAAACGCGCGTCATCCCGGCCGATCTCGCGGTGCCCGACGGCGCGGAGCGGCTCGCCGACGCGGTCGCCCGTCTCGAGATCGGCGTGCTGGTGAACAACGCCGGCTTCGGATACGCCGGGCGCTTCGAGAAGCTCGCGACCGACCGCCTGCGCGCCATGGTGCAGGTGAACTGCATGGCCCCCGTCGTGCTGACGAGCCGGCTCCTGCCGAGCATGCGCGCCCGCGGGCGGGGGGCGGTCATCGTCACCGGCTCGGTGGCCGGCCGCCAGCCCCTCCCGCTCCACGGCGTCTACAGCGCCACCAAGGCCTTCGACCTCTTCCTCGGCGAGTCGCTGTGGGCGGAGCTGCGCGGCAGCGGGATCGACGTCCTCGTCATAGAGCCGGGTGCCACCAGCACCGAGTTCCAGGACGTCGCCGGCGAGGTGGCGCATGCCGGCGAGCCGCCCGAGAGGGTCGTCGCGGTGGCGCTCGCCGCGCTCGGCCGCCAGCCGTCGGTCGTCTCCGGCTGGATGAACTGGGTGACGGCCAACGCCAACCGCTTCCTGCCGCGCGCGGCGACGGCGCGCGTCGCGGAGTGGGTGATCGCACGGCAGACCCCGGCGGAGATGCGATAAGAGACATCATCCACGTCGACATGGACGCGTTCTACGCGTCCGTCGAGCAACGGGACGACCCGCGGCTCCGCGGCCGCCCCGTGCTCGTCGGCGGGGATGCCCGGCGCGGCGTGGTGACCTCGGCCTCCTACGAGGCGCGACCCTTCGGCGTCCGCTCGGCCATGCCGATGGCCGAGGCGCTCGCGCGCTGCCCGCACGCCATCGTCGTGCGCGGCCGGATGGACCGGTACGTCGCCGTCGGCCGCGAGCTGCGCGCGATCTTCCACCGCTTCACGCCGCTCGTCGAGCCGCTCTCGCTCGACGAGGCGTTCCTCGACGTAAGCGCGAGCGTCGCGCTCTTCGGCCCGGCGCCCGAGATCGCCCGCCAGCTGAGGACCGCGATCCGGGCCGGGACCGCCCTCACGGCGAGCGCGGGCGTGGCGCCCAACAAGTTCGTCGCCAAGATCGCGAGCGACGTCTCCAAGCCCGACGGCCTCCTCGTCGTCGCGCCCGAGGACGTCCGGAGCTTCCTCGCGCCCCTGCCGGTGCGCCACGTGTGGGGCGTCGGTCGCGTGACGGAGGCGGCCCTCCTCCGCCTCGGCCTCCGGACGATCGGCGACCTCGCCGCGGCGGAGCCGCGCCTGCTGGCCCGGCACTTCCGCGGCGGCGCCTCGGAGCTCGTCGCGCTCGCGCGCGGTATCGACAACCGTCCGGTGCGGCCCGACCGCGCGGCCAAGTCGATCGGCGAGGAGGAGACCTTCGCACGCGACCTCGCTCCCGCGGAGGTCGAGCCGCATCTCCTCTCGCAGGCCGAGAACGTGGCGCGCCGGCTCCGCGCCCACGGGCTGCGGGCGCGCACCGTGGCGCTCAAGGTGAAGATCGCCGCTCGCTGGCGCGCCGGCCGCTTCCCGACCCTCACCCGCCGCCACACCGTCGTCGAGCCCACCGCCGACGAGGCCGTGCTCTTCGCCGTCGCGCGGACCATGCTCGAGCAAGCGGACCTCGGCGGGCGGCGTGTCCGGCTCGTGGGGCTCGCCGCGGCCAACCTCGTTCCTGCCGCCCCCGAGCAGGTGCCGCTCTTCACCGCCGTGCGCGAGTCGGCCGCCCGCCAGGCCGCGGTCGCGCGCGCGGTCGACGAGCTGGCGCAGCGCTTCGGTGCTGACGTCGTGCGCCGCCGGTTGCCCGAGAGCCCGGTAAGAAAATGAACGGTCGGCGGTCCGCCGCTGAACAGCGCGGATCGTCGTCAGCCGCTCGCCGTAGGAAACTCTTTCGCAATTGGCAGCCCACCAGATCGGCGACGCGTCGGGCCGGGTGGCCCCTTCCACGAGGACCTCCACGCGGCCGCCTGGAGCACCCGGCACGTACGGCACGGTCCGAGGGCGTCGCTCGGGCGTGAGGCACGGGGCGATTAGGCTGATGACGGGCGTCGCAGATTCCGCTTGGCGCGATCCCCGATTAGCAATGACCGCTTTCGCTGCGCGGGTCGCTCCTGTCCGCTGTCTTCCTCATGCGATGGGTCAGTTCGGACTCCGTCTCACCGACGACTCCATGGTGCGGAACTCATTTCACGAATTCTGACCACTCCGATTGGGCCTCCGCCCGCCGGAGGTCTATACTCCCGCCCCCGTGCCTCGCCTCGTCGTCGCACCCGATGCGGCCACCCGGCTTGCCGTCGCCGCCGAGTGGCTCGCGGCCCGGCCGCTCGACGCGGAGATCCTCGTCGTCGGTCCCACGTGGGAGGCGTGCGACGACCTGGTCCGCGGCGCGGTGACGCAGGCACGCTTCGGCACGGTGCGGCTGACCCTCGACCGCCTGGCCGGGCGCCTGGCGGCGCCGGTGCTCGCCGCCGAGGAGCGGGTACCCGCGGGCGCGCTCTCGACGGTCGCCGTCGCCGCGCGCGCCGTGCATCTGCTCCGCGCCGAGGGAGCGCTCCGCTACTTCGCTCCGGTCGCGGGGCGGCCGGGGTTCCCGGCGGCGGTCGCGCGGACGCTCGAGGAGCTGCGCATGAACGGCGTCGGCCCGGAGGCGCTCCGCCGCCTCGGCGTGAGCGGCGCCGATCTCGCCGCGCTCGCCGAGCGCGTCGAGCGCGAGCTCGGCGGCGGCCGCCTGGCCGATCGGGCGCTCGTCTTCGAGGCGGCCCTCGCCGGCCTCGCCGACGCGCGACTCCCGTCCGCGGTGCTCCTCCTCGACGTGCCGCTCGTGAGCGTCCGCGAGACGGAGCTCGTCGCCGGTCTCGCGCGCCGCGCCGGGGAGGTCCTCGCCACCGCTCCCCGGGGTGACGCACGCACGATCGCGCAGCTCGAGATCGCGCTTCGCTGCACGGCCGAGCCGGGCGGCCGCCGCCCGGCCGGCGGCTCCCTCGCCGCGCTCCAGCAGCACCTCTTCGAGGAGTCGGCGCCGCCGCGCGCGAAGCTCGACGAGAGCGTCACGCTGCGCTCGTGGCCCGGCGAGGCGCGCGAGGCGGTGGAGATCGCCCGGGCTGTTCAGGCAGCAGCTGCGCGCGGCGTGCCGTTCGACCGGATGGCCGTGCTCCTCCGCTCGCCCACCAACTATCGCGAGCATCTCGAGGAGGCCTTCCGGCGGGCGGCCATCCCGGCCTTCTTCGCGCGCGGAACGCGGCGGCCCGATCCGGCCGGCCGCGCGCTGCTGGCCCTCCTCGCCTGTGCGGCCGAGAAGCTCTCGGCCCGCCGCTTCGCCGAGTACCTCTCGCTCGCGCAGGTGCCCGACGCCGCCGAGCGGGCCGCTGCCGAGCCGCGCTGGGTGGCGCCCGAGCCCGATCTCCTGCCCGTCGGGCCGGCACCCGAGCCGGCGGACGATCATCTACCGCCCGATCCCGACTCGGCGCCGGTCGTCGCCGGCAGCCTGCGCGCCCCGTGGCGCTGGGAGCGCCTCCTCGTCGACTCGGCGGTGATCGGCACGAGGGAGCGCTGGGCCCGCCGGCTCGCCGGCCTCGAGCACGAGCTCGGGCTCCGCCGGGCGGCGATCGCCGACGAGGACGAGCCGCGCGCCGCCGGGCTCGACCGCCAGCTCGCCGACCTCGCGCACCTCCGCGACTTCGCGCTGCCGCTCGTCGACCGGCTCGCCGCGCTGCCGGCACAGGCGACGTGGGGCGAGTGGCTCGGCCAGCTCCGTGCGCTCGCCACGGCCGCGCTCCGGAGCCCCGATGCCGTCCTCGCCACCCTCGCGGAGCTCGAGCCGATGGCGCCGGTCGGTCCCGTCGGCCTCGACGAGGTGCAGCTCGTCCTCGGCCCGCGGCTCCGCGAGCTGACCGTGCCGCCGCCGCGGCGCCGCTACGGGGCGGTGCTGATCACCGCCGCGGAGGCCGCGCGCGGGCTCGCCTTCGACGTGGTCTTCGTGCCCGGCCTCGCCGAGAAGCTCTTTCCGCGGAAGATCGTCGAGGATCCCATCCTGCTCGACGCCGAGCGCGAGACGCTCGGCGTCGCCGCGCTCACGATCCGCCATGCACGAGGTGCCGCCGAGCGTCTCGCGCTCCGCCTCGCGATCGGCGCGGCGCGCGAGCGCGTCTTCCTCTCCTATCCGCGCATCGACGTCGAGCAGGCGCGGCCGCGCGTGCCCTCGTTCTACGGCCTCGAGGCGCTGCGCGCCGCCGAGGGAGAGCTCCCCGGCTTCGAGGAGCTCGGGCTCCGCGCCGAGCCGGAGTCGGGCGGGCGCCTCGGCTGGCCCGCGCCAAAGGAGCCGGAGGACGCGATCGACGAGGCGGAGTACGACCTGGCCCTGCTGGCGCCGCTCCTGACCGCCGATCCGGAGACGACGGCGGGTACGGCGACCTACCTGTTGACGGCCAACCCCCACCTCGCCCGCGCGCTGCGCGCGCGCGCCCGGCGCTGGCTCCGCCGCTGGACGCCGGCCGACGGCCTCGTCGATCCCGACGCGCTCGGTCGCGAGGCGCTTGCGCGCCACCAGCTCGGTGCCCGCTCCTTCTCGCCGACGGGGCTCCAGCACTTCGGCCTCTGTCCGTACCGCTTCCTCCTCCAGGCGATCCATCGCCTCGAGCCGCGCGAGGAGCCGGTGGCGATCGAGATCCTGGATCCGCTCACGCGCGGCGCGCTCTTTCACGACGTGCAGTTCGAGGTGCTGAGCGAGCTGCGCGCGGCCGGCCTCCTCCCCTTCCGGCCCGCTGACCTCGAGCGCACGCTCGCGACGCTCGACGCCGTGCTCGCGCGGGTGGCGGCGCGCTACGCCGAGGATCTCTCGCCCGCCATCCCGAGGGTGTGGGAGGACGGCATCGAGACGATCCGCTGCGATCTCCGCGAGTGGCTCCGCCGCTCGGCGAGCGCGGACGACGGCTGGGTGCCGCACAAGTTCGAGCTGTCCTTCGGCCTCGCCGACCGCGACCGGCCGAACGCGGATCCGGCGAGCGTCGGCGACCCGGTCAGGGTACTGGGCGATCTGAGCCTCCGCGGCTCGATCGACCTGGTCGAGCGCCACGCACGCGGCGCCGTCCGCGCCACCGACCACAAGACCGGCAAGGCGCGCGCGGCCGACGGCGTGATCATCGGCGGCGGGCAGGTCCTCCAGCCGGTGCTCTACGCGTGCTCTACGCGCTCGCGCTCGAGCAGCTCCTGCGCGACCCCGTCGAGGGCGGGCGCCTCTACTACTGCACGGCCGACGGCGGCTTCGAGGAGCGCGTGGTTCCCCTCGACTCCGAGAGCCGCGCCAGTGCCCGCACCGTCCTGGACGTCGTCGGCCGCGCACTGGCCGACGGCTTCCTGCCCGCCGCCCCGGTCGCGGGCGCGTGCCGGTGGTGTGACTACCGCCCGGTCTGCGGCCCGCACGAGGAGGCGCGGGTGGCGCGCAAGCCGCCGGAGCGTCTCGCCGACCTCGCCCGGCTGCGGGCGCTCCGATGACCATGGCGCTCGCCGATCGGAACGCGCGCGAACGGATCCGCGCCGACCTCGACACGACGCTGGTGGTCGAGGCCGCGGCGGGCACCGGCAAGACGACCGAGCTCGTCGGCCGCATGGTGGCCGTCCTCATGGCCGGGCGTGGACGCCTGGACGGCATGGTCGCCGTCACCTTCACGGACACGGCGGCGGGCGAGCTGAAGCTCCGGCTTCGGGGCGAGATCGAGCGGGCGCGGCAGGATCCGGGCCGCTCCCCCGAAGCGCGCCGGCTCCTCACCGACGCGCTGCCGCAGCTCGAGGAGGCGCGCATCGGGACGATCCACTCGTTCTGCGCGGACCTGCTGCGCGAACGGCCGGTCGAGGCGGGCGTCGACCCGCTGTTCGAGGTGGCCCCGGACGACGTCGCCCGCACACTCCTCGACCGCGCCTTCGACCGCTGGTTCGAGGCCGTGCTCGACAACCCGGGCCCGGGCGTGCGACGCATCCTCCGCCGCCGCGCCGGCGAGGACGGGCCCCGCGGCCTGCTCCGCAGCGCGCTGCACGCGCTCGCCGAGCGGCGGGACTTCCCGACGCCGTGGCGGCGCGTGCCCGGCTTCGACCGCGACGGGACGATCGACGGCCTCATCGCCGAGATGGCGGCGCTCGCCGAGTGGGCGGCGCGCGGGAACCCGGATGACTACTTCACGCAATCGCTCGCCGAGCTCGCCCGCTTCGTCGACGACGTGGCGCGGGCCGAGGCGGTGCGCCCCCGCGATCACGACGGCCTCGAGGCCGACCTCATCCGCTTCGTGCGCGACTGGCACGCGGGCTGGGTCGGCTTCCGCTCCGCGCCGGGCGGATTCCCGAAGGCGGAGCTGCGCGAACGGCGAGACGCCTTGAAGACCCGGCTCGATCGCTTCATCGCCGACGCGGGCGCCGACCTGGCCCCCGAGCTCCGGGACGAGCTCTGGCCCGTCGTGCAGGCGTACGACGACCTGAAGAACCGCGCCGGCTGCCTCGATTTCCTCGACCTCCTGCTCCGCGCGCGCGACCTCGTCCGCGGCAACGCCGCAGTCCGTCGCGAGCTCCAGCGCCGCTTCACGCACCTCTTCGTGGACGAGTTCCAGGACACGGATCCGCTCCAGGCGGAGATCCTGCTCCTCCTCGCCGCCGACGACCCGACCGCGGACGACTGGCGCCACGCGCGACCGGTGCCGGGGAAGCTCTTCATCGTCGGCGACCCGAAGCAGTCGATCTATCGCTTCCGCCGCGCCGACGTCGCCCTCTACGAGGAGGTGAAGCGCCGGGTGGTCGACGCCGGCGGAGCGCTCGTCGAGCTCACCACGAGCTTCCGTGCGGTGCCCGAGATCCAGGAGGTGGTGAACGCCGCCTTCGCCGCGCGTCTCGACGGGGGAAGCCAGGCCCGCTACGTGCCGCTCGCGCCCTTCCGGAGCGGCGTCGAGAGCCAGCCGGCGCTCGTCGCACTGCCCGTCCCGGCGCCGTACGGGAAGTTCCGGACCATCGTCCACTGGAAGATCGAGGAGTGCCTGCCGGACGCGGTCGCGGCCTTCGTCGAGTGGCTGGTCCGCGAGAGCGGCTGGACCGTGACCGAGCGCGAGCGGCCCGGCGAGCGCGTCCCGCTCCGCGCGCGCCACGTCTGCCTGCTCTTCCGCCGCTTCCGCTCCTTCCGCACCGACGTGACGCATCCCTACGTGCGCGCGCTCGAGGCGCGCCACCTGCCGCACCTGCTGGTCGGCGGCACATCGTTCCATCGACGGGAAGAGGTGGAGGCGATCCGGAACGCGCTCGCCGCGATCGAGCGCCCCGAGGACGAGCTCGCCGTCTTCGCCACCCTGCGGGGCCCGCTCTTCGCGCTCGGCGACGCGGCGCTCCTCGCCTTCCGCGAGCGCTGCCGGACGCTGCATTCCTTCCGTCCCCTGCCCGCCGACCTGCCGCCCGAGCTCCAGGAGGTGGCCGCGGCGCTCGCCGTGCTGCGCGACCTCCATCGGGGCCGCAACCGCCGGCCGGTCTCCGACACCATCGGCCGCCTGCTCGCGGCAACACGGGCGCCCGCAGGAATCGCCATCTGGCCGACGGGCGAGCAGGCGCTCGCCAACGTGAGCCGCTTGACCGACCTCGCCCGCCGCGCCGAGCGCGGCGGCGTGATCTCCTTTCGCGCCTTCGTCGACCGCCTGATGGAAGAGGCCGAGCGCGGCGAGGCGAGCGACGCGCCGATCGTCGAGGAGGGGACCGAGGGCGTGCGCATCATGACCGTGCACCGGGCCAAGGGCCTCGAGTTCCCGGTGGTGATCCTGGCCGACCTGACGGCCAACGAGACGCACGCCGAGCCGTCGCGCTGGGTCGACGCCGAGCGCGGGCTCTGCGCCGTGCGGCTCGCGGGTTGTTCGCCGCCCGAGCTCCTCGAGCACGCCGCCGAGGAGCTCGCGCGCGATCGCGAGGAGGCGGCGCGAGTGCTCTACGTGGCGGCGACGCGCGCGCGCGACCTCCTGGTCGTGCCCGCGGTCGGGGACGCCCGACAGGAGGGCTGGCTCGCGGGGCTCAATCCGGTCATTTATCCGACCGAGCCGCGGCCCGAGACCCGGACGCCGCGCGGCTGTCCAGCCTTCGGCACCGACACCGTGCTGGTCAGGCCGGCCGAGGTCACCCGCCCGCCGGCGTCGGTGGCGCCCGGTCTGCATCGCCCCGAGACCGGGCAGCACCGGGTCGTGTGGTGGGATCCATCGGCGCTCCGCCTCGACGTCCA
>VBLD01000020.1:9750-10068 GCA_005879205.1 Deltaproteobacteria bacterium
CTCCTCACGGCCGACGAGAGCAACGCGCGATCCGAGGCCGGGATCCGCCGGCACGACGCCTGGCAGGCGACGCGCACTCGCGTGCGCACGGAGGCGGGCCTGGCGAGCCTGCGCGTCGTGACCGCGACCGAGCAGGCCGCCGTGGCGACGTTCGACGCGGCAGCCGACGTGACCGTCGAGACCGTCCCGCCCGACGGATCACGCCCGCACGGCAAGCGCTTCGGAGCGCTGGTGCATGCCGTGCTGGCGGCGGTCGACCTCGACGCCGGGCCTGCGGAGGTGGGGCGCGTCGCGGCCCTCGAGGGGCGTCTCCTCGGC
>VBLD01000021.1 GCA_005879205.1 Deltaproteobacteria bacterium
AAGCCATCGCGCCCCTCCGTCGCGGCGACCTGGCGGCCGCGAAGGGAGCGCTGACTCGGCTGCGACGGTCCTGGCCGCACGCCGCGATCGCGACGCGCTCAGCCCGCGAGCCGGTGGATCAGCGCCAGGAGGAGGCCGACCAGCCCACCCACGACGGCGCCGTTCAGCCGGATGAACTGCAGGTCGGCGCCGACCCGGTCCTCGATCTGCCGCACCAGCTCCTCGTCACCGAGTCCCTCGAGGCTCTCGCGCACCGTGAGGCCGATCTGGGAGTGGTAGCGGCGGAGCAGGTCGCTCGCCGTCGTGCGCACCCAACGGTCGAAGGCGCCGCGCCGGCCCGCGTCCGCGAGGAGATCGAGGATGCCGGTGCGGAGCTGGCGGTCGATGAGGGCCGACAGCGCGCTCTGCCGGTCGCCGAGGTCCTGCTCGAGCTGCTCGCGTAAGCGGCCGAGCATGGTGCCGACGACGGGGCCTGCCTGGATGCTCTGGAGGAGCGCGCTGCGCAGCCGCTCGGCCTGCGCCTGCGCGGCCGCATCGCCGGCTGCGAGCCGCTCGGCGAAGCGGCGGAGCGCGCTGAGCACCGCCCGGCGGAGCGGGTGTTCCGCGTCGCGTGCCGCGCTCCGCAGCTCCGAGGAGGCGTAGTCGCACGCCGCCTCGACGATCGCGCGCTGCACGACCTTCCGGCGGAGCATGAAGGGGACGAAGCGCTTGCCGGAGGCGTGCAGCGCCCCGGCCGAGCGGTCGAGCCACCAGTGGAGCTCCGCGGCCGTGCGTGGACGGGCGGCGAGGTTGGCGAAGGAGAGCGCGAGGCTCTCGAACGCCGCCGCGGCCCCGTCGCTCGTCACGGCGCGCGCGAGCCAAACGCCCGTCGAAGCATCGACTGGAAGCTCGCGGAGCTGGCGCTGGGCGACGCGGTCGACGAACCGAACGACCTCCTCTTCGGTGAGGACGCGCGCGATACCGCAGAGAAGGTCCCGCAGGGGCGCCCCCAGCCGCTCGACGTGGGTCGGGTCGCGCAGCCAGTCGGCGACCACGGCGCTCGGTGCCAGACGGGCGAGCCGCGTGCCGATCACCTCCGGCGACAGCCACTCGTCCTGCACCATGTTGACGATGCCCTCGGTGATCTTCGCGCGCCGCGCCGGAATGATCGCGGTGTGCGGGATGGGGATGCCGAGCGGGTGGCGGAAGAGGGCGGTCACGGCGAACCAGTCGGCCAGGGCGCCCACCACGGCGGCCTCGAAGCCCGCGGCGACGACGCGGAGCCAGGTCGCGTCGGCGAGGCTCGTCGTGGCGAGCACCAGGCGCGTGACGACGACGCCGCCGATTGCCGCGAGGAGCGAGATCGTGCCGACGTGACTCCGCCGCGGGGGTGCCGCGGAGCGTACCGCGCGCGGCCGGGGGAAGGACTCGAGCGGGGTGGGCGCCGGGCTGCTCATCCAGCTCCTTTTTACCATTGACAACGAGCGCGCGCAGCGCAACGGTCGGCCTATGCGCGTCGGCATAGTGGTGCGCAACATGGGAGCGCAATCGACGCGCGAGACGCTCGTCGCGTGCGCGACCGCAGTCGACGCCGCCCCGGCGATCGCCGACCTCTGGGTCACCGACCACATCGCCATCCCGCCCGATGATGCCGAGGGATCGGACGGCCGGTATCTCGATCCGCTGGCGACGCTCGCGTTTCTCGCGGGGGCGACGACCCGCGTCGGCCTCGGGACCAGCGTGCTCGTGGTGCCCTACCGACCGCCGCTGCCGACGGCGAAGCTGGTCTCCACCGTGCTGGAGCTCTCGGGCGGGAGGCTTCTGCTCGGGGTCGGGGTCGGCTGGATGGCGGCGGAGTTCCGCGTGCTCGGGATCGATCTCGGGCGCCGCGGTCGGATCACCGACGAGACGCTCGGCTTCCTCGACCGCTGCTTCGCCGACGACGTGGTCGAGGCAAACGGCCAGCCGTTTCTCTTTCGCCCTCGGCCGACGCGCCCTCCGCTCTTCATCGGCGGCGCGCCGCCCCACGCCTTCCGCCGCGCCGTCAGGCACCGGGCGGGTTGGATGCCGATCGGTCTCGGGCCGGAGCAGCTGCCGCCGCTGGCGGCCGAGCTGCGCGCGCGGGCGGCGGATGCCGGGCTTGGGGCGCCGCCGATCGCGGTCCTCACGGCGCTGCCGCTCGACGACGCCGCCGCCGCCCGCGATCGGGTCGCCCGCTTCGCGGACGCGGGTGCGTCGCGCGTGATCCACGGCGCCCGCTACGCGGACGTCGCGGGGTTCCGGACGATGCTCGACCGTCTGGTCCGGGCGGCCGGCGGCTGACGCACCGGGATCATCGGCTGCCGAAGGCGACCATCGCCGCCGCGTAGAGGTAGGCGTGCTCCCAGACGTGCGGCGCGTCGTTCTGGGGCTGGTAGTCGGGGAGGATGCCGTCGCCGTTCAAATCGAGGTTCACGCGCGCGTAGGCCTCGCTGATGTGATGCGTGCCCGGCGTGGTGAGCTCGTGGATGAAGAAGCGAACCTGATCCTGGGTGTCGGCCAGACCCGCCGCGTCGCCGAGCTGGCGGAAGAGCTGCGCGCGTGCGAGAAGCTCCTCGGTGTTGTAGGCACCGACGGGAGCCGTCCGCGTCAGGATCGGGTCGATGGCGCGCGCCTTCAGGAACTCGGCGTGCGACAGGGCCACGGGGTCGCCGGGCGCAAAGAAGCCGACGGGCCAGAGGAGCCACGCGGGCCGCCCGCCTTCGTAGTGGGCGGGCGCGGTCGCGACGAAGAAGTTGTCGCGGATCGCCTGCTCGAGCTCCGCGGCCCGCGTCTCCCAGCCGGCGACGCGCGGCGCGTCGAAGCCGCACGCCGGGCCCGCGGCGATCGCGTCGCGCAGCGCCAGCAGGACCGTCTCGGCGCCCTGGAGACCCTGCGTGACCGGGATGTTGTCGTCCTCGTTCGCCATGCACTGGAGGTTGTTCGACGCGTCCTTGCAGGCGGCCAGGTTGTCGGCGCCGAGCTCGATGGACGGACAGACGTCCGCGAGATAGGCGGCGGCCGCGACCGGGTCCGTGATGTACCGGTAGTGGTCCCACATCGTCCACACACCGAGGCCGGCCTCGTCGATCTCGAACGACACCGGGTCGCCCGGCTCGATGGCGGCGGGGTCCGCGTAGTAGTTCGTCTCGTAGGTCCCGGCCGGCACGCAGTTCGGGTAGACGGGGTGGGCCGGGTCGCAGGGCGGGAACGAGTAGAGGACGGACCACGGGGCGGGCACCTTCCGCTGTACGCGGGCGTAGAAGCGGTTGTGGCGGCTCACGACGTCGGTGTAGCCCGCCAGGTCGAGCGCGTAGTTGATGAAGGAGCCGTCGCGCGGCCAGTCCTCGCCGTACGGCGGCTCGCTGTCGACGCTGGCCACGATGGCGCCACTGGCGGCGTCCGTCGCCGTCCGCATGACGATCAGGCTCCGCTTGGCGAAGGTCTGGACCTCCGCGTCGTCGGTGTCGGGAAGGTGGGCTGGAGCGACGTAGTTCGTCCACCACGCCTCGGTCGCGGCACGCTGCGCCTCGGGCGACGTGCCGGGGGCACGGGCGCCGCGAAGCAGGCTGTAAGCCTCGTTGCGCGCGCCGCCGGCGGCCACGTAGAAGGTGGCGGTGGCGGTGCCGAGGCGGAACGCGAGACGGCGCGCGAGCGCCGCATTCGCCTGACACGCGGCGATCGGCGAGCGCCCGAGCGTGCCGTCGGCGGCGTCGGTGTACGCGCTGTCCGCGGTGTACGCCCAGTGATTGACTGCCCGGCATGCCCCGAGCTGTCCCTGCGCGTCGGTCACCACGTGGTCGCACTCGAAGGCGTTGCGCGCGAGCGCGTCGAAGAGCGGCGGGAGATTGAAGGCGGTGATGGTGCGGTCAGCGATGGCGCTCTGGTGCGGGCAGGTCGCCGCGTCGTCGAAGCCGCACTGGTAGCCGTGGTCGCGACGGCGGGCGCCGACGGCGATGTAGACGCCGGGCTCGCCGAGGCCGGCAACCAGGCGGTTGACCGCACGCTGCAGAGACTTGCGGCGCGCGGGCGGGTTCTGGAGAAGGGGGTTCACGAGCGAGAAATCGTGGGGGTACGCGGCCGCGCTGGTCGGCATGAAGTGGAGCAGCGCGCGCTCGTGCTCGTCGTAGGCGACCGCATAGTCGTTCTCGAAATCGAGCCCCCAGTCGGCGATCGGAAAGAACGGCAGGCGCGCGAGCGAAGGCGAGAAGTTGGTGTAGAAGACGAGCGTCGCCCGCCGGACCGGCGAGCCCGGGTCGCGCGTGACGACGTAGTGGTTCACGAGCACGTTCCGGTCGGGCAGGATGAAGTTCCAGGCGGTGACGGCCAGGCCGAGTGCGGGGTTCACCATGTCGGTCACGAGGACGTCGGAGTCGTCGGCGCTGTAGCGCTGCGCGTGCGACCAGGCGTCGTCGCGAAGCCAGGTGAAGCCCGTGCCCGAGGCGGTCTGGTAGAAGAGGCCGGGAAAGGCGCCCATCCCGTCGAGCGCGCCGAGGTGAGGATTCGTCCGCACGTCGGGCGCGTTGTCGGTCAGGTAGGCGAGCTGGTTGTAGTAGCTCGGGCCCGGCCACTTGAAGACCGTGAGCTCGCCGCAGCGCGAGAAGGCCGCCGTGAGCGCGCCGTTCCCGAGCACGCCGTTGACGTTCGTCGCGCCGAACTGGAGCTCGTACGGGTTCGGGCCATCCGGCGCGATCGGCAGCTCGGGACACGCGGGAGCACGCGCCGCGGACATCAGAAGCACGATGACGGGGAACCACGCTCGCTGCATGCGCCGCATTTGACATCAGGCGAGGGGTGCCCGGCAAGAAGAAACATCGGCTTGCGCCGGCGCGGCCGGGGGGCCTAGAAAGGCCGACCATGAACGCCCCCGATCGCATGGGCTTCGGCATCTTCCTCGCACCGTTCCACCCCGTCGGCGAGAACCCCACCACGGCCCTCCACCGCGACCTGGAGCTGATCGAGTGGCTCGACCGCCTCGGCTACGACGAGGCGTGGATCGGCGAGCATCACTCCGCCGGCTTCGAGATCATCGCTTCCCCCGAAGTCTTCATCGCCGCCGCGGCCGCGCGCACGCGTCACATCCGGCTCGGCACGGGCGTGTCCTCGCTCCCCTACCACCATCCCTTCATGCTGGCCGACCGGATGGCGCTGCTCGATCACCTGACGCTCGGCCGGGCGATGTTCGGGGTGGGGCCCGGCGCGCTCCCGTCGGACGCCTTCATGCTCGGCATCGATCCGATCCGCCAGCGCGAGATGATGGACGAGTCGCTCGACACGATCCTCACGCTCTTCACGTCGGACGAGCCGATCACGCGCGAGACCGACTGGTTCACGCTGCGCCACGCGCGCCTCCAGCTCCGGCCCTACACGCGCCCGCACATGGAGATGGCCGTCGCCGCGACGGTCTCGCCCGCCGGCCCTCGAGCGGCCGGGAAGTACGGGCTCGGGCTCCTCTCGATCGGCGCCACTACGGCGAGTGGCTTCGACGCCCTCGGTCATGCCTGGTCGATCAGCGAGGAGATGGCCGCCGAGCACGGGAAGACGGTGCATCGCGCGAAGTGGCGCCTCGTCGGGCCGATGCATCTCGCCCCCACGATGGACCAGGCGCGCCGCGACGTCGCCTTCGGGCTGGAACCCTGGGTGGACTACTTCAAGCGCGTCGCCGCCCTGCCGCTCGTCGGCGAGATCGAGGACGTCGCCGAGATGGTCGACGCCCTCAATGCCGGCGGCCTCGCCGTCATCGGCACGCCGCGCGACGCGGCGGCGCAGGTCGAGCGCCTGTGGAACCAGTCGGGTGGCTTCGGCACCTACCTCTTCATGGGGCACGAATGGGCCGATCGCGAGGCGACGCTCCGCTCCTACGAGCTCTTCGCGCGCCACGTCATGCCGGAGTTCCAGGGGACGCTGCCCCGCCTGGCAGAGAGCCGCGACTGGGCGGCGGAGAACCGCCCGACGTTCATGGGACGGTCGATCGAGGCGATCGGCAAGGCGATCCAGGACCACGCCGCCGAGCGCGGCGAACGCAAGCGCCAGGCACGCTAGAGGCCGAGCCCGTGTCGCTCAAGGACAGGGCCGCAATCGTCGGCATCGGCCAGCTGCCGTTCTCGAAGAACATCGGCCGGCCGGAGGAGGTGACCGCGCTCGACGCCGCCAAGCTGGCGCTCGAGGACGCGGGCCTCGCGCCGTCGGACATCGACGGCATGACGAAGTGGAGCATCCAGCCGACTTCGGAGAACGTCATCGCGCGCAACCTCGGCGTGCCAAACCTCCGCTTCTTCGGCGAAGTGGGCTACGGCGGGGGCGGGGGCTGCGGGGTGGTCGGCCACGCCGCGGCGGCGATCGCCGCCGGCATGGCGCGCTGCGTGCTGATCTACCGCTCGCGCAACCGCGGGTCGGGCGGCCGGCCCTGGGCGGGGACGTCGCGCGAGCGGGACAACATCGCCGCCGAGACCAACGAGACGGCGCTCTTCTCGCCCTACGGCTTCGTGCGGCCCGTCGACCAGGTGGCGATGTTCGCCCGCCGCTTCCTGCACG
>VBLD01000022.1:0-7892 GCA_005879205.1 Deltaproteobacteria bacterium
ATCCGGGGAAAGCCGGATGGGAACTATGCAGAGCTGATGGCCGTGACCCCCGACAATGCGAGATTCTACGTGCCGGGGACGGACCGCAAGAGCGGGCAGGCCTTTCTCTCCGAGTTCAACTTCTTCTTCATGTCCGGCCAAAGTCACACCGCGCTCCGGAAGGACATTCGACTGGCGGGTGGAGCGGTCGGCGCGCTCGGCATCACGCCGGACAGCCGGCTTGTCATCGTCGCGAGCCAGGATGCGACCGGAGGGATCGTCAATACAGTCGACCGCGCGGACAATGATCGCGTCCAGTCATTCGGGCTTGGGAGCGGTGTCATTCCGCGCGATCTCGCGATCGGCCGAAATGCGGGCGGCATTTTCGGCCTGCTGACCACGAATCAAGTGCTGGTCCGACTGTCCGCATCGGGGATTCCGGCTGCAGCGACGGCGAGCGCCACGCTCTTTCCGGGCAATTTCATCCCGGACAAAGTCGAGCTCACGCCGGATGGGACCGTCGCGTACATGACGGATGGGGCCCAGCCGTTCGTGGCTAGAATGGACGTTTCCACGGGATTCGGGGCGGTCCGCATGGTCAGGTTGCCGAGCACGAGCCCACCGGCTGCCCTCGCGATCAGCCCCGACGGGAAGTTCGTCTTCGTGGCGCAAAAAGATTCGACCGGAGGGACCGTCTCGAGGATCGATGTGGGCACCAACGAGGTCAAGAGCGTCGCGGTTCAAGGGGAGCCGGTCGCGCTGGCCGTCGGCCCCGTGGCGCCCGGAGGCACCGGCTCCGGGACTCCCACTTGCCCCGGCACCGCGCAGCTGTGCGGCGGCAAGTGCGTGGCCGTCGACATCGACGCCGCCAACTGCGGCGCCTGCGGGCACGCGTGTCCCGCGGGTGACATCTGCATCTCCGGCCGCTGCGAGTGCCCCCCCGGGCGCCAGATCTGCGGCGCGGCGTGCCTCGACGTCACGACGGACCGCGGCAACTGCGGCCGCTGTGGCCGCGCCTGTATCCCGGGCGACGTTTGCGTGTCGGGCCAGTGCGTCTGTCCGGTCGGTCTGAACGTGTGCAGCAGCCAGTGCGTGAACGAGGACACAGACCGCAGGAACTGCGGGCGCTGCGGGAACGTCTGCGCCGCCGACGAGGTGTGTTCGTCGGGCCGCTGTACCTGCGCACCGTCGCACGAGGTCTGCAACGGCGTCTGCACCGAGACGCAGAACAGTGTGGCCAACTGCGGGCGGTGCGGTCACGCCTGCATCCCGGGGGACATCTGCGTCTCCGGAAACTGCGTCTGTCCGGCGGGACGCAACGTGTGCAGCGGCCAGTGCGTCAACCTGGACGTCAATCTCAGGAACTGCGGCACGTGCGGCCGCGTCTGCCTCCCGGGCGACAGCTGCGTGTCCGGACGGTGCGTCTGCCCGGACCCCAACAAGGTCTGCCGGAACGCGTGCGTGGACGTCGAGACCGATCCGAGTAACTGCGGCACCTGCGGCCGTGCCTGCGCCGCCGGACAGAAGTGCGTCGGCGGTCGGTGCGGCTGAGCTGATGCTGTGAAAACCCGCGACCAGGCCCTGGCAAGGCTCCTCGCGGGCGTGGCCGTCCTGGCCTTCGGCCTCAACGTCGTCGGCATTCGCTGGGGGCTGCCACATCCGACGGGCGACTGGGCCACCGACGGGCTGTCACCGCTCAGCCCGCTGGCGTTCACCTGGCACCTGATTCACGGCGAGAAGTGGTCGGGCAAGTATCCCGCCTTTCACTTCCTGCTGCTCACGCTCGTGCAGGCGCCGTACGTGGCGTGGCTCAAGCTTCGCGGGGAGATCGGGACCATCGGCGCGACCTATCCCTACGGCCTCGCGCATCCGCTCGAGGCGCTCGGCCGGCTCGCGCTCCTGGCCCGGCTGGTGAGTGCGGCGATGGGCGCGGCGGCGGCGGTGTTCGCGGGGCTCACGGCGGCGGAGCTGTTCGGCCGGCGCGCCGCGGTGTTCGCCGCCCTGGTGCTCCTCTCCTCGCCCGTCACCGTCTATTACGCGCACACGACCAACGTCGACATCCCGTACCTCTGCTGGACGATGATCGGACTCTGGCTCGCGGTGCGCGTCGCGCGTGGAGAGTCCACGGTCCGGACGTTCGCGCTCCTGGGCGCAGCCGCGGCGCTCGCCGTCGCCACCAAGGACCAGGCGTACGCCTGCTTCGCCCTCCTGCCCGTCGCGTTGCTCTGGCGGCGCTGGCAGGCCGGGAGGCTGTTCGACACGGGACCGCTCGCCGCTCTGGTCTCGTTCGTGGGCGTCTACGCCGTGGCGTCCCTCGCCGCCATCGATCCGGCCGGCTACCTGGCCCACGCGCGCCAGCTGACGGGGCCGAGCGCCATGCCGTACTACGGCATCCCGCTCTCCGTCGCGAGGGTCGTACGGGTGAGCCTTCGAGCGGCAAATGCCACGGCGAGCACGCTCTCCTGGCCGTTCACCGTGGCGTGTGTGGCCGGGCTCGCCCTGGCGGCGGTGCGTCGCGTCCGCGGCGCGGAGATTCCGCTGGCCATGGCCCTCTCCTATTACCTGACGTTTCTGATCCCCATTCTCTACGCGGTGCCGCGCTACGTGTTGCCGGTCGTCGCCGCGCTCGCGCCGTTCGCCGGCTTCGGACTCGCCGCGCTCTGGGGCGACGCGGAGGTGCCGCGCGCGTGGGTGCGGCGCGCGGCTGTCGGCGCGCTGCTCGTCATCGGCGTCGTGCGCGGCGCCACGATGGACTTGCGACTCCTCACCGACGCCCGCTACGGGGCCGAGCCGTGGCTCGCCGCCCAGCCGTCGGGCGTGATCGGTACCGACGCGGATCCTTCGCACCTCCCGCGGCTCGCCCCGACGCGCCCCATCGTCAAGGTCAAGCTGGCGCCCGACGGGCTGCACTACCCGGGCTCCGAACCACCCGAGCTGCTCGTGCTCTCGAGCGCCCGCTACCGCCAGTACTCTCATCCCTTCCCGCGCCCCGAGCGACGCGTCCTCATGGCGCTCCTGCGCGGCGACCTCTGCTACGAGCGGGCCGCCGACTTCCGGAGCGGGGCGCTCTTCGGCCCGCGCCTGGTCGGCAACGTCTCGCCCCACATCATCGTGCTGCGGCGGCGCAGGGGGCCCTGCGAGGTGGTCGGTACTCTCGCACTCCTACCCACCGCCCCGCCGGCCGATGCGCGGCAAGCGAGCGACGGGGCCCACAGCCGACACCAGGCCAGGGTCGGCGCTCCGCTGTAGCGCCGACCTCAGGAATGCCCGAGGCGGCGGAGCGCCGCCGCCGCCGCCCGTCTGAGCGACGGGTCGGCGCTCGGCAGCACCGCCCGCAGCGCGGTCACCGCCTCCTCGGACTCGACCCCGAGCTTGCCGAGCGCCGCCGCCGCGGCGCGCCGCACGCCGGCATCCGGATCGTCGAGCGACGAGGCCGCACGACGCGCCGCCGCGGCGCCGTCGATCGCGACCGCCGGGAGCGTCGACAGCGCCGCCAGTCGGACCCCCACGTCGGGATCGCCGAGGGCGGCCACGGCGATGCGCTCCGCGTCGGCGGCCATCGCGTCGAGATCGCGCAGGCAATAGAGCGCCATCTTTCGCTGTGGTCCGGTGCCGCGTGCGGCGAGATCCGCGAGTGTGCGCACCAGCCCGGGCGCGTCCCGCATACGGACCACGATCCGCGCCGCGGCCCAGCGCACGTCGCCGTCGTCCTGGCCGAGCGTCTCGAGGAGGACGGGCAACGTCTCGGGTGGGGGCGGCCCGAGAAGCGAGAGCGCATAGGCCGCGCCCCAGCGCTGGCGTGCGGCGGCCGAACCGAGCGACGCGGTGAGCACGGCATGCACGGGAGTGCCGCGACGGTCGAGCTCCGCGAACGCCTCCGCCGCCCGCCGCTGCACGAATTTGCGGTCGTGTCCGAGGCACTCGGCGAGCGCCTCCAGCTCGGCTGCCCCGGCATTGCCGCCGAGTGCGGCGATCGCGGCGACGCGATCCTCGACGCTCGAGGCGCGCAGGCGGTCGGCCAGGTGCGTCACGTCGGCACGCCGCGGAGGATGGTCTCGCCGATCGTCTCGAGCGGCCCGATCCCGAGAACGAAGTTCTCCGGCTGCGCGAACACCCGCTGCACGACCTCGTCGATGGCGGGAGACCGCGCGACACAGCCCGAAAGCTCCCGCTCGAGGGCCTCGATCGCCGGCGAGTTCGCGATGAAGTCTCCCGCGAGCATGAGTTCGGCGATCTGCGCGCCGTCGAGCGCGAAGCGCGCTTCGAGATGGCCGAGCTGCGTCCGGGTGGTCCCCCGGCGGTCGAGATGCGGACGCACCGATCGCTGCTCGAGCCAGCGACCCTCGTCGACCGGCGCCGGCGCTGGCGCCGGCGCGACGTCGAACGACAGCCCGAACCCTTGCTCGTAGCCGCACCGGACGAGCGTCGCGACGTCGTCGAGCGAGAGGGCTCTGCCGAGCCGCGCCAGCGACGTCGTGTCCTCGGCCGCCAGCATCTCGGCCGCGACGATCCCCTCCCGGTCCACCTCGTCCAGCAGCGCGGGGAGGAGGCCGAAGTCGCGCCGGTTGGCGAGGATCGCCTCGAAGAGGAGCGCACCGGTGGGGCCCACTTCGAAGCTCACCAGCCCGATCGGCCGCCGGTCGACGGTGATGAAGTCGCGGCCGGGATAGAAGGCCGCCACGCCGGCCGCCTTCAGCGCCTCGAGGATGCCGCGCACGCAGCGATTCATCACCTGCGCCGGGGCGAGCGCCAGCGGCTCGGCCGAGACCAGCGCCGAGCGGTGCGGGAGCGTGAGGGCGAGCCCGATGAACCCGTCGCCGAACGCCGTCGCGCGCCCGCCCGAGTGGCGGCGGTGCAGGAGGACGCGCGTGCCGGAGGGCGCCGACGGGAGCAGGTGGTAGCGCCCGAGCGAGAGCACGTCGCCGGCGAGCTCGTAGACCCGCAGGGATGCCTCGCCGGCGGCGAGCGCGGCCGCATCCGCGCCGACGCTTACCGCCGGCGAGATGCCCGGCTGGACGACGAGCGTCACGGGGCCCACGGCGCCCTAGAATATCGCGACGCTCTTGACGTTGACGAACTCGCGGAGGCCGTACTCGGAGAGCTCCCGCCCGTAGCCCGACCGCTTCACGCCGCCGAACGGCAGCCGCGGATCCGACCGAACCTGTCCGTTGACGAAGACCGAGCCCGCCTCGATCTCGCCGGCGAGTCGCTCCGCCCGGGCGTCGTCGCGCGTCCAGAGCGAGGCCCCGAGGCCGTACGGCGAATGGTTGGCGAGCGCGATGGCCTCCGCCTCGTCCCGGGCGCGGATCACGGCCGCGACCGGTCCGAACGTCTCCTCGTCGAACGCCGGCATCCCCGGGCGGACTGCGATCAGCACCGTCGGTGGATAGAACGCGCCCGGCCCTGCCGGAATGCGCCCGCCGAGCAGCACCTCCGCACCGCGCCGCCCCGACTCCTCGACCTGGCGGTGGAGGTCGTCGCGCAGGTCGTGGCGGGCCTGCGGGCCCACCTGCGTGTCGGGACTGAGCGGGTCCCCCATCCGTCGCGACCGCATCTCGGTCAGAAAGAGCTCGACGAACCGGTCGGCCACCGGTTCCACGACGATGAAGCGCTTGGCGGCGATGCAGCTCTGGCCGTTGTTGATCAGCCGTGCCTCGGCGGCGGTGCGCGCGGCGACCGCGACGTCGGCGTCCTCCAGGACAACGAACGGATCGCTCCCGCCGAGCTCGAGCACGGTCTTCTTGAGCTCGCGCCCGGCCTGCTCCGCGACGCGACTCCCGGCCCGCTCGCTGCCCGTCAGCGTGACGCCGCGCACGCGCGCATCGGCGATGACCGCCCCGACCGCTTCCGCCCCGACGAGCACGGTACGGAAGACGCCCTCCGGCAGTCCCGCCTCGCGGAAGACCTGCTCGATCTCGAGCGCGCACCGCGGCACGTTCGAGGCATGCTTCAGGATACCCGTGTTGCCGGCGACGAGCGCCGGCGCGGCGAAGCGGAAGACCTGCCAGAAGGGAAAGTTCCAGGGCATGACGGCCAGCACCGGCCCGAGGGGGTCGAAGCGGACGTAGCTCCGGCGCGCATCGGTCGGGCGTGCCTGGCGGGCGAGAAATTCCTCGGCGTGCTCGGCGTAGTACTCGCAGCTCGACGCGCACTTCTCGACCTCGCCCTCCCCTTGCACGATCGGCTTCCCCATCTCGAGCGCCATCGTGCGGGCATGAGCCTGCTTCTTCGCGCGGAGCACACGCGCCGCCGCTCCGACCGCCTGCGCACGCTCTTTGACCGGCCGCCGCCGCCAGTCGAGGAAGGCGCGGTGGACGTCCTCGACGATGCCGTCCAGCTCCTTCGCGGCGATCTCGGTGAAGGTCTCCAGCACCTCGCCGGTGGTGGGGTTGACGGACCGGATGCTCATGTCTCCTTGGCTATGGCACAGCGGGCGGACGCGCGCGATGCCGCGCGTCTGGCGCGGACGCCGCGGGCCCTCGACTGAACCGCCCGGGGACGGTAAGGATCGAATCGCACCATGCAGGGACTCCGCTTCATCGAGCACATCTTCGACGACTCGGTCGTGGCCGACGACGCGCCGGCGGCGCCCATGGAGGCCGAGGCGCTCGACGCCTACTCGGCGATCTTGACGTCGGTCGCCGACCGTCTCGCCCCCTCGGTCACCAGCCTGCGCGTCGTGCACCGGCTACGCGGAGGGCTGCGGGCCCGCGCTGACGTCCGCGCACGTGATCCATCAGATGGTCACGGGCACCGACGGCGGCACGGCGTCGTTCGCCGATGGCCGGGAGTTCCCCTTCCAGGTGGTCGGCAGCGACCCGCTCTCCGATCTGGCGGTCATCCGGGTCACGGCCTCGGACCTCGCTCCCGCGGAGCTCGGCGACGCCGACCGGCTGCGCGTCGGTCAGCTCGTGGTGGCGATCGGCAACCCGCTCGGCTTCGCGGGCTCGGTGACGGCCGGGGTGGTGAGCGCCCTCGGCCGCTCGCTACCCACGCGCACGGGCTCGGCGAGCCGGATCGTCGAGAACGTCATCCAGACCGACGCGTCGCTCAACCCGGGGAACTCGGGCGGCGCCCTGGCCGACAGCCGCGGGCGGGTGGTGGGCATCAACACGGCGGTCGCCGGCATCGGGCTCGGCCTGGCCGTGCCCATCAACCGGACGACGGGACGCATCCTCACCACGCTCATGCGGGAAGGTCGCTTCCGCCGTGCCTATCTCGGGATCGCCGGCGGGCAGCGGCCGTTGCCGCCACGGCTGACGCAGTCGCTGCGGCGGCGTGCCGGCGTGGAGGTCGTCCAGGTGGTGGACGGCAGCCCCGCCGGGGCGGCCGGCCTCCGGCAGGGCGACGTGATCATCGAGCTCGCCGGCGAACGGATAGAAGACGTCGGCGACCTGCAACGTCTGATGGTGGCGGAAGTGATCGGACAGCCGCTCACGGTGCGGGTGGTGCGCGACGGTCAGACCGTCAGCCTGAGCGCCACCCCGAGCGAGCTCGCGAGCTGAGACGCGTGATGGGCGACGACTCCGTCGAGCTGTTCCGTGGCTACCTCGAGGCCGTCGTCCGGTGGGCCGAGCACCACATGTTGCCGTTCCCCGAGGTCGCGGGCCACGTGCTCGTCGAGGTGATCCTGCGCCACGACCGCGGCTCCCTCGCCGCTCGGATCCCGCCTCCGGCCAGCGAGCTCCCGGTGGAGCTCCGTTGCACGATCGGCGGGAATGTCTATGCGCTCGCCTACACGCACGCCGACGGCGGGCGATTCGAGCTGCGGGACGGCGGCGGCGACGTGGTGGTCAGCTTCCGGGGCTCCGAGACCTTGGCGTGGGTCAACGCGGCGTTCAACAAGCTCTAGTCGCAGCGCCGGTCACGGCAGGTCGAAGACCAGGGCCTCCAGGCTCTCGACGCCGCGCAGC
>VBLD01000022.1:7929-8534 GCA_005879205.1 Deltaproteobacteria bacterium
GTCCCACGCGCCATCTGGATCCAGGCGTAGCGGCCGGGCGCAATCGGGTGCGCCACCTCTTCCCCGGGCCCCAGCACGGCTCGGTAGACGGCCGTGTCCTGATGAACCGTGATGGAGCCATCCCGGCCGTCCTCCGAGGCCACCAGACGGACCCCCGCGGCGGGGAACGAGCGCTGCTCGTAGCTCGGGGCGAGGCCCGGCGGCCCCGGCAGGATCCACACCTGGAGGAAGTGCACCGGCTCCGAGCGGGACGGGTTGAACTCGCTGTGCGAGATGCCGCTGCCGGCAGTCATCCGTTGCACGTCGCCCGGCCGGATGACGGAGCCGGTGCCGAGGCTGTCCTTGTGCTCGAGGGCGCCCTCGAGGACGAAGGTGAGGATTTCCATGTCGCGGTGCGAATGGGTGGGGAACCCGCTGCCGGACGCGACCCGATCCTCGTTGATCACCCGGAGGACGCGGAAGCCCATGTGGCGCGGATCGTGATAGCTGTCGAAGGAGAAGCTGTGCCGGCTGTCCAGCCAATCGAGCCGGGTGTGGCCGCGGTCCTCGGCGAGGCGGAGCGTCATCATCGGCGCAGCATAGCCGCCGACGGCCGCCGCGTCACT
>VBLD01000023.1:0-5638 GCA_005879205.1 Deltaproteobacteria bacterium
GACCTCGGCAGTGCGGTGGCATGGACGTCGAGCCTCGACGGTCCGCTCGGCTCCGGCGCCACGCTGACCGGGGTCACGCTCCGCTCCGGCATCCACACGATCACGGCCTCGGTGCGGGACCGAGGCGGACGAAGCGCGACGGACGCGATCACGCTGGTGGTGAACGCCGCCCCGACGGTCGCGATCGACGGCCCGGCCGGCGGATCGATCTTCGCCCCGGGCGACGCGATCGTGCTGTCCGCGGCGGCCATGGACCTGGAGGACGGCGACCTGGGGAACGGCATCTCGTGGACCTCGAATCTCGACGGCCCGCTCGGCGAGGGTGCGATGCTCGCCGTCGCGCTCCGCTCGGGCACGCACACCATCACGGCGACCGCGACCGACAGCGGGGGGAAGACGGCCGAGGCCACGATCGCGCTCGTCGTGAACGCTGCTCCCACGGCGATGATCGTCGTGCCGGCCGACGGATCGGTGTTCGAGCCGGGGGTCGAGGTCACGCTCGCCGGCACCGCCGCCGACGCCGAGGACGGCGACCTCGACGGCGCCATCGTGTGGACGTCGAGCCTCGACGGCCCTCTCGGAACGGGGAGTCCGCTCGGGGTGAGCACGCTCCGCTCCGGGACCCACACCATCACGGCGTCGGTCACCGATCGCGGCGGCAAGAGCGCGGGCGCGACCCTCACGATCGTGGTCGACGCCGCGCCGACCTTGACGATCGCCGTGCCGTCGAGCGGGACGACGTTCGCGCCCGACGAGTCGGTGACGCTGACCGCGAGCGCCACGGACGCGGAGGACGGGGACCTGACGCCGCTGATCGGCTGGACGTCGAGCCTCCAGGGACCGCTCGGCGGCGGAACGCTCGGCGGCGGCACGCTCCAGCCGGGCACGCACGTGCTCACGGCGTCGGTCACCGACAGCGGTGGGAAGAGCGCCAGCGCGGCGACGACCATCGTCGTGGCGCCCCTGATCACGCTCCAGGGGTCGCGCTCGACGGCCTACACGAACCAGTCGCTCGCCGCGAAGACGAAGATCGACGCCACCGCCGCCACCTTCCTCGCTTCGCCGTCGAACCTCTACCCCGTCAACCTGGACGGGGCCGTCGGCGCGCACGTCGTCGGCGGCACGGTGCTCGGGCAGTACGACCGGAGCCTCAGCTGGGACGACATGCATTCGATGAACAACGCCGGCGTCGTATTCGGCAACGCGCAATTCACCGTCGACGGGGTCCGCATCGACAACGTGACCGACGGCATTCGCCCCAAGCTGGGCGGCGATTTCACGATCCGCAACGTGCACCTGAGCTACGGGCGCGACGATTGCATCGAGAACGACCACCTGAACGGCGGGCTCGTCGACGACTCGCTGTTCGACGGCTGCTACGACGCCTTCAGCGCGCGTCCGTCGCAAGCGATCATCGACAGCGGATTCGACGGCACGAGCCATCTCTGGACGATCCAGAACTCGCTCGTCCGCCTCCAGCCCATGCCCGGCCCGCGCGGCGGAAGCGCGGACGGTCTCGGGCACGGCGGCTTCTTCAAGTGGCACAACTGGGACAACCCGGCGACGAGCCTGTCGCCGAAGCTCGCCCTCTACAACAACGTGTTCATGGCCGAACGTGTGGGCCAGCCGGGCAAGAGCCGCATGGGCATCCCGCCGCAGCAGCTCCAGGATTGCGCCAACAACGTCATGGTCTGGCTCGGGGCCGGAAGCTTCCCGGCGACGCTGCCGAGCTGCTTCACCGTGACCACGGACCGGGCGGTGTGGGACAATGCGGTCGCCGACTGGCTCGCGCGCCACCCCGGCGTCGCGCCGTGAGACGCGTGAGGGGTTCGGTTCCCGACCGGCCGGTGGCGTTTCCGGCCGTGGTCCAGCTCGTGACGCGCCGCCGCGGCTGACGCCGTAGCCGGGCCCGGCATCTGCGCTCAGCGGGCAGCATATCGGTCTCGCGGGCGTAGTCCCCGAGCCGGGCGAAGCCGAGCAAATGCTGGCCGCGGCCTCGAAGGAACGCGCGCGCCAATCGTCCGAGCACCACTCGGCAGCACGCCTCCTGCGCCGCGAGGCGGCGGAGGTAGCCGTCGATCACGAGGGCGGCATCGTCACGACGGAAGCCGCGGCTGCAGGCCTCCGGTGGGACGAGCACCTCGGCCGGAACGATCCCCGCTTCCATCAGGCGAACAATAGACAGAACCATTGCTTATGTCAAGCCCCATGCTTTCTTACACTATTGGGCGCGATGGCTGGTGAAAGGACTTCGAATGCGCCCCCGCGGCGGATGCGGCCCGCAAGACGCCGTCGCTGCGAGCCGGCCCGGCGGCTCACGCGGGCCGATGGACACGCCGCACGCGCGGACCGCGCGCGGCGGCGGGCTTCCGAGGGCCGGCCAGGCCGATCCCGAGATGGCCGAGGAAGAGAAAACCGACCGCGACGACGACGAGCTCGGCGGCGTGGATGGTCATCGCATAGGCGACGCCGTCCCGAGGAGCTCGAAGGCGCCCGCGATGCCGCCTTCGTACACGCCGATGGCGCCGGGCAGGAGGGGGACCGAGAACAGGAAGACCGTCGCGATGAACATGACGACGAGCTCGGGCAGGGTGAGGTCGAGGCCGAGGAACATCGCGCTCAGCAGCGAGCGCAGGAAAGCGACCGAGACCGCGAGCAACGCGTAGCAGGCGACGAGCAGGATGCGGGTCAGGGGAGCACGGAAGAAGCCGGCGACCGCGCCGCAGAACTCGAGGGCCGGCTCGAGCGAACGGCGGCCGAAGTCGGGCAGCAGGGGCCGGAGTCGAACGAGCAGACGGCGCGCAAGGCGCCAGCCGCGGACGAGGTCGAGGTAGACGAACCCCATCGCCAGGAGCGTCCCCAGGGCGAGCCCGCGGACGGCCGCGTGTGAGCCGAGTCTGCCGAGGAGGATCGCCGGAAGGATGAGCGCGAAGCCGGTGATCTCGAAGAAGCGGCCGATGGCGAAGGCGGCGAGCCCGCGGGCGAGCGGTACGCCCCGCCGCCGCAGGAAGTACGCCGCCGCCGGGATGCCCGCCACGAAGCCGGATGGGATCGCCCAGCCGACCGCGAAGGCGACGACGGTGAGCCGGAAGAGCAGCCAGAACGGCACGGCATGCCCGTCTTGCGCGAGGATCGCCTGCCACGCGAGCGCCGAGAAGAGGGTCACGCCGAACGCGGTCCCCACCAGGGCCAGGAGCTCCGAAACGTTCAGCCGGGCGAGGGTGGCAACCGTCTGCTGGGTGCCGGCCAGAACCACGACGGCGGCGAGCAGGCCGAGCGCGGTCACGAAGGTCACCACCCCGTACGCGAATCGTCTCACGATGCGGCCTCGGCCCTTGACGGCGGTCCCTGTGGGCAGTAGCGGATCGCCCGATGGCGGCGCGAGGTGGGGCGGGACGGCTGCGACGGCGCCGGCGTTCGCGGCGGTTCGTCTGGCCGCGATGGCGCCGCGGTGCGCTCGAGGCGCTGGCGCTCATCGCGGCGGTGTGACCATCGCGCTGCTCGGCGAGCTGGCCGGGGCGCTGGCCGGGACGGGGCTCTGGTCGCATCTCCTGCCGTTCACGGGGGCGGTGCTCGCCCTCGGTATCGCCGCCGCCTTGCTGCTCCGTGGCTGGCTGGCGCTGCGAGGCCGCCTCGCGGCATACACCGCCCGCGCGCCCGCCGTCGTCGCGGTGGCGGCCTTCGCGGCCGCCCTCGTGGTCTCCCGCCGCCCGGCCTTCCGGCGCGAGATGCGCGACCTCCAGGCGCTGGTGGGCGGCAGCGCGGAGGCCGAGCGCGCCTCGATCGCCCATCAGGTCTGGGCGACCTATCGGCGGACCGACGCTGCGCAGATGCTCCGCATCCTCGAGCGGGCGCGCGTGTACGAGGCGACGGTGCACGAGGCGGCGGCGGCCTTCGGCGTCGACGCGGAGGTCCTCATGGGGGTCGCAGCGGCGGAGTCGGCCTTCTACCCGCGCGACAGCGCCGACGGCGGTCGCGGGCTCTTCCAGATCACGGCGCCGCCCGCCGAGGCGGTCGCGGGGACGCGGCGGCGGCTGCACGTCGAGCAGCTCGATCCGCTGAACCAGCGACACAACGCCTTCCTGGCCGCCGCGACGCTGCATCTGTATCTCGACGAGATGTCGGGCGACCTCTTTCTCGCCCTGCTCGCGTACAACATCGGGCCGCGCAACGGGGGCCTCCGCGCCGCCATGCAGCAGTACGGCGCCCGCGACTTCGTGACCGTCCAGCCGTACCTGCAGAACCTGCCCCGTGACTACCCGATCCGGGTGCTGGCGGCCGCCCTCGCGTACCGCCTGTGGCGGATGGAGGGACGACTGCCGCGCTACGAGGAAGGGGACAACGCGGCGCGCGTGCAGCAGGTCGGCATTCCCGGGCTCACGTCCTAGATCGCGCAAGCGATCACGGATACGCCGCGGGCTCTCGGGTGCGGATACGAACCGCGTCCACACGTCCCGTGTAGCGCGGTGCCTTGCGGACCGGAATCCCGGCGATGCGTTGCTATCGCTGGATGTGAGCGGTGATCGCTCGCCAGGACGGGGTTACCGTACGCAGGCGGTGCCCGACACGTTGCTTCCGGTGTTGCCGGTGCCGGAGATGATTCGCGCTCGGTCGACCAGGCCGTCGGCGTTCCCGCTGATCGTGTTGCAGTCGATCAGGTTGTTGTTGGAGCTCTGCAGCACGATGCCACTCCCGCCCGACGTCGGCGCCCCGGCGTCCGTGAAGCCGTTCCCCATGACGACGTTGTCGGTCACCGTGTTCGAGCTCGCGTTCTCCAGGTCGATGCCGTCGTCGAGGTTGTTCTTTACGATGTTGCCCACGACCGTGATCGCGGTGCTGCTTTCGAAGACGGTGATCCCGTCGCCCTGCTCGACGTCGGTTCCGAACGGGCGTCGGTTGCTGATCACCGTGTTGTTCATGATCATCACGTTGCGTGCCGCGTGGCCGGTGTTGATCCCGTGCCCGTTGTCGGTGACGAGGTTCTGCTTCACGACCTCGCCGCTGCCACCGCTGATCTCGAAGCATTCCTCGTTTCGCGCGCAGCAGTTGCACGTCATGTCGCCGCCCGTCGAACTCTTGTAGTCGACGGCGTCCTCGGGATCCGCGTCCACCAGGTTGAGGAAGCGGAGGGAGATATTGGTCGACGAGAGGACCTTGACCGTCTCGCCATTGCTGCCGGTCGGCGGTGTGCTGCCGTCGGGGCTCAGGCTCGACGTGAGCGTCGTGGGCTCGGGCCCGAACTCGGGGCACGCGGTCGGCGGCGGATCGCCCTCGATGACGAGGTTCGACCGCCCGGAGATCAGCGTGGGCGGTCCGACGCAGCGGCCGCTGACGTGAATCCGGGTGGGTGCGCTCGCGGTGCCGTCCGCGGCCGCGGCGACCGCCGCGCTCAGGGTGAAGAACGACGTCCCCGGCCGCGAGCTGACCGTGATGAGGCACGGGCCCGTGGCGGCGACGGCGCACCGCGCTGGCAGCGTCGTGGAGGTCGTGGTCGTGGCCACCGTCGTCGTGGTCGTCGCGACGGTGGTGGTGGTCGTGGCCACGGTGGTGGTCGTGGGCGGGGTCTCCGGCATGGTCGTCGGGGTAGTCACGGTGGTCGTGGTCGTGGCGATGGTGGTGGTGGTCGTGGCCACGGTGG
>VBLD01000023.1:5874-6359 GCA_005879205.1 Deltaproteobacteria bacterium
TGCCGTTCCCACACGGGAAGAGGTTGGTGCGGGCGTCGGTCTGCAGCGTGTCGCCGACCACGCGCCCCATGACGACCGCCTCACCCCCGATTCGCAGCTTGGCCAGCGGGGCGAACAGTCGCGCGTTGAACAACGAGCGGCTCCCGAAGCGCACCAGGGGGCCCATCACGTTGATCTCCACCAGGGCAGGGCTGCCGACCGGCAGGAGGGTGGAGAGTGAGCCGATCACGAGCGAGCCGGCGACGTCGATCGTGGCCGGCGCGTTGACCGTGATGATCCCGTTGTGCCCGGCAGCCAGCGAACAGAACTGATAGTGCCCCGACTGCAGGACGAGTGTGCCGAGCGGCCCCACCGAGACGGTACCGTAGCTGCCGGGCAGCAAGGTGAACGTCTCGCGCATCAGGCCCGCCTTGTCCGGGCCACCGCAGCCGATCGGAAAGTCGGAGGGAAAGTTCGCCGGATCGAAGGGGTCGGGGAAGATGAGT
>VBLD01000023.1:6414-13298 GCA_005879205.1 Deltaproteobacteria bacterium
CCGGCCCTTCAGCAGCGTGTTTGCGAACACGTCCCCGGCACGCGCGCGAACCTGAAGTTGCAAGGTGTCGGCCACCACCACGTGGCCGTCCATCGCGGTCACGTCGTGGGCGAGGCTGAGGAATCCTCCCGGCGCATTGACCGCGATGTTGCCGTTGATGACCGCGAGGCTCTTGACGCGCCCTTGGTGGTTCAGGAGCAGCTGGTACTGCTCGGGGTCGCGCGGTTGTGCCGAGGCCGCGAGCGGGAGCGCCGCCACGATCAGAGGGACGGCGAGTCGAAGGACCGAGGCGACCGCTGTCCGGCAGACGATCTTCATGTCGCTTCTCCGCGTGGCAGTCCGTGCGCGACCCGTATCGCGTGAATGATGACGTGCCGCACAGCGCTGGCTATATGTCCGTCGCGGCGAGAGCGTCAATCGAATTGCGCGAGAAATTCGCTGCTCGCGAAAGCTTTTCCCGCGATCTCCGGATGCGCGTCGCCGTCGTGCGGACCGTGCAACTGCGCATGTCTCGATCGTGCCGCGTTGCCAGAGCGCTTCGCGAAACCCGCCATCGACGGACGTTCGCGGCCCGGCGGCGCGCCACGCGCTCCCGCGTCGCGCGCCGCCGCGTCTTGCAGCGAAGCAACGCCGCCGCGACGGGCGTCTTCTCAGAGCCATCGGTTCCGTATATGCGGGAGTCTCGCACGGGAGGCGACACGGACGAGATCGACTACGGGGGCGCACGGGGGCAGGTCCGAGAGGACCTCGTCGCGGCGCAGCACTCCCTGCTCGACCACATCGCCGCTCCCGGGACCTGGTGGAGCGGCGAAGAGCGTGTCGCGATCGCGTCGGAGTCCCGCCGGGCGGCGGGGTGCGCGCTCTGTCGGGAGCGCAAGGCGAGCCTGTCGCCGGGCGCGGTGGCGGGTCGACACGACGGGCCGCACACGCTGCCCGAGAACGTCGTCGACGTGGTGCACCGCATCCGGACCGATCCGGCGAGGCTCTCGAGGAGCTGGTTCGACGGGGTGATCGCGGGCGTCGACGTCGGCCACTATGTCGAGCTCGTCGGCGTCTCGACGCTGCTCGCGGGGCTCGACTACTTCGCGCGCGCCTTCGGGATCGCACCCTTTCCGCTGCCCGCTCCCCGGTCGGGCGCGCCGTCGCGACATCGGCCTGCCGGGGCGAAGCCCGAGGGGGCCTGGGTGCCGATGATCGCGCCCGAGGACGCCGTCGGGCCGGAGGCGGACCTCTACAACGGGGGATTCGTTCCGAACATCATGCGTGCGCTCAGCCTCGTGCCCGACGAGGTGCGCGCGCTGCGGCGGACGTCCGGGGCGCACTACGTGCCGGTGGAGCAGATCCCGGATCCCACGGTCCATCGCGCGCTCACGCGGCCGCAGATGGAGCTCGTGGCGGCGCGGGTGTCGGCGATCAACGAGTGCTTCTACTGAACGACGGCGCACGCGACACTGCTCCGTGCGAGCAGTCAGGTTTCGGGCGAGGCGGCGGACCTGCGCGCGGTCATCGGGAAGGCGGAAGACGACGCCGGCGTCGAGCACGGAGCGCGTCTGATCGCCTTCGCGGATGCGGTCATGGGAAATGACGACGCGGTGCTGGCCCGCGAACGCCGCGCGCTGCGCACCGTCGTCAGCTCCGAGGGGTTCGTGGACGCCTGCGCCTTGATCGCGGCATTCAACGTCGTCGACCGCGTCGCCGACGCGACCGGCATCCCGCTCGACCCGATGCTGTACGCCGGGAGCGGCGACGTCCGCGAGGAACTCGGACTCGCGCGCTTCGGGTCGTCGGCAAATACGCCGGAACCGGGCTGAGGCGCCCTGCTCGTAGCGTCACTGGCTCCACGCGACGACGACCGGCCCGCTCGGCCCCGTGCTGCCGCTCCCCGGCTCCACGGTCACCTCGAGCGCGTCGGGCAGCGCGACGAGCGTGGGGCTCTCGGCGATCAGGCGGGCGCTTCCATCGCCGTCGGGTCGGACGGTGCCGAGCGAGGTCCAGGTGGCGCCGTGCCGGGCCCATGCCTGGTACGTTCTTCCCTCTGGCGCCGGCGGGAACTTGGAGAACGTGATCACCGCGGTGCCGACGCCGGGACGGCCGCGATAGCGGGCGTGCATCTCCTCGGGCCTGCCGGGCATCGGGCCGAGGCGGAGGTTCACGCTGTCGCTCGCCGTGACCATGGAGAGCGCCCGGTCGTAGCGCTCGAGCGTCGCGTGCTCGGACCGATAGCGGACGCCGAGCGCGACCAGCAGGCCGAGCGCGACGAGCGCCGCCCACTGCGGCCCGAGCCGGTCGCGCAGCTTCTGCAGGCCCGCCCGGATGCGAGTCTTCGCGGTGCCGAGGGGCAGGCCGAGCTCGGCCGCCACCTGGTCGTGCGTGAGGTCGTCGAGAAACGCGAGACGGATCGCCTCGCGCTGCGGCGGCGGTAGCTCGTCGACCGCCGAGTGGACGGCCGCGCGACGATGCTCCTCCGCGGCCGCCTCGGCCGGTCCGGGGTCGCGTGCGGGGACGCTGGCGAGCACGTGGCCCTCGGGATCCGGCTCGATCGCGGGCTGCCGGCTCCGGCGGCGCAGCTCGTTCAGCATGCGGAAGTGCGCGATCTGCAGGAGCCACGCCCGCACCGAGCCCCGCTCCGGGTCGAAGGTCGTCGCGTTCCGCCACACCGCCAGGAAGACCTCCTGGACGAGGTCTTCGGCCGCGGCCCGGTCGAGGGTCTGGACGGCCAGGCCGAAGACCAGCCGCGCGAAGCGGCGGTGCAGGAGCCCGAGCGCTTCCTCCGAGCCGGCGGCGACCTGGTGCATCAGCTCGGCGTCGCTGGCGTGCGCGCTGGGTGGCATCGGCCGGTATCCGTTCATGCGAGCGTACTACAGCGAGACGGAGGCCACACGCGCCGCCTCGCCGGTTACTACACCGGACGAAGCCGTCTGGATTTGAGCGGTCCGGATCGTTCTCGTCAGTCCCGGCCCGCTGGCGATCGACGCATGGCTGCGCTCGGGGGAGCGGACCGCGAGCGTGTACCTCAGGGCTGCGGAAGGAAATCGTGCGGGTTGACGGGTTTGTCCTCGACCAGGACCTCATAGTGGAGGTGAGGCCCGGTGCTCCGACCCGTACTCCCGACGAGTCCGAGCACGTCTCCCTTCGCGACTCGCTGGCCCGTCTTCACGTCGATCTTCTTCAGGTGGGCATAGCGCGACTTCACGCCGTTGCCGTGATCCAGCACGACGTTCTTGCCATAGCCCCCGTGAGCGCTCGCGGCGACGACGGTGCCCGGCGCCGGGGATTTGATCGGCGTCCCGGGCGGGCTGCCGATGTCGAGCCCGTCGTGATGCTCTCGCTTCGCCCGGTTCCAGGGCGATCGGCGCATCCCGTACTCCGAATCGATCTGGCCGTGGACGGGCCAGGTGAGCGGCAGGGCGCTCATGACCTTGCCCATGCGGCCGATCGTGTGCTCCAGCTCCCGGAGCCGTAGGCCCTCGTCGGCGACGTTCGTCGCAAGGAGGTCGAGCTCTCCCTCGGCGAGCGGTTCGCCGGCCGGGACTGGCGCGCTGGCCGCCAGCGGGCCACCGCCCGCCGCGATGGCCGTCCGGTCCGGGCCGGCCGCAAGACCGGACGCCTTCCACATCTTGTCGTGCAGCGTCCTCCAGGTGGCGATCTCGCTCCGGACGGCGGCGATCCGTGTCTCCAGCGAATCGAGCACCCGCTGATCGTCGACGCGCTGGCGAAGCGCCGCCCGCCGGCCCGACTCGCGCAGGAGGACGACGTACCCGCCCGACAGGCCGATCGTCGCACTGGCCACCGCGGCGATCAGTCCAAGCGTCGCGTAGGCGATCCAGCGCGGCAGGTTGACCCGCAGGACGTGCGCGCCGTCGCCGTGAACGACGATGAGGCTGAAGGGATCCCTCATCCCTTCATCGGGACGACGAGGGAAAGCGCCGGCTCGGCGGGCTTTTCCTTCGTCATCCGGCATTGGCCGTCGAGCACCGCGCCCGACTCCATGACGACGACCGGAGCCTCGACGTCCCCGGTGACGCGCGCGCTCCCCTTGATCTCGACGCGTTCGCTCGCCGTCACGTTCCCGACCAGCTGACCCCGCACCACGAGGACCGCCGCTCGCACCGTCGCCTCGACGACGGCGCGCTCCCCGATGATGAGCGTGTCCTTGGCCGTGATCTCACCGCGAAGCCTGGCGTCGAGCACCACGGTGCCGGTGCACGTGTAGCTGCCCTCGATCTCCGAGCCCTCGTCGAGGAAGGCGCCGAGCCCGTTTCGTTTGCTGCGACCGTTGCCCTTGCGATTTCTCCACATGGTCCACCCCAGCACTCCCGTGATTTGCCCCCGGGGGGAAGGAGCAAGGGCGATACCAACCCTCTGGCACGCTTCTCGCGGGAGTCGCGGCGTCCCGGCCGTCCATCCGGTAACGGTCGGTGATCAGGGAAGTGCGGGACTACGCGCCGCGTAAGCGGGGTTGCGTACAAATTTGCATGGGCGTTGGCCTTGGCACGTCGGTCAGGCGTGCGTCCGGACCCACTTCGCCCAGGCCTCCTCGAGCTCCGACGGGCCGTTCGGATACGCTTTCCGCTGTCGCACGATCGCGTCCATCGAGGTCCCTCGTGCGAGGGCCCGGCACATCTCGCGGATGAAGGCCTTGCCCTCGGTCTCGAGCAGGAACTCGAACAGGCTGACCGATTCCGCGTAGTACGTCATGTTCTGGATGCCGTGCCGGGAAAGCTCGTCGGCATGCGAGGACGCATACGCCGACACCTGACGATTGAGCTCGTCGACGCTGATCTCGCCGCGGGCGAGCTTCTCGTGGAGCTGGACGGTCAGCTCGACCATCGGGCTCTCCTTGACCGGGTTTCGCATGGTGAAGAGCGTCGCCAGCGGGATGCGTTCACCCAGGCGGTCGCGGATCCACTGGGCCCGGTTCCGGCGCGACGGCTCCTTCTCGTGATGGCAGGCGACGGCTTCGTGCAGCCAGGCGTTCGGCTGGTGAAGCCCGCCCTCATGCATGTACTCGAGGAAATAGATGTGGGCGATCTCGTGCGAGAGGTCGCTGAAGCGCTGGCCGTCGAGCGGTTCCCCCTCGGCGATCGTCCAGGCGATCCGATGCGAGGCACCGCCCGCCGCGCTCTCCGTCCCGGCGTCCGCCGAGGAGCCGCCGCCGGCGGTGACGCTGATCACGACCTCGACCGCGGGGGGGTCGACGCCGAACAGCTCCTCGAAGGTGCGCCAGGTCGGCTCCAGGTCCGAGGCGATTGCCTCGGGCGAGGGCGTCTTGGCGGTCGAAACCACCCGAAAGTGACTGGTCTTCATGTCCGCGCACGTGCCATCCCCCGCCATGAGCCGCAGGAGAGCGGCGATCAGGCAGACGACGAGTCCCTTCATCGTGCCATCGTGAGCGAGCAGCGGACGGCTGGCAAGAGTGGGGTCAGCGCATCTGGCGGCGCAGGAAGTTGACGACGTCGAGGCGGGTGATCAGGCCGACGAACCGCTCCCCGTCGCACACGATCGCCACCAGGCCGCGGTCGAAGATCGGCAGCAGCGACTCGAGCGAGGCATCGGGCGGCACGGTGGTGAGGCGGCTCGTCATGAAGTCGCGCACCGGCCGCCCGAACGCCGCCTCGTCGCGACTGACGGCCAGCAGCACGTCGGATTCGTCCAGCATGCCGACGATCCGCTCGTCCTCGAGCACCGGCAGCTGCGAGAGGTCGTAGAGCTTCATCCGCGAGTAGGCGACGAGGAGCCCGTCGCCGGGCGCGACCGTCACCACGGCGCCCTTCTCGTGGCTGCGCGCGACGAGGTCGCGCAGGTCCCCTTGCCGCGCGCCGCGCAGGAAGCCCTGATCCCGCATCCAGAAGTCGTTGAACATCTTGGAGAGATACTTGCTGCCGGTGTCGCAGACGAAGGTGACGACGCGCCGGGGCGACGGCTGCGCGCGGCAGTAGCGAAGCGCGGCGGCGACGAGCGTCCCCGACGACGAGCCCGCCAGGATGCCCTCGTCGCGCAGCAGCGCGCGGGCGGTGAGGAAGCTCTCCTCGTCCGCGATCGTGAACGTGTGCCGGACGCGCGAGAGGTCGCAGATGGGGGGCACGAAGTCCTCGCCGATCCCCTCCACCAGCCAGGAGCCGGCGTGGCCGACCTTGCCGGTCGCGACGTAACCCGCCAGGACGGATCCGGCCGGGTCCGCGAGGACCATCTCCACGTGGGGCGCGACGCGCGCGAAGTAGCGGCTGAGCCCCGTGATCGTGCCGCCCGAGCCCACCCCGCACACCACCGCGTCGAGCCGGCCCCCCATCTGCTCCCAGATCTCGGGCCCCGTGGTGGTCTCGTGCGCCCGGGGATTGGCGGGGTTGCCGAACTGGTCGACGTACCAGCCGCCGGTCTCGGCCGCGATCCGCTCCGCCATGTCCTGGTAGTACTCGGGGTGCCCCTTGGGGACGTCGGAGCGGGTCATGCGCACGTCCGCTCCGAGCGCGCGCAGGTGGAAGACCTTCTCCTGGCTCATCTTGTCGGGGATGACGAGGATCAGCCGGTAGCCCTTGCGCCGCGCGACGAGCGCGAGGGCGAGCCCGGTGTTCCCCGCCGTCGCCTCGACGAGCGTCGCGCCGGGGCGGATCGTGCCGCTCTGCTCGGCGGCCTCGATCATGGCCAGGCCGATCCGGTCCTTGATCGAGCCGCCCGGGTTCTGGCTCTCGAGCTTGACGAACAGCTCGCAGGGCCCGGTGTCGAGCGATTCGAGGCGGACGAGCGGCGTGTGGCCGATCAGCGCCAGGACGCCGCTGCGCGCCGGGTCGCTCACGCGCGCCGTGCGGCGTCGAGGCCGCACTCCAGGTCGTTCCACAGGTCGTCGACGTGCTCGAGCCCGATCGAGAGCCGGACCAGCGAGTCGG
>VBLD01000024.1:0-1948 GCA_005879205.1 Deltaproteobacteria bacterium
CGCGACAGACGCAGGGCGGCTTCGCGACCGGAGGCGGCGGCACCGAGGAGCGCGCCTTCGGCGACATCCGCTACGGGGGGCGCATCGGCGAGAACCTCTACTATCGGGGCTACGGCAAGGGGTTCGACCGTGACGCCGGCTTCAATCCGAGCGGCCCCGAGTACGACGCCTGGCGGACGGGGCAGAGCGGATTCCGGACGGACTGGGACGCGAGCCCGCGCGATGCGCTCAGCGTTCAGGGAGACGTCTATGCGGGGCAGAGCGGGCAGCGGACCCCGGTGGCGATCTTCCGGCCCCCCTTCCGGACCGTCCTGACCGAGGACTCCGACCTCTCGGGCGCCAACCTTCTCAGCCGCTGGACGCGCAGCTTCGGCCCGCGCTCGGACCTCGCGCTCCAGGCGTACTATGACCATACGTACCGCCGCGACCCGAGCTTCCTCGAGGTCAAGAACACCGGCGACCTCGATTTCCAGCACCGATACCGGCTGACCTCGTGGCAGGAAGTCATCTGGGGCCTCGGCTACCGTCTCGACAGCGATCGGACCGAGGGCATTTCGGGCGTCCGGTTCGATCCGGCCGACCGGGATCTCAACCTCTTCAGCGCCTTCGTGCAGGACGAATTCACGCTCGTCCCGAACCGCTTCCGGGTCACCGTGGGATCCAAGTTCGAGCACAACGACTTCAGCGGCTTCGAGGTCCAGCCGAGCGGCCGGATTCTCTGGACCCCGAGCGCGGAGCACACCGTGTGGGGCGCCGCCGCGCGGGCCGTTCGCACGCCATCACGCATCGAGCACGACCTGGCCGAGGTGACCGTCCCGGGCGGCGGGTCGCCGCCCGTGTTCCCGCGCCTGGTCGGCAACGAGAACTTCGTCTCGGAGAAGGTCGTCGACTACGAGGTGGGCTATCGCGTGCGTCCGCTCGCGCGCCTCTTCGTCGACCTCGTGTCGTTCTACAATCGCTACGACGACCTGCTGAGCATCGAGCCGGGTCGGCCGTTCCCGGAGCCGGCCCCGGGGGTCCCGCACCTGGTACTCCCGTTCGTCATCCACAACCGGCTGCACGGCGAGAGCTACGGCGTCGAGCTCGCGGCGGATGCCGCCGTGACAGACTGGTGGCGGCTGAACGCGGCCTACACGTATCTCGACATCCGCCTTCGCCACGACCCCGACAGCGCCGACCGGTTCTCCGACGCCGCGGCGGGAGCCAGCCCCCACAATCAGCTGACCGCGCGCTCCCTCATGAACCTGCCCGCGCACTTCGAGCTCGACACCGTGGTGCGCTACGTGGACAACCTTCCGACGCAGCAGGTCGGCAGCTACGTCGACGCCGACGTCCGCGTCGCCCGTCGCTTCGGGCGGTCGCTCGAGCTCTCGGTGGTGGGCCAGAATCTCGCCCACGACCACCATCGCGAGTTCGCCGGCGGCACCGAGGTCCAGCGCGGCGTGTACGGCGGCTTCCGGTGCGGCCTGCGCCGGGCCGCGATCCTCCTCGTGCTCCGCGCCGCGGTCGCGGCCGCGGCGGAGGTCCACGCGCCCGAGTACGAGGTGAAGGCCGCGTTCCTCTACAACTTCGCGAAGTTCGTCGAGTGGCCCCCCGGCTCCGAGCGCAACGCGCACGCGTTCCGTATCTGTCTCGTCGGCGACGACCCGTTCGGCCCGCTGCTCACCGAGACCGTCGCCGGCAAGACGGTCCAGAACCGTCCGATCGAGATCGCGCATCCGGACAGCGCGCCGGAGCTCGGACAGTGTCACATGGCCTTCATCTCCCGCTCGCAGGTACGACAGCTTCCGCGCCTGCTCGCCGGCCTCGCCGGCGCGAGCACCCTGACGGTCGGCGAGACCGAGGACTTCGCCCGCGAGGGCGGCATGATCACCTTCCACATCGAGGAGAACAAGGTGCGCTTCGAGATCAACGCGGAGGCCGCGCAACGCGCCGGCCTCCGCATCAG
>VBLD01000024.1:1991-8469 GCA_005879205.1 Deltaproteobacteria bacterium
GTCCTTCTGAGCGTCGTCGTCCTCCTCCTGGCGACCGGTGCCCTGCTCACCTACGAGCTCGTCACGTTCCGGCAGGCGATGGTGCGGAAGCTCTCCACCGAGGCGCATCTCGTCGGCTACAACGCGGCCTCCGCGCTGCTCTTCGACGACCGCGAGGCGGCGGCCAAGACGCTGGCCGCCCTGCGCGCCGAGCCCCACGTCATGGCCGCCGCCATCTTCACCGCGACGGGCACGCGCTTCGCCACCTACCTCCGCAGCGACGGTCGCGAGGACCCGGCGATCGGCGACGCGCCGGCGGAGCACGGTCCCTGGTATCGCTTCGCCGCCGGCGGCCTCGTCGTCGCCGAGGACGTGGTGCTGGACCGCGAACGGGTGGGAAGCGTTCGGATCCTGTCCGACCTCGGGGAGCGCGACGCGCGGCTCAAGAGCTACGTCGAGATCGTTGCACTCGCCTTCGCGATCGCGATCGTCGCGGGCGTCCTGCTCTCGTCGCGCCTGCAGCGGGCGATCTCGGATCCGATCCTGCACCTGGTCGACCGGGCGCGCGTGGTGACCGAGGAGAAGAACTACGCGATCCGCGCGACACCCACCGGCGGCGACGAGCTCGGGCTCCTGGTGCGCACCTTCAACGAGATGCTGACGCAGATCCAGGCGCGCGACACGGCCCTCGAAGGCGCGCGCGACGAGGCGGAGGCCGCGAACCGTACGAAGGACGAGTTCCTCGCGGTCGTCTCCCACGAGCTGCGGACGCCGCTCACGCCGATCCTCGCCTGGATCCGCATGCTTCGCGCCGGGTCCCTCGACACGGCCGCCACCGCACGGGCGCTCGACGCGATCGACCGCAACGCGCACTCCCAGGCCCGGCTGGTCGACGACCTCCTCGACGTCTCGCGGATCATCACGGGCAAGGTGCGCCTCGACGTGCAGCAGGTCGAGCTCCGGTCGCTGGTCGAGGCCGCCGTCGAGTCCGCGCGACCCGCCGCCGAGGCCAAGGGCATCCGCAACCAGATGGTGATCGACCCCGGCGCGATCGTCGTCTCCGGCGATCCGCAGCGTCTCCAACAGGTCTTCTGGAACCTGCTCTCGAACGCCGTCAAGTTCACCCCGAGGAACGGGCGCGTCCAGCTCTGCCTCCAGCGCGTCAACTCGCACGTCGAGATCGCCGTGAGCGACACCGGTCAGGGGATCAAGGCCGCCTTCCTGCCGCACGTCTTCGACCGGTTCCGGCAGGCGGAGAGCGCGACGACCCGGGCCCACGGCGGACTCGGGCTCGGTCTGGCGATCGTCCGTCACATCGTCGAGCTGCACGGCGGCTCGGTTCGCGTCGACAGCGACGGCGATGGTCGGGGCGCGACCTTCACCGTCGAGCTGCCGACGGCGGCCGTCCGCACGGCGCCGCGCGAGGACCGCGTGCACCCGGCGGCGGGCGCGGCCGTTCCCTTCGCGCCGTCGACGGTCCTCAACGGCGTGCGCGTGCTGGTCGTCGACGACGACCGGGACACGCTCGATACGCTCTGGATGGTGCTCAAGGAGTGCGGGGCCGAGGTCCGCACCGCGGACGGAGCGGCATCCGCCCTCGAGGTGCTCGGCGACTGGCGGCCGGACGCCCTGGTCTCCGACATCGGCATGCCCGGCGAGGACGGCTACTCGTTGATCGCCAAGGTGCGAGCCCTGTCGCGCGACCAGGGCGGGCAGACGCCGGCGCTCGCGCTGACCGCGTACGCGCGCAGCGAGGACCGCGTGCGCGCCCTCTCGGCCGGGTTCCAGATGCACATGGCGAAGCCGGTCGAGCCGGCCGAGCTGGTGGCGATGGTGTCGACGCTCACGTCGTGGACCGGCCCGGCCCAACGCGCGTAGCGGGAGGCAGCCTTTCTTCTGGACATCGGCCGCGCGCGTAGGCTAAGTGCCGGCATGATCACGCGCACTCGATGCGTTTCTCGGCCAGCGCGCCGCTGGGTCGTCACGCTGGCTGGTGTCGCGCTCGCGACCTGGCTCGGGAGCACGTGGGCGTCGGCCGCCGTATTCGATTTCCGGGTCGACCGGTTCGCGGTCGACGGCAACGTCTTCGGGCCGCTGGACGGGGTACCGGACCGGGTCGACGACTTCAGCGACGGCGTTCTGCCGCCGTGGTCCGTCGTCTACGGCACGGCCTCCGAGCACGACGGGTTCCTGCACCTGACCAGTCCCGGTACCCACGTCCCGGACGGATTCGGCGCGGTTCCGGGGCTCCCGCTCGACCTGAGCGAGGTCTACTACTCGTACGTCCTCTCCGACGGGCGGGGAAGCTTCACGGCGACCGCCGCGTGGGACTCCACCGTGCTCGGGTACGGCGACTTCAATCACTTCTCCCTGTTCGGGTACGTCGACCCCACGAACCCGCTTGGCGCGTACGAGGTCGTAGGCGTGGCGATCTCGAACCCCACGCCGGCGGGGCAGCCCGCTGCGTACAGCGCGACGCGCTTCGGCGTCCGCTACATCGGTGGCGCCTTTCAGCCGCTCGACCTCGAGAGCGTGTCGATCGACCCGGCGACGATCACCGGGCAGATCGTCCTGCGGATCGCGTTCGACGACGCCACGAACGCCGTCACCGTGAGTCTGAGCGTGGACGGAGGCGCGACGTTCCTTCCGCCGTTCACTCCGGTCAGCTTCTTCACGGGAACCTCGACCGCGGTCTTCCTGCTCGGCTCCGACCCTCTGGCCGATCCTCCGCCACCGCCGCCGTTGTGCGCGGGTGGCACCGGGCTCCGGGGCACCCGGGTGGTGTTCAACCGGCTCCACCACACGCTCATCGCGCGCGGCAAGCTCGCCCTCCCCCCTTCGGTGGCCACCGGCTACGATCCCGCGCAGGACGGCGCTCAGCTGCGGATCGAGGATTCGGCGTCGCCGGCCATCGTGCTCGTCGACCTGACGGGCGCTCGGGCCGTGCCGGCGGGCAGCCCGGGCAGTGGATGCGGCCCCCGGGACGGATGGGTGCGGCGCGGAGCGACGTTCACGTATCACAACCAGTCGAACGCCCTGCCGCCCGCCTGCGCCGCCGGATCCGCACGGGGCCTGCAGTTGCTGCGCGTGAGCACGCGGCGGGCGGCCGCGGGCGAGGTTTCCATCCGCGCGCGCTTCCGCGACACGGCGGCACCCGACCTGCTCGCCCCGCTGCACGTGACCGTCGTGCTCGGTCACGAGGGCGCGGGCGCGGCCGGGCGCTGTGCGAGCGCGCCTGCGCTCGGCTGCGTGCGGACGGGTCCGATCAGAATCGGCTGTTCGGACTGAGGAGCGCCTCGATGCCCCTCGTCACCTCGATCCTCGCCGACGGCTTCGTCTTCCTCGAGGGACCGCGCTGGCACGACGGCCGGCTCTTCGCCTCCGACATGCACGACGACCACGTGCTCGCGGTCGCTCTCGACGGGCGCGTCGAGCGCATCCTCGACGTGCCGACGCAGCCTTCGGGGCTCGGCTGGCTCCCCGACGGGCGCCTGCTCGTCGTCTCGATGACCGACCGGAAGCTCCTCCGCGTCGATGCGGGCGGAGCCGCCGTGCACGCCGACCTCTCGGGCATCGCCACCTTCCACTCGAACGACATGGTGGTCGACGCGCAGGGCCGCGCCTACGTCGGCAACTTCGGCTGGGACTACGAGAGCGGGGCGCCGGAGCGGAAGACGGCGCTGGCGCTCGTCCATCCCGACGGTCGCGTCGTGCGCGCCGCCGACGATCTCTCGTTCCCGAACGGCACGGTCCTCACGCCCGACGGCGGGACGCTCATCGTCGCCGAGACCTTCGCGCGCTGCCTGACGGCGTTCGACGTCGCTCCGGCCGACGGCCGCCTCTCGAACCGCCGTCTCTGGGCGTCGACGGATCCGGTCTTTCCCGACGGCATCTGTCTCGACGCCGCCGGCGCGGTCTGGGTGGCGTCGCCGCTGTCGAACGAGGTAGTGCGGGTTTGCGAGGGCGGCGAGGTCACGGATCGCATCCCGACCGGACGGCACACGATCGCGTGCATGCTGGGCGGCCCCGACCGGCGAACGCTCTTCGTCCTCACGGCCGAGGCCATCCGGCGCGAAGAGGCGCGCGCCAAGCGGAGCGCGCGGATCGAGACGGTACGGGTCGACGTCCCCGGCGCCGGGCGTCCCTGACGCTCCCGCCGGGTCGGCGTCCTACTCGAACGCGTCGTCGTTCGCGTAGTCCGGCGCGAAGGCGGACGACGACGGCGCGGTCCCGGTCCAGCCCGGGTCGAGCTCGCGCAGCCGGGCGGCCATGGTGCCGACCAGGGCGGCGTTCGACGTGTTGCCGGCGACGTTCGTGAGCTCGAACGGATCGCGGTCGAGGTTGTAGAGCTCCTTCTCGCCGCTCACGAGCTCGACGTACTTCCAGACGTGCGGTGTCCCGCCCGGCTTGGTGAACAGGCCGCGCACCTGGGCGAAGGTCGGGATCTGCCCGTTCCAGTGCTCGTTCAGCAGATCGGTGCGCCAGCTGGTGCCACGCCGAGCAGCTGCTCCACGAGATCGATGTAGGGCGGCAGCGCCACCAGCGACTGTCCGCCGTCGACGTAGAAGCACTGGCCCGTCACCCACTCCGCCGCCGCGGATGAGAGGAAGAGGATCATCTGCGCGATGTCCTCCGCCCGTCCGATCCTTCCGACCGGGATGTGGCGGAGAAAGGCGTCGCGAGCGCCAGCCATCGCAAAGAGCGGCGCGGTGAGGTTCGTGTCGACGGGCCCCGGGGCGATCGCGTTCACGGTCACCCGCCGCGGGGCGAGCTCGAGGGCCGCCACCTGCGTGAAGGCGACCACCCCCGCCTTGGACGCACAGTACGGGGAATGGCCGGTGGTCGGCACGCTGGCATTGGTGGACGCGATGTTGACGACACGCCCGGGCTCCCGGTGCTCGACCATCCAGCGCGTCGCCGCCCGGGTGAGCAGGAAGGTGCCGCGCAGGTTCACGGCGAGGACGCGGTCCCACACGAGCGGATCGAGCTCCCAGACGCGCCCGATCCCGCCGATGCCGGCCGCGTTCAGCAGGACGTCGAGGCGGCCGAAGCGACGTAGCGTCTCGTCCACCGCCCGCTCGCAGTCGGCCACCTCGGTCACGTCGCCGCAGACCGTGAGGAGCCGCTCCCCGCCGAGGGCTGCTGCGGTCTCCTCGAGTCGCTCGGCACTCTGGTCGAGGATGGCGACGCGCGCGCCCGCCGCGAGCCAGGCCGTCGCCGCAGCGCGGCCGATTCCCGAAGCGCCGCCGCTGGCAAGGGCGACCTTGCCGGTGAAATCCCACGTGACGTCGGGCATGGCATTCCTCCCTGGCGGCAGATAGCGGCAGGCTGCCCGTGGTGTCCAGAAGCGCGGCTACGACGGCAGTGCCTGAAGGCGCTCACGCAGCTGCTGCTGCGAGAGGCGCGCGGGCTCCGTCGAGGAGACGAAGTCCGTGACCGTCCTGGCGAAGCGCTCTGGCGCCTCACAGTGGGGAAAGTGTCCGACGTCCTCGAAGACCTCGAGCCGGCTCCCCGCGATCGCGGCGTGGGCACGACGGGCATGGTCCACCGGGATGATGGGGTCGTGCGCGCCCCACACGATGAGCGTCGGGAGGTCGGCGGCGAGTTGCAGCCGGTCGTTGGCGCTGACTCGCTGCCCGTCGAAGCCGACGACGGCGCGAAGCGTGCGGAGGAACGCCGCACGGCTGTGGGCGTCGATCAGCGAGCTGTAGCCCCGGCCGATCTCCTCGCCGGCCGGAGTCGGGCCGAGGCCGACTCGACGAGCCCACCCCACGAGGGTACGGGCGGCATCGTCCAGCGACGCTCGACAGAAGAGCCGGAGGACGTGTCCGGCGCCGGGAAGCGCCAGCGCCCGCAGCAGGAGGTTGACCTCGCGTCCGAGGCCGCCGCTGCCGACCAGCACGAGGCGCTCGCACAGCTCCGGGAACTGGTAGGCGAACTGCATCGCGACGCCGCCGCCGAACGAGTGGCCGACGACGGTCGCCTGCTGGTAGCCGAGCACCAGCAGGAGGTCCCGGAGGAGCGTCGCGTGCGCACCGAGCGAGTAATCGCCGGCCGGCTTCGCCGATTGCCCGTGGCCGAGAAGATCCGGAGCGACGATCGTGAACCGGCCGGCCAAGAGAGAGCCGGCCGGCGTCCACGCCGCCGAGCTGCTCGCCATCCCATGGACGAGCAGGAGGACGGGCCCCTCGCCGCCAAGGCAGAGCCCCACCCGGTGGCCGTGGAGAGTCACGGAATGGAGCTCCATGCCGGATCGCCTGCGCTTCCTAGCGGGCGTCTTCGGGCGTGAACGCGTCGCACGCTGCGGCCACGACCTTGCCCGCGTCCTCGATGACGCCGCGGGTGAGCTTCGCGACGTTGTTCATGAGGGTGTCCAGCAGCCTGCCGGCCGCGGTGAGGACGTCGCCCACGTAGTCGGCGGCGAATTCACTGCCCGCACGGGTCATGTCTTCGATTCTGCGGTCCATGGTCTCTCCTTCCGGTTGGGCGGCGCTTGTGC
>VBLD01000025.1:0-5242 GCA_005879205.1 Deltaproteobacteria bacterium
ACCGTCGGCATCGTCACCCCGGTGGTCTCGGCGCTGGCGCTTTCGGCGCCGATCGACCTCGCGCAGCACGAGGGAGACCTCATCACGTACTGGGCGACGGTGGTGGGGAACGTGCCCTTCGGCGTCGTGGTCGGCCTCTTCGGCAGCGTCATCCTGATCATGGCCGTCAACACGGCGTACGTGGCCTCGAGCGAGCTCCTCGAGCGCGTGGCCCACCGCTACCGCTTCGACTGGCTCATCCTCACCAACCGTCGCGAGTCGCTCTACCGCATCCACGTGCTCAACGGCCTCATGTACACGAGCATCATCTTCTTGACCCAGGGGTCGCAGGCGATCCTGGCGGAGATGTACGCCGTCGGCCTCCTCGCGAGCTTCTGCATCAACGTCGGCTGCCTGCTCATCTACCGCTACTTCCAGGGCACCAAGGAGATCCGCGAGTACCACACCTCGCGCACCGGCACGCTGCTCCTCGAGCTGATCCTGGTGGCGTGCTTCATCTACCTCGCCCTGCACAAGCCCTACGGCACCGGGCTCTGGGCCGCCGTGGTCACGGTGCTGCTCGTCGCGGGCATCCCGTTCTCGCGCCGCTACGGGCCCGAGGTCGCGCAGGTGCGCCGCAGCGACTATCCGATGGAGATGCTGCTCGCGCTCGGCGAGGTGGACGGCCCGCTGCACGTCTACTTCCGGCGTCCGGGCGAGGTCGAGGCCGCGGAGACGGCCCCCGGCACGGTGTACATCACGTTCTTCTCGCCCCGGCGGCCGCTGCCGGACCGGGTGGCGCCGAATCACTACCGCTTCCCCATCTACGGCGGCAGCCTCTACCGGAGCATCCAGGCGATCCTCCAGCTCCTGCAGGAGGAGCTCGACGGCCGCGAGGTGCACGTCCACTTCGGCTGGCCGACCTCGTCCTGGCTCGACCGGATGGCGGTCGGCGTCTTCGTGTGGAACCTGATGCGCCTCCCGCGGGCGTTCCCGCGGCTCGACTTCTCGATCGACTACCTGCGCCAGGCCGAGCCGGTTCGTGCCGCGGAGCACGCGGCCGAGCGCGCCGCGAGCAGCTGACCCGGGCGGCGTTCCTTCACGCCTGGGGGCGGGCCCCCGCCCGCGCCGTCTCGACCCGCTCGAGGAAGTCCGCGGCCAGGCGTCCCACCTCGTCGCGCTCGAGGTCCATCGTGATCACGTGCCAGCTACGCTCGAGCACATGCGTCTCGATCCACGGCGAGCCGAGGCCATGCCGCAACAGCTCGAGGTTGGTGAACGGGACGCTGTGGTCCTGGCGCCCGTGGAGCAGAAGCGCGGGCTGCGTGATGCGCGAGAGTTCCGGTCGCACGACCACCTGGAGCCGTAGGAGCTCCGTCACCCCGGCGAGCGGCGTCATACGATAGCTCCGGCTCGCGGCGCGCATCGCCGGATCCGCGACGTCGGGGCCGTTCCGCTTTGGGAGCATGGTGAGCCGGGTGGGCAGCACGCGCGAGAGGAGCGGCGCGAGACGCACCCGCCGGTCGCGCAGGCGGAGCGGGGTGCCGCACAGCACGAGGGCAGCCACGTCGTCCGGGCGCGTGGCCGCGAGGTGGAGCGCGAGCAAGCTACCGAGCGACATGCCCGCGACGGCGAGCCGCTCGGTCGACGCGCGCAGCCGGGCCATTCCAGCTTCGACCGAAGCGAACCAGTCGGTCCAGCGGGTGCGCACGAGATCGGCCACGTCGGTGCCGTGTCCGGCGAGGCGCACGGCGTGCACCGGGAAGCCGCGCGCGGCGAGGGCCTCGCCGAGCGGACGCATCTCCTCGGGTGTCCCCGTGAAGCCGTGCACGAGGAGGCAGCCGAGGGGCCGCGAGCCTGGCAGGCTGAAGGCGTCGACCATCCGGTCCGGACCGCGGGCCGCGCGGCCCTCAGCCCTTGACGTCGGTGCGCACGTCGAGCCTTCCCGCGCGCAGCGCGCTCTCCTTCAGGAAGTCGACGTACCCGCGCACGATCGTCTGCCGCTTCTGCTGGAGCAGGCGGTCGTGGAGGGCTTCCTTGGCGGTGGCGAGCCCGCTCATGTCGGCGGGCTTGCGGTCGCGGAGTGCCGCGACGACCGCGTCGCCGCCCGCGGCGTACACCTTCGGCGCGAGCGGGACGTCGGCGGACAGCGCCAGCGAATCGGTACGAAGCTCCGGCATCGGCGGCAGACCCGCGAGCGTCGCCGTCTGCCGCTCGAAGTACCCGGTCTCCTCCGCCTTGAGTCCTGCCTCCTCGGCGGCCTTCTCGAGCCCCGTCTCCTTGGCGCGCGCCAGCAGGGCCTCCGCACGCGTCCGGGCGGCGGCCTCGGCCCGTTCCCGACGCGCGTCGGCGGTCACGCGGTCCCGCACGTCTTCCAGCGGCGGGAGATGCGCCTCGGTCCGCTCGAAAGGAGCGACCAGGTAGACCGCGTCATCGGTCTCGACGAGGTCGCTCACCTCGCCGGTCTGGAGCGCGAAGGCCGCGTCGGTGAAGGCCTTCACGCGGCCGACTCCCGGAATGTCGTCCGCCGCGGCGAAGGGCGGGGTTTCTTCGACCGTCCGTCCGGCCGCCGCCTCGGCGAGCGCCTTGCCGCGCACGATCTCGCGCCGGTCCGTCTCCGCCTGCTTGCGCGCGAGCTCGAGGGCCCGCTCGGCGCGGAGCGCCTGGACGATCTCGTCGCGCGCCGCGTCGAGCGCCTTCACGCCGCCCGGCCGGTGCTCCTCGACCTTGATGACGTGGAAGCCGAAGGGCGTCTCCACGACGTCGCTCACCTTGCCCGCCTCGAGCGCGAAGGCGGCACTCTCGAACGCCGGCGTCATGGTGCCCCGGCCGAAGAGACCGAGGTCTCCCCCCTGCGCGGCGGAGCCCGGGTCGTCCGAGTTCTTGCGGGCGAGCGCGGCGAAGTCGCCCCCCGCCCGGACCTTCGCGAGCAGGTCTTCCGCCTTCTTGCGCGCCGCGGCCTTCGCGGGCTCGCCGGCGTCGCTCGCCACCTTCACGAGAATGTGCCGCGCGCGCACCTGCTCGGGCTCGGTGAACTTGTCGTTCTTGTGCAGCTCGTAGTAGTCGCCGATCGCCGACTCGGGGACGTCGGCCTGGGCGAGAAAATCCGCGCGACGGTAGGCGACGTAGCGGGCCCGAACCTTGGCCGGGACCCGATAGCGGTCGGAGTGCTCCTGGAGGTACTTCGTGAGGTCGTCGTCGGTGAGGGAGATCCTCTTCTCTTCGGCGGCGGCGGGGACCCGCACGTAGGACAGATTCATCTGCGCGTGGTCCAGGCGGTACCGCTCCGCGACCTCGCCGTCGCTCACGTGGACCCCGTCGCTCACCAGCGACTGCAGCCGCTGGAAGAGGATCGAGCGACGGAGCTGGTCCTCGAACTCGCCACGGTCGCGCTGGAAGTTCAGGACGGCTTCCACCCGCTCGCGGCTGAACCGGCCGTCCTCCTGGAATTCGGGCATGCGGGTGATCGCCTCGATCAGCTCCGCCTCGGTCACCCGGATGCCGAGCCGTTCGGCCTCCCGGCGGATGAGTACGTCCTCGATCAGCTCGTCGAGGGCGCGCTCGCGTAGATTCAGGCTCCGCACCACCTCGGGCGGCATGCTCTCGAAGCGGCGCTGGAGGGCGGCCGCGGTCCGGTCGACGTCGCGCCGGCTGATCGCTTGTCCGTCGACGCGCGCGACCACCTCCATCCGCTGACCTCCGACCGCCCCGACCCCCCAGACGATGAACAGGCCGGCCAGGAGGCCGTACAAGATCTTGATTCCGGTGGAATTGGAGTACTTGCGGAGGAAGCGCAGCATTCCAGCGCCCGCGAGCGAGGCTAGCGGAGCATTCCCGGCATTGCAAACCGCTGGCCGCGCTCAAGTTTACGTTGCCGCGTGCCGATGTTTCTGGTAGCCATATTCTTCACCACACCACGACCGTTTCGGGGGCGGAAGGGCGGGGCCATCGGGCGATGATTCTCGATTCGATTCTCGGCATATTCTCGAACGACCTGGCGATCGACCTGGGGACGGCGAACACCCTCATCTACGTGAAGGGCGAGGGAATCGTGTGCAACGAGCCGTCGGTCGTCGCGGTCCAGAAAGAAGCCGGCGGCCGGGGCGGCCGTCGCGTGCTGGCCGTCGGGGCCGAAGCGAAGAAGATGGTAGGGCGCACGCCCGGGAATATCGTCGCCATTCGGCCTCTCAAGGACGGCGTGATCGCCGACTTCGAGATCACCGAGGCGATGCTCCGCTACTTCATCCAGAAGATCCACAACCGCAAGACGCTCGTCCGGCCGCGGATCATCATCTGCGTGCCGTTCGGAATCACCGAGGTCGAAAAGCGCGCGGTGCGCGAGTCGGCCGAGTCGGCCGGGGCGCGCGAGGTCTACCTCGTCGAGGAGCCGATGGCGGCGGCGATCGGCGCCGGGCTCCCGATCACCGAGCCGACCGGCAACATGGTGGTCGACATCGGCGGCGGGACGACGGAAGTCGCGGTCATCTCGCTCTCGGGAATCGTGTTCTCGAAGTCCGTGCGCGTCGGCGGCGACAAGATGGACGAGGCGATCGTCCAGTACATCAAGCGGAAGTACAACCTCCTGGTCGGCGAACGGACCGCGGAGCTCATCAAGATCACGATCGGCTCCGCCTATCCGGGCAACGAGCTCCAGACGATGGAGATCAAGGGCCGGGACCTGGTCGCCGGCGTGCCGAAGACGGTCGAGATTCCTCGAGCCGATCAACCAGATCGTCGAGGCGGTCCGCATCGGTCTCGAGCGGACGCCACCCGAGCTGGCCTCGGACATCGTCGACAAGGGCATCGTGCTCGCTGGCGGCGGCTCGCTGCTGCGCAACCTCGACACCTTGCTGCGCGAGGAGACGGGGCTGCCCGTCGTGCTGGCCGACGACCCGCTCACCGCGGTCGTGATGGGAGCCGGCAAGGTCCTGGATGAACTCTCGCTCCTCAAGGACGTCGCCATTCAGTAGGCCCGGATCCACGACGTACGCCGCCGCGCCGGCCCCGGCCTCGTCGAGCGCGGCGCCACCCGCCGCGTAGAATGTGTTGGACTTCCTCCGCCGAAACCGAGCCGTCCTGAGCTCGGCAGTTTTCCTCCTGATCGCCGGTGTGCTCGCACTCAGGACGGGCGGTGAGCGCGTGCGCAGCGACCCGCTCGGGCGGTTCTTCCTGGAGGTCATGGCGCCCCTGCAGCGCGGCAGCACTGCCGTCGGGCACGCGGTGGGCGGGACGTGGCGCAGCGTCGGCGAGCTCATGCGCAGCC
>VBLD01000025.1:5269-9801 GCA_005879205.1 Deltaproteobacteria bacterium
GTGGCGCGCCTCGACGAAGCGGAGCTCGAGAACGCGCGCCTCCGCCGCCTCCTCGACTTCCGCGAGGCGCTGCACGGCGACGTACTCACCGCCCGGGTGATCGGCCGCGACGCCACCGGTGTGGCCCGTACGCTGGTAATCGACCGCGGGGAGGCCGACGGAGTGGCGAAGGGCGCCGCCGTCCTGGCGCCCGAAGGCATCGTCGGGCAGATCTTCCTCGCCAGCCGGCACGCGTCCCGCGTGCTGCTGGTCAACGATCACAACAGCGGCGTCGACGCTCTCGTCCAGCGCACGCGAGCGCGGGGCATCGTCGAGGGCATCGTCGACGACGGCTGCGGGCTCAAGTTCGTCAAGCGGACCGAGGATGTCCAGGTGGGCGACGCGGTCATCACCTCGGGCCTCGACGGGATCTTCCCGAAGAGCCTGCCGATCGGCCAGGTGGTGGCAGTGGACAAGCGCGGGCAGGGCTTGTTCCAGTACGCAGAGGTGGCGCCGCGGGTCGACTTCTCGCAGCTCGAGGAGGTGCTCGTCACGCGCGGCCAGGTCGAGCCGGTCGAGCCGGGCGACGCGCCGAGCGGCTGAGGCGTGCGGAGCTTCGTCGCCCTCGGCGGGGCCGGCCTCGCAGCCATGGTCGTCCAGACGACGGTCTTCCCGTCGGTGCCGCGCCTTCCCGTCGTGCCCGACCTGATCCTCGTCCTGACCGTCTATCTCGGGCTGCGCCACCGCGGCGTCGGGGGCGCTCTCGGGGCCTTCCTCTTCGGCTACTTCGTCGACACCTTCTCGGGGACCGTGCTCGGCGCCAATGCCTTCGCGCTGACGGCCGTCTACGCCGGCGTCGCCCTCATCGCCCGGAACCTCTGGATCGAGGGTGGACTGCCCGCCATGACGATGGTCTTTCTCGGAGCCCTCGGGCGCGAGCTCGCTGCGGCGGCCGTCGGCACCGTGGTGGCCGCACCGGGCCCCATCTGGCAGCATGTGCTGCGTCACGGCCTGCTCGAGGCGGCGGCCGCCGCGCTCTTGACGCCGCCCGTGTTCGGGTTCGTGGCGTGGGAGAAACGGCTCCTCGGCCTCGGCTGACATGGCGTCACGAGACTTTCACGTCGTTCCGCGGGAGGTGCCGCCCGAGCTCCAGGTCCGGGTGGTGGCCGGTGCGATCGCGGTCCTGGTCGCGTTCGCGCTCCTCGGTACGCGGCTGTGGCTCCTGCAGGTGGTGCACGGGCCCGAGATGCGTTCGCTCTCGGAGAACAACCGCATCCGGCTGGTGCGGGTCCCGGCCGCGCGCGGCGTCGTCTACGACCGGCACGGCGAGATCCTCATCGACAACCGACCCGCCTTCGACGTCGTGTTCGTCCCCGAGGACGCACACGATCGCCGTCGCGTCCTCCGGAACGTCGCCGCCTACCTGGAGGAATCCGAGAGCTCCGTGCACCAGATGCTCCATGCGCCGACCAAGCGTCCGCCGTACGAGGGCATCGTGCTGCGCCGCGACCTCGACTGGCGGGGTGTCGTGGCGGTCGAGACGCATCAGCTCGAGCTGCCCGGCGTCTCGGTCCAGGTAGGGCCGCGTCGCTACTATCCCTTCGGCCCCCTCGCCGGCCACCTTCTCGGCTACGTCGGCGAGGTGAGCGAGACCGAGCTGAAGGATGCCGCGACCGGCTACCGGGCCGGGGACCTCGTGGGCAAGGCGAGCCTCGAGAAGTCCTGGGACGCGGAGCTGCGCGGCATCCCCGGCGGGCAGCAGGTGGAGGTCGACGCTCTCGGCCGGCGCATGCGGGTCCTCCAGGAGGTTCCGGACGTGCCGGGCGGCACGCTGACGCTCACGCTCGACCGCGACCTCCAGGAGGCAGCCGAGCGAGCCCTCGGCGACGCCGCGGGTGCGATCGTCGCCCTCGACCCGCGCAACGGCGAGATCCTCGTCATGGTCTCTCACCCCGCCTTCGATCCGAACGTGTTCGCTCGTGGCGTCCGGCCCGACGAGTGGCGAGCGCTCGTTGAGGACCGCCGGCGGCCTCTCAACAACCGCGCCGTGCAGGGGCAGTTCCCGCCCGGCTCGACCTTCAAGATCGCGGTGGCGACGGGCGCGCTCGAGATGGGAGCCGCCAACGCGTCCACCGGGGTCTCCTGCTCCGGCGGGGTCCAGTTCGGCAATCACTTCTTCCGCTGCTGGAAGAAGGGCGGGCACGGCGGCGTGAACCTCCACCGCGCGATCGTCGAGTCGTGCGACGTCTTCTTCTACCAGGTGGGCCAGCGCCTCGGCGTCGACGGCATTGCCGACTACGCGCGCCGCCTCGGGCTCGGCGTGCCGACCGGCATCCGGCTGGAGCACGAGAAGACGGGCACGATCCCCGACACGCAGTGGAAGCGCCGCCGTTTCCACCAGCCCTGGTTCGCCGGAGAGACGCTTTCGGTCGCGATCGGTCAGGGATACGTGACCGCGACGCCGCTGCAGATGGCGCAGATGACCGCCGTCATCGCCAACGGCGGCACCCGCTACCGCCCGCACTACGTCAAGCGCATCGAGGCGCCGGACGGCACGCTGCGCGAAGAGGTGCAGCCCGAGATCCTCGGCGAAGCGCACCTGAAGAAGTCGACGCTCGAGCAGGTCCGCGCCGGCATGCGCGACGTCGTGATGACCGAGGCCGGTACCGGCAAGAAGGCGCGTGTCCCCGGCATCGAGGTCGCCGGCAAGACCGGCACCGCCCAGGCGGTCAAGCTCGGCGAGGATCGCAGCGGGACCAACCGGGGCCCCAACGCCGCGCGCGACCATGCCTGGTTCATCGCGTTCGCCCCGTACGAGAACCCCGAGATCGCGATCTCGTGCATCGTCGAGCACGCCGGCGAGCACGGCGGCACCGTCGCCGCACCAATAGTTCAGCAAGTCCTAGCCCACTACTTCGGCCGCAACCAGGGTCCATCGCTCCCGACCACCCAAGAAGCCTCTCTCGACGCAAACACGACGGCGATGCCCGCGGCAAAGCCGCGGGCGAGCGAACCAGAAGCGGCACTGGCGCAAGCCGACGAGCTCGACCATGCGGGGGCGGAGCGGCGGCTGGAGCCGCCCGCGGCTTCGCCGCGGGCGAGCGACGGGGGTTCGGGGGGCATCGGAGCAGCGCAGGGCGCGGCGGAGCCGCGCCCGAGCAGCGCACGGGCCCCCCGATGAAATTTGACCGGAGGCTCCTGACCCATTTCGAGTGGCTGCTGCCACTCCTCTCCCTCGCCGTCTCCACGCTCGGCGTGATGACCGTGTACAGCGCGACGCACGCGCCTGGCACCGAGGGTTGGTCGCCGCTGGCCTTCCGCCAGCTGGCCTGGCTCGCGGGCAGTGTCGCGGTGATGCTCGCCGTGCTCGCCTTCGACTACCGCCGGCTCGACCGCTCGGCCTACTTCGTCTACCTCCTCGTGCTCCTCGCCGTGCTGGCCGTGCCGATTCTCGGCCGGATCGGCGGCGGCTCGCGCCGCTGGATCCGCGTCGGGCCGGCGTCGATCCAGCCATCGGAGTTCATGAAGCTGGCGCTCGTCCTCGTGCTGGCGCGGCACTTCTCGCGCACCCCCGGCGCCCGCCTCGGACTTCGGGAGCTGGTCGTCCCGCTCATCCTGACCGCGTTGCCGGCGGCGGCGATCCTGGCCCAGCCGGACCTCGGGACCGTCGCCGTCCTCGGGGTCGTGTCGGTGACCATGCTCGTGCTGGGTGGTGTGCAGCTCCGCTGGCTCGCCGCCATCACGGCCCCCGTCACCGTCCTGGCGCCCCTTCTCTGGGGGCACCTGAAGGCGTACCAGCAGCGCCGAGTCCTGACCTTCCTGAACCCCGACATGGACCCCCTCGGCGCCGGCTACCACGTGATCCAGTCGAAGATCGCGGTCGGCTCCGGGCTGATCTGGGGCAAGGGATTCCTCCGTGGCACGCAGAACCACCTCAACTTCCTGCCCGAGCAGCACACCGACTTCATCTTCTCCGTGTTCGCCGAGGAATGGGGATTCGTCGGTGCGATCGTGCTGATGGCCCTCTATTTCGGGCTCGTCATGCGCGGGCTGGTGGTCGCATCGCGCGCCCGCGATCGCTTTGGGGTGCTGCTCGCGCTCGGCGTGATGGCGATCGTCTTCTGGCAGGTCGTCATCAACGTTGGGATGACGACCGGCTCGCTGCCGGTCGTCGGCATTCCGTTGCCGTTCTTCAGCTACGGCGGATCCTCGTTGCTCTGCCTCCTGGCGGGCATCGGGCTCGTGATGAACGTCTCAATGCGGCGCTTCTTCTTCTGAGCGTGGCGCGCTTCTCCGTGCGCGGCGGGGTGGCGGGAAGGGGCGGCCGCCGCGGCTCTCGGTCCTCGCTCCACGCGCGACTCGTAATTTCGAGCGTCCCTCCGCAGCTCCCGCGCGCGCCCGCAGCTGTGGGGGACGCTGCAGCCTACGAGTCGCGCGTGGAGCGAGGACCGGGAGCCGAGCGGGCGCCCCCCCGCTCCCGCGAACGCAGCCTCGGCCCCTACGCCGGGACGACCTTCCCGATCGCCTTGACGAGCTGCGCCTTCGGGACGGCG
>VBLD01000025.1:9977-28567 GCA_005879205.1 Deltaproteobacteria bacterium
CGTGGAAGAGGATCAGGTTCGGGATGCCGCGCACACCGTAGCGCGACGGCGTGCGGGGGTTGTCGTCGACGTTCATCTTGACGACCTTCAGCTTGCCCGTGAACTCGCGGGCGATCTCCTCGACCACCGGTGCGATCGCCCGGCACGGCGCGCACCAGGGAGCCCAGAAGTCGATGAGGACGGGAGCGGAGTTCTTCAACACCTCCTGCTCGAACGAGTCGTCGGAAACTGCCAACAGGTCGGCCATGCGTCCTCCTCGCCTGTCGACGATAGCAAAGCGACCGAGGTGACGGAAGGCTCGTCTCAGCCGGTTCGCGCGAACGGGCCGAAGCGGACGACCTGCGTCTTGCCGGGCTGGACGTCGACGTGCTGCTCGGCCGGCTCGCGACCCTCGACGCGCACGGTGAGCGTGTGCGGCCCGCGCGGTAGCGCGAGCCAGCGGCTCGCGAGGCCCTGCGCCTTCATCCAGAAGCGTCCATCGAGATCCACCGACGCGCCATCGGGGACGCCGTGCAGCTGGACGAGCCCGTAGTTCGCGCGCTCCGCCTCCTCGGGGCTCGGCTGTTCCTCGGCAGGCGGTGATGCCTCGGCCTCCGGCTCACCGTAGCCGGGCGCCTCGCCGGCCTCGCTGCCCGGTTCCTCGGGCGGCGGTGGAGGAGGATAGCCGTACGCTGGGTACGGATACGGAGCGTAGTACGGATACGGATAGTAGAAGAACGGATCGACGACGAACGGGAACCCGAAACCGAAGAAGACGTGCGAGCCACCGCGCCCTCGGAACGTCCCGCGTCCCGGCGCCGGGCCCCGGTGACCGCTGAAGCCGCCCGCCATTCCTCCGCGCATGCCGTGCCCGCCCCCTCCGCGCCCTCCGCCCCCTCCGCGCGCAAAAGCCGCTGCCGGTCCGATCGTGGCGAGGGCGAGCGCGACGCTCACGACGGCGAGCAGCCGCTTCATCGGTCGTCCCCCCTCGAGACGCCGCCCTCGACGCCGTAGTTGAGCGCCCGGCCGAAGACCTCGAGCGGCGCGACGATCACGTAGTACACGCCGTAGCGGATCACGAGCCCGGCCGCGTAGAAGGGCGCGTAGAGCACGCGCATCGCAGGAGAGAGCGGCGGGGGTGCCGTCTCGACGACCACGGGGGGGTACCTCCGCGGCGGGGGGGTCGGCGGGGGCGGTGGGGGCGCCGTCCGCGGCGGCGGAGCAGGTGGATAGGGTGGTGCGGGCGGCGGCTGCCCGACCGCGACGGTCGCGATCAGCAGCAGCGCGGCCATTGCGGTGAATGTCGACCGACGGAAGGGGCGGTAGGGCACAGGTGCCCCGGGACCCACACCCATACGGGGCGGCCCCAGGCATCCCGGCGCGATTCCCAGTGCCCGGGGTCCCAGCCCGGAGGCGGTACGGAATATTCTCCCCAGTAGGGGTACGGGTAGTACGGGTAAGGGTACGGGTAGGGCGCCCAGTACGGATAGGGCGCGACGGGCACCCCGACCGTGCCGCCGATGAAAACGCGCGCCCGCGCGCCGGCCGGTGCAAAGGCGCCCCAGACCATGACGATGAGGATGGCGAGCAGCGCGCCGCGCATGAGGTTTCGCTCGAGTCTCGAGGTGCTCATCACATCCCCGCCGCGCTGGCGCAACACGCAAAGGGGGCGAAGGTGACGGTCACGGGTTCCGCTTTTCCCGTTGCGGTGGCGGTCGGCTCCGGGGCTTGCTATTGGCGCGCCCCGACAACAGGGGGGAGCGCGCCGTGGCGGACCAATTCCTAGAACTCGCGGTTCACATCAAGCTGGCTTCGGAGGTCGTCGTGGCGGCCGCGGAGCGGCTACCCGTTCTCCGGCCGGACGAACCAGGGGCTGCCGCCGATGCCTGGTCCGGGATCATGGATGGCTTGATCGCGCTCAACATCCAGCTCGGATTGATGGAGCAGCTGCTGCGTGCCGCCGTGCGGCAGAGCGCTCCGGCACCGGCGCGCCTGTCCGGCTCGCACTGAGGGTAGCGGGATCTTTCGGCGGGATGGGCGCTGGTCTCGCAACGTGCTAGCCAAATCCCATGCTGAGTCACGAGGATGCTTTGGCGCTGTTCGAACGGAGGCGCCGGGCGTGGCTCGCCGAGGACCTGGACGCCTACCTGGCGCTGTGGACCGAGGACATGACCTTCCAGTCGCCGATGCATGCGGAGCCGCTCCGCGGCCGGAGCGCGTTCGCCGAGCTGGTAGGGCGGTCGCTGGCGACGACACGTCCGGTTCGCTTCGACCTCGAGCACCTCGCCGTGCGGGATGACGCCGTGCTCGCCGAGTGGTGCATCGCGGTGGAGCGGCGTGGCAGCGGCGGGCGGATCGAATGGCGCGGCATGAGCGTCGCCGAGATGCACGAGGGTCGCATCGCGGTGTGGCGCGAGTACTGGAACCCCGCGGCTCTCACAGGAGGCGTCGGGTAACGAATGCCGAGGAGGGGAATCGAACCCCTAAGCCCTTGCGGGCGGAGGATTTTGAGTCCTCTGCGTCTGCCAGTTCCGCCACCTCGGCGTAGAGAGACCGGAGCTTAGCGTGCTGCAGGGACCCCGGACAACCTTCGTCGACGATCGGAGAGGGTGGACACGATGATGGAACAACGCCGCGCCCATGCGTCGGGAGAGGCGGAGTCGAACGAGGCGCTCGTCAACCTGAACGCGCGGGTGCCGCGGCATCTCTGGAGGCGAGTCCGCCTGCAATGCCTGCGCGACGAGCGCTTGTTGCGGACGTTCATCACCGAAGCCCTGCGCGAGTACCTCCAGGGGCGCGGCGCGCGCTCAAGCGTCTAGCGCGTCGCGTTGCTCTCGGGCGGCTTTCGGTCGACGGCGAGGGACGGCGGGACCACAGGCGGCGCCGGACGGTCACGGATCTTGCGTGCCGCCTCGACGGCCAGGCGGCGGAGCACGTCGCCCTGACCGTCCTTCGCGAACGCGTCGAGCGCCGGCAACGCTGCGCGGTCGCCGATCTCGCCGAGTGCGAAGATCGCGTTGCCGCGCACGGCCGGGTCGATGTCGCGCGACAGGATGTCGAGGATCGGGCCCGCGGCGCGCGGATCGCCGATCTTTCCGAGGGCGGCCAGGATGCGCTGTTTGGTGGGGAGGTCGGTGTCGCGCAGAAAGAGCTGCTGGATCAGCAGACCGGTCGCCTCCTTGGCGTGCGCGTTGCCCAGGGTGTCGATGGCCTTGATGCGGATGCGCGTGTCGGGGTCGTTGGCCGCCTGGAGCAGATAGTCGACCGCCTTCGGCTCGTTGATCTCGCCGAGCGCGCGTACGGCTTCGAGACGCGCCTCGGGATCGTCACCGTTCAGCTTCCGGACGTTCTCGTCCAGCTTCTGGTCGGTCTGTGGCCGGTTGTAGCGGTCCCGCAGGCCGCGGCGTCCCTGCTGGTCGAGCGGGAACTGCGCGAGAGCGAGCGCCGGGATGGTAATCGTCGCCAGCGCGAGTAGCGGCGCGCGCACCCGGCCCCTCATCGGGCGGCGAGTCTCGCCCAAGGTCCCTTCGAATGCAAACGCCGACGCTCGCACGAATTTTCTTCCGGGCCGGAAGCGTTTCTGATAAGCCCCGCCCGCGACGGACGTGGCCATGCGCAACCGGCGGCTGGCCCTCGAGGGCCTCGCAAAGATGCTCGACGCGGGAGCGCTCGAAGAGCTCTTCACCGGCCCCGATGCCGAGGCCGCGTTCGTCTACGATCTGCTCGTCGATACCGCCCGGGCCCGAAGCTCGGCCTATTATCAAGAGATCTGCCGGGTCGCGCGCCGGCGCGGTGTCACGCCCGACTACGTCATCGACCGGGCCGTCGTGCTGCTCGGGGCGATGGCCGAGCGCCGGCGGATGGATCTGTACCGGATTCTCGGCGTGGCGCCGCTCAGCACGGGCGATACGATCCGGCAGCGCTGGCTGGCGGTGGCGCGGTCGACCCATCCGGACGTGGGAGGCGACGGCGTCCGGTTCCGGCAGGCGAAGCAGGCCTACGAGATACTCCGCGATCCCGTTCGTCGCGCCGAGTACGAGCGGTTCTGGGTGAGAGCGCTCGGTCCCTTCGAGCGAGTGATGCCGGCCGACGCCGGTCCCGTTCCCCCCCCGGTCGAGGCGCCGCGGCAAGAGATGCCGGAGAGACCCCCGGCCGCGCCCGCTCGGCCGCCATCGGCCGTGGTCGCGACCCTCCTCTCGGACGCCGCCCGCCTCCTGCAGACGCGGGAGGCGCTCGACCGCCGATTCGAGGAGGGCGGGATCGGCGGGATTCTCTTCCGGCTCGAGACGGCGCTCGCGGCCGTCGAGCGCGCCGAGCTCGAGAGCCTGCACGCCGAGGTTGACCGTCTGGCCGCGACGCTCGCGTCGTGGCGGGACCAGCTCGCCGCGGTCGCGGAGCTGAAGCGTCGGCTGGGAGCGTGAGGATCTCCCCGGGTCATCATGTGCGCGGCTAGGGAAGCGCAGCGTGCCGTTCGAGGACGAGCGCCGGGGCGTCGAGCGGCAACGGACCGCCGGCACCGATCGCGGCGGCCCAGGGGGCCGTCGCCGCGAGCAGCGCACGGAGATCGAGCGGCGGCAGCGCACTCGAGGCCACGCCCTCGAGACGAGCGCGGCCCTCGGTCATCAGCGTGCGGGCGCCGCGCAGATTCCCGTGCGCGAGATGGTGGTACGCGACCGCGATCTGAATGACGCCCTGCAAGGCCTGGCGCATCTCGCCCACCGCCGTCTTCCACTCGGCCTCGAGAACTTCATGCACTTCGAAGAAGAGCCGCTCCTGCCAGAGCGCGGCGGCCCGCCACACTGCCCCCGTGGTCGGATCGGCCGCGCGCGGCGGCGCGGCAGCGCGATGTGCCCCCGCCGCGCGCAGCGCACGCGCGGCGTGCGCGGCGGCGGCTGGTGCATGAGGCGCATGCACGTCCAGCAGCGCCGTGCCGCCCCGCTCGACGAGGTGGAGACGGGCGAGCCATTCCTGCGCGCTCGCGGGCGGCTCGCCCCCCGGGTGCGTGAGCCATTCGAGCGCCGCGACGGCCGCGTCGTCGTCGAGCGCGGCGATCGCGAGCGCGGCGAGCGCGTTGCGGAGGGGCAGTGGAAGACCCCGGGTCACCACGGCGGACGTCTAGCGGTGCGCCCCGTCGCTGTAAACGCCGCGCGGAGTGTGCTAGCAAGCCCCCCGTCGTGAGCGGCGTGTACACTGCCCGCGTCAACGTTCGCCACCACGAGCTCGATGCCTTCGGTCGGGTGCACCCTGGCGTGTACCTGCGCTACCTCGCGCATACAGCGGTGGAGGCCAGCACGGCGGCCGGGTTCGATGCGGCGTGGTACGAGGCGGCGGGCGCCGTGTGGCTGGTCCGCCGCTCGACGTTCACCGTGCTGCGCCCGGCGACGGCCGGCGAGGAGCTCGAGATCCGCACCTGGGTGGAGGACTTCCGGCGCGTCCGCTCGCACCGCCGATACGAGGTGCGCGGGCTCGATGGGACGCTGCGTCTCGCGGCCCGCACCGACTGGGTGTACGTCGACCGCGCGAGCGGCCGGCCGCGCCGCGTGCCGGGCGAGATGGAGGAAGCCTTCGGCGGGATGAGCGCGCCGCAGGAGCGCGACGGCTGGCACGCTTCACCTCCGCCCGCGCAGCCGGCCCGCGCCACCCACCAGGTCCGGGTCTACGAGCTCGACGCCCTCGGGCACGTGAACAATGCGGTGTACCTCGACCTCGTCGTGCAGGCGGCGCTCGACGCGATCGAGCACGCCGGCTGGCCGCTCGCGCGTCTGGTCGCGGAGGAAACCGTACCCGTGCTGGCCGATGGCGATCTCGAGTACCGTGACCCGGCGCGCTACGGTGACCGGCTCGAGACCATCACCTGGTTTGCGCCGCCCGGCGACGGTCTCGAGGTTCACCAGCGCATCGTGCGGAACGACGACGGCCGGGCCGTGGTCCGCGCGAGCACGCGCTGGCGGTGGGTGCACCCGCTGAGCGGTGCCGCTGCGGACGTACCCGAGGGTCTGCTGGCGGCGCTCGAGTCCTTGCTCGCCGCCTGAGTGCCCGGAGCCGACGTTCAGGACGCGTGCGCGAGGACCCGTTCCGCCGCCGCGCCGAGCGCCTGCTGGCAGCGGAGGAGCCAGTGCAGGTGCGCCTCCGCCTGACCGAGCGCCGCATCATGGGCGAGACGTCGGGTGAGTGGGGCGGCGGGACGCGCCCCTTCCTCGTGAAGGAGCGCGATGTAGCGGCGATATTCGGCTTCCTGCCGTTCGAGCTGGGCGCGCAGCGCAGCCGCGCCCTGGCGCTCGGCGGCGAGCAGGCGGACGAATATCTCGTCGCGCAGCGGCGGGGGCCAACCCGGACGGCGTGTGAGCCAGGTGGCGAGCGCCCGTTCGCCACGCGGCGTGAGGCGAAACAGGCGTCTCAGGCGCGTGCCGGAGGTTTGATCGCGTCGCACCACGAGGCCGCGACGCTCGAGCTCGTGCAGTAGCTGGTAAACCTGCCCGATGTTCGGATGCCAGAACGGGCCGAGGCGCGCGTTGAAGAGCTTCAGGAGCTGATAGCCGTGTGCTTCTCCGTCGGCCAGCAAGGCGAGCAGCGCGTAGCGCAGGTGCATGTCGGATCCCCCCCGCACGCGATTGCGACCCGTGTGCCAGGGTGGATTGCGGTCTTTGCGGCGCGCGGTGGATCGATGCGTGGTCGCCGGTTCACGGGGACGCGGTGCCAGATCGCTCCGCCGCGACCCAGGCCGTAGCGTTCCGTTCACGCCTTCTTGGTACGCCCGCGCGGGTGTGTAGCGACGGCCGACGCACCGTGACGTGGCTCGATTGCGGCAGCGCGGCCGGTTCAAAGGGGGAGACGTTCGTCGCCCTCGAGGAGAAGCTCTTGCCGCAGCGTGCCGTTCGCCGCTTCGTCAGCCGGCACAACGCCGCGCTCGTTCTCTTCGGGGCGGTAGCGGTCGGCGCCGCGATCGGCTTCTCCGGAAACCCGACGCGCGGCGGGCGTGCCGCGGCGCTCGTGGCCGCGGCCGCCGTCGTCTATCAGCTCGGGCGGCGGACCTAGCGGATCGCTGGACGCCGCGGCTTCAGCGCGGCTCCTCGGCGGGAGGTGCCTCGCGACGGCTCGGTGCCTGGCGTTCGCTCTCGGCGGCGAGCGTCTCGTCGGGCCTGGTGACGATCTCGACCCGCCGGTTGAGCACCCGCCCCTCCAGCGTGTCGTTGGTGGCGACCGGCCGCGTCTCCCCCGCGCCGCGCGTCGTGATGCGCGCCCGGTCCACGCCGAAACCCACGAGCACGTCGCGCACCGCACGGGCCCGGCGGTCGGCGAGCTTCTCGTTCGAGGCGGACGTGCCGCGGTTGTCGGTATGGCCGACGATCTCGACCCGCCGGTTGAGCACCCGCCCCTCCAGCGTGTCGTTGGTGGCGACCGGCCGCGTCTCCCCCGCGCCGCGCGTCGTGATGCGCGCCCGGTCCACGCCGAAACCCACGAGCACGTCGCGCACCGCACGGGCCCGGCGGTCGGCGAGCTTCTCGTTCGAGGCGGACGTGCCGCGGTTGTCGGTATGGCCGACGATCTCGACCCGCGTCTTCGGGTAGCGCTGGAGGACCTCCGCCACGTGCTGCAACTTGTCCTCCGCGCCGGGCTGCAGGGTCGCGCTGCCGGAGTCGAAGAGCACGTCGCTGGCGAGCGACAGGCGGAGCGACTCGCCGTCGCGCTCGACGCGGTCCTGCCGGTCGACGACCTTCTGCATCTCCTTGGCCTGGTTGTCCATGTAGTGACCGATCAGCCCGCCGCCGAGCGCTCCGAGCGCGGCGCCGACGGCCGCGCCCTTCCACGCGCCTTCGCCGCCCCCGAGGGCCGCGCCGATGGCGGCGCCCGTCGCGGCGCCGGCGCCGGTGCCGTAGGCAGCTCCCTTGGTGGTCCGCCCCTGCTCGCTCCACCACCCGCAGCCCGATGCCAGCACGAGCGCGAGCGCTGCTACGACGATTCTCGCCCGTGACCTCACTTCTCCGCCTCCTCTCCATCCTCGGCGCCGGCCTCGCCTGTCTGATCGTCCTCGTCCGGCACCGCGCCCGGGGGAGGACTGATGCCGACCGCCTGGCTCCAGTCGATGTCGTCGTCGCCTTCGCCGGATAGCGCCTTCTCCTGGCGCTCCTTCTTCCGGGCCTCTTTCGCCTCGTGCTTGGCCTTGCGTTGCAACTCCTTCGCCCGCTTGTTCGAGCGGAATCGTGCCATGGGAAGACCTCCTACGACAATTCTTTTCCGTACCATGGGCCCCGGAGCGAGTCCACGGCGTCGCCGCGCGCTTGACAGCGCGGGGAAGCACATGCGACGCGACGCCGGTGGCAGGCGTCGGGCGGCTCGCGCGGAACGCGTTCGTCCTCGCGTGCGGCGCGGCGGATTGACGTTCCGTCGCATCTACCACGGCTGGTGGATCGTCCTCGTGGCGTTCGTCTGCCACGCCGTGAACACCGGTCTCATCTTCTACGCCTGGAGCGTGTTCCTGACGCCGCTCGCGGCCGCGTTCGGCGGGCGAGGACGGGTCGCGGGAGCGTACGCGCTGATGCAGCTCGCATCTGCGGCCTACGGCATCGCGGTCGGCCGCGTCGTCGATCGCCGGGGGGCGCGGCCGGTGGAGATCGCGGGCGCCGTCTCGCTGGCGACGGGGTTCCTCCTCCTCTCGCGTGTCCGCTCGCTTCCGGCGCTCTACGGCTGCCTCGCCGTGCCGGTCGCGCTCGGCTCGACCTGCATCGGCGGGCTGCCGAACAATGCCGCCGTCGCGCGCTGGTTCGTGCGCAAGCGCGGCCGGGCGCTCGGACTCGCCACCGCGGGCATCTCGGCCGGCGGCATCCTGTTCGCCCCGCTGGCGCAATTTCTGATCGAGCGGGTGGGCTGGCGCCGCGCGTACGCGCTGCTCGGGCTCACCGTCGCGGGGCTCGTCCTGCCGCCGGTGCTCGGCCTCATGCGTCGCGACCCGGCGGACCTCGGTCTCATGCCCGATGGCGAGCCGCCGCCGTCCTCCGGCGACCCACGCGCCGGGCTCGCGCTCTTCGAGCGGGAACGAGAACGGTCGGTTCGACCGCAGGTGGCGGTCAGGCAGGCGAACTTCTGGCTCCTCGCGGCGGCCTTCGGGCTCACGATGGCGGGACTCTCGAGCGTGCTGCTCTACCAGATCCCGCTCCTCCGGGACCGCGGCATGCCCGCCGACCGCGCCGCGCTCGTCCTTGGCGCCACCGCCGCGATGGGCGTCGTCGGCAAGCTCGGCTTTGGCGCGCTCCTCGACCGCTTCGACCAGCGCCGGGTGGCCGCGACCTGCTTCTGCCTGCAGGCGGCGGGGGTGCTGCTCCTCTGGCTCGGACCGACGCACAGCCCGCTGCTGCTCGCGTGCTACGTCGTGCTCTACGGCTACGCGATGGGCGGCAACGCGACCCTGCAGGCGAGCCTCGTCGGCGAGGCGTTCGGACGCCTACACTACGGGGCGATCGCGGGCCGGATGGCGCCGCTCGTCGTCCTCTCCCAGGCGATTGGTGTGCCGGCGACGGGCTTCGTGCGCGACCTGACCGGTCGCTACGACGCGGCGCTGGCGCTGGTCGTGGCCGCCGCGCTGGCCGCCACCGCGATCGTGCTTCGCGTGCAACTCCCTTCCCGCTTGCAGGAGCCGCCCGCTTCGACGTAGACGCGCTCTGTGCGGGGTCTCGTCATCCGCTGGCTGGTGAGCGCCGCGGCCCTCTACCTGACCAGCCTGATCGTGCGCGGTGTCGAGGTGCACGGCGTCGGCTCGCTCTTCTTCGCGGCCGCCACCATCGGCATCCTGAACGCCCTCGTCCGGCCGGTGATCCTGCTCCTGACCCTGCCCCTCAACATCCTGACCCTCGGGCTCTTCACGCTGGTCGTCAACGCGGCGATGCTGAAGCTCGCCTCCGAGGTGGTGCGGGGCTTCGAGGTGCACGGCTTCTGGTCGGCGCTCGGCGGGTGGCTGCTGCTGTCCTTCTTCACCTTCCTGATCAACGTCGCGATCGGCGAGACGGGCGTCGAGGTCGTGCACTTCCGCCGCGTCGTCCGTTTCTGACCGATGCGTTACGCGGACAGCGCGGAGCAGGAGGCCTGGCGCCACGAGGTACGCGCCTTCGTGCGCCGGCACGTGACCCCGGCGTTGCGCGCCGAGCTGCGCGCGAGCGGCAACGAGGGCGAAGGTCCGCTCGCCCGCGCCTTCCATCGCCAGCTCTTCGACAAGGGGTGGTGGGGGATCGGCTGGCCGCAGGAGTTCGGGGGTCTCGGGAAGTCCGCGGTCGACCAGTACATCTTCATCGAGGAGATGGAGGCGGCCGGCGCGCCCGGCATGCGCCTCTCGATCACCTCGGTGGCGCCGACGATCCGGCGCGTCGGCACCGAGGAGCAGAAGCAGCGCTGGCTCCCGCCCATCCTGCACGGCGACATTGATTTCGCGATCGGCTATTCGGAGCCCGACGCCGGCAAGCACAAGGGCGTCTCGCTGCTCATCGTGCCCATGGACCGGCCGGGCATCACCGTGCAGGGCCTCGACACCTGGTCCGGCATCCGGACCAACGCCGTCTTCTTCGAGGACGTCCGGGTGCCGCGCGATCACCTGATCGGCGAGCGCGGCAACGGCTTCTACTACGTCATGATGGCGCTCGACTTCGAGCGCATCACGCTCGGCTCGACGGGACTCCTGCGCCGGCTCCTGGAGGAGCTGAAGACGTTCGTGCGCCGCACCATCCGCGACGGCCGTCAGCTCGGTGCGGTCCCCTGGGTGCGCCGCGCGCTCGCGGACCTGGAGATGCGCGTCGAGGTGGGCCGGCAGCTCGGCCTCCTGAACGCGTGGCTCATCGACCAGGGGATCGTGCCGACCAAAGAGGGCTCGATCGCGAAGGTGTACGTGACCGAGCTGAACGCGCGCCTCTCGTCGGTGGGCATGGAGATCCTCGGGCTCGCCGGGCAGCTCGCGCCGGACGACCCGGCCGCCCCGCTTCACGGCCGGCTCCAGTGGCTCTACACCACCGCCCCGCTGCAGCGCTTCGGCGGCGGCACCAACGAAATCCAGCGCTGCATCATCGCCCAGCGCGGCCTCGGGTTGCCGCGAAAGTAGCCATGGACCTCGCGACGACGCCCGAGCAGCAGGCGGTGCAGGCCGCGGCCCGCCGCTTTCTCGCCGCCGAGGTCACGCGCGAGCGCCGGCGAGCGTGGGACGCCACGGCCGAAGGGCACGACGACGCGTTCTGGCAGGCGGTCGCCGGCCTCGGCTGGTTCGGCTACGGCCTGCCGCGCGAGTACGGGGGCGAGGGCGCCTCGCTGCTCGACCTCGGGCTGCTCGTCGAGGAGTGCGGTCGCTTCGTCGCACCGTTCGGGATCTTCGCGACGATTGCCGGCGGCCTGGCGCTCGCCACGCTCGGCACGCCCACGCAGAAGCGCGACTGGCTGCCGGCGATCGCGCGCGGCGAGCGGCGCGTGACGCTCGCGGTCGCCGAGGAGGGTGCGGTCGCCAATCCCGCAGCCTTCCGGACGACGCTGCGCGCGCGCGGGCACCGCCTCGCCGTCCGCGGCGAGAAGCGCTACGTCCTCCAGGGCGCCGGGGCGGACGCGTTCCTGGTGGCCGCCCGGGACGGGCGCGGCGTATCGACCGTGCTCCTGCCCGCCGCGACGCCAGGCGTGGCCGTCGTGCCGGCGAGGACCTTCGCCCGCGACCGGCAGTGCACCGTGCGTCTCGACGACGTCGTCCTGCCGGCCGCGGCGCTCGCCGGCGCGCGCGGCACGGCCTGGCCGCGCCTCGAGCGACTCCGCCGCCGGCTCGCGGTACTGCTCTGCGCCGAGATGATCGGCGGCGCCGATGCGGTGCTCGACATGACGGCCCGCTACGTGAGCGAGCGCGAGCAGTTCGGCGTCAAGATCGGCACGTTCCAGGCGGTACAGCAGATGATCGCCGGCATGGCGGTGGAGCTCGAGGGCGCGCGCCACGTGACGCGCCAGGCGCTCTGGCGGCTCGCCGAGGGTCAGCCCGCGGAGCGCGAGGTCGCGATTGCCAAGGCGTGGACGGGGCGTGCTTACGTGAGCATCACGCTGGCGGCGCACCAGCTGCACGGCGGCGCGGGCTACGTCGTCGACCACGAGCTGCACCGCTACTCGGCGCGCGCCAAGGAGGCCGAGCTGCGCTTCGGATCGCCCGAAGAGTGGCTCGAGGACCTGGCCGATCAGCTCCGGCTCGCGCCCGACGGCCGCGGCTGAGGGGGCCATCGGGGCACGAGGGCGCGAATACTTTGCGCCTGCCGGCGCCTGGTGTAGACGAGCGCATGCGCTTCGGCATCCACGCGGGCCCGCAGGATTGCACCATCGCCGACCTCCGCCGGCTGTGGCGTGTCGCCGACGACGAGGGCTTCCACTGGTGCTCGGTCTGGGACCACGTCTACTCCGTGTCCGACCTCGCCGACCCGGCGAAGCCTGCGTTCGAGGGGGTGGCGACGATGGCGGCGCTCGCCGCCGAGACCCGCCGGGTCCGCGTCGGCTGCCTCGTGTTCTGCGTCTGCTACCGGCCGGTCGGGGTGCTCGCCAAGGCGGCGGTGACCATCGACCATGTGAGCGGCGGCCGCTGCGAGCTCGGTATCGGGGCGGGCTGGAACGAGATCGAGAGCCGCGCCTTCGGCATCCCGTTCCCGTCGATCCGCGAGCGGCTGGACCTGCTCGAGGAGTCGGCCGCGGTGCTCCGGCGGCTCTTCGACGGCGAGCGCGTGACCTTCGCCGGGCGGCAGGTGCAGCTGACCGACGCGCTCTGCGATCCCCGGCCGGTCCAGACCCGGCTCCGCCTGTGGATCGGCGGGCAGGGTGAGCGCCGGCTGCTTCGCATCGTGGCCCGGCACGCCGACGGCTGGAACGCGCCCTTCCTCGCCCCGGAGGTCTTCGCCGATCGGACAGCCACGCTCGACCGCTGGTGCGAGCGCGAGCACCGGGACCCCCGGGCGATCACGCGGACCGTGAACCTCGGGCTGGCCATCGGGAACGGCGAGGCCGCCGTCCGCCAACAGGAGGAGAACCTCCGCCTCATGTTCGGGCCGATGACCGACCTCGTCCGGCCGGGGATTCTCGTCGGGACGCCTGCCCAGGTGATCGATCGGATCGGCGCCTACGCCGAGGCCGGCGCCGAATGGGTGATCCTCGCGCTGCGCGCGCCGTTCGACTGGGAGGGGCTCGAGCTCTTCGTCCGCGACGTCCTGCCCGCGTTTCGATGCTGACCCGCTACTGGCGCGGCGACCAGCGGGCGCACCGCAGGAGCTTCGACTCCCAGCGGTCGCGGTAACGAAGCCCCTCGACCATCCAGCCACCGCGCTGTGCGCCCTGCTCGCCGCGGGCCAAGAGCTCGGAGAAGCGCGGCCAATCCTCGATCCGCTGCAGCAGGACGACCTCGTGGTGGCGGCCGGTGCCGGGCGCGACCGTCCAGCAACCGACCACCGAGATCATGCGGGTCTGCCGCGTCTGTGGGAAAAACACGGCGCCGAGCGCGTCGACGTAGGCCTCGAGCTGGCCGGGGAAGGGCCAGCCCGTGTCGTGCAGGTAGAGACCCGGGCGCTCCACCTCGCGGGCCTCGGGCTCGGCGTCGAGGTCGACGCCGGCGAGCGGCGACCAGGGTGCCGGCAGGAGGATCTTCGCCGTCACGTCCCGCCGGACCGTCGCGACGCGTCGACGCCACTCGTCGACGTGCGCGGTGCGCGCCACGAGCTCGCCCCAGGCCGCCCAGTCGCGGACGGCGGTGAGCGAGACGGCCTGATAGCTCGCGCCGGTGCCGTGGGCGAGCTCCCAGAACCAGAGGAGCCGCGCCTGCCGGCGTTCCTCGACGACTGGCCGCCAGACCGTGCGCACCAGCTCGCCGAGCTCGTCCATCTTGCCGGCGACCGCCTCGTGTACCTCGTGAACGAAGATCATGGGGGCGCCATAGCGAGGTCATTGTCCGGCGCGCAAGCAGCGCGCGGCGCGTTTTGGTCGGGCCGCCCGCTTTTCGGCGCTCCGCTGCTGCGCCCGCTACGTGGGGCCTTGCGCGCGGGCGCGTGTCCCGTGGCACGTCGGTTGCTCGGGTCGCGGGCATGGCTGATAGCACCCGAAGTCTCATCCGGACCCTTCGCCAGCAGCTCAACATGACGCAGGAAGAGTTCGCCCACGAAATCGCGGTGACCGTCTCGACGGTCAACCGGTGGGAGAATGCGCACGCCGAGCCGTCGAAGCTCGCCTGGAAGGCGATCAAGGACCTCGCCCGCCAGCGGGGTCTGCCGGCAGAAGGCATGCGCTCGCTCGAAGCGTTCTGAGGAGCTGCTTCCGCGCGCGCGGCAACGGCGCGGCATCGTCTCGGTCGCGAATCAGATCGGGATCCGGATGCCGCGCCGTCCGAGCGCGACGGTGAGCGCGCTGAGCGCCGTCGTGGTGGCCAGGATCGCGGCCATCCCTGCAACGAAGGGCAGGCGGCGCCAGGCCGGGAACGCGATCCAGGCCGGGTAGTAGACCAGGACGTACTGCAGCACCCACGCGGTGAGCGCGTTGGCGCCGACCGCGAGGAGCCAGTCCGGGAAACGCACGCCCAGGCTCTCGACGAGGGCCATGCCGGCGAGGGTGGTCGCGGACACGCCGGCCGCCAGGGCGACGAAGCTGCTCGTGCCGAGCGTCTTGTTGAACGGGATGCCCGCGCCGTAGAACACGGCGGCGAGCGCGCCGGCCCCGGCTCCGAGCAACGCCGTGTGGCTGATGAAGCGGCCGAGCTCTCCGCGCTGGCCGCGGGGCAGCACGCGGCCGACGAGCAGGCCGCCGAGGGTGAGCGGGACGAAGGAGAGGGCGGCGATCGGGTTCGCGTGCACCTCGCCGTTGAGCGCGCCGGAGAAGCACCCGAGCAGCGCGATCGCCACCCCCACGATGCCTTCGCCGGGCGCGTCCGCCAGCAGCGTGGCGATCATGCCGCCGAGGCCGAGTGTCTGGAGGACCCCCCAGCGCAGCCCGACGTGCAGGGCGCCGACGCAGTCGAGGAGCATGCCGAGGAGCACGAGCAGCGCGAACCGTCGGAGGGCCGCCACCTTGGCCCCGCGCGGCGTGCGGCCGAGGTGGAGGTGCTTGCGGAGGAAGAGGGCCAGCGAGACGCCAACCAGGAACTGGAAGACGGGAGCTGGGAAGTCGAAGGGACGGAGCACGTCGCCGTAGTTGTGGGTGAGCAGCGGCGGCACGCGGTGCAGGAAGACGTTGACGAAGTTTGCAAGCAGCATGGTGAGGACGGCGAGGCCGCGGCACGCGTCGAGATACCTGAGCCGCGGCGGCGAGGCCGGCCCCCCGGCATTCGCACCCGCGCGACGGCTCACCGCTCAGCAGCTCGCGCGTTGCTCAAAGGCCATGCCGAGCGAGGAACGGCCGCACCGCCGCCACGAAGCCGGCGGGGTTGTCCCCCATCACCGAGTGGCCGGCGCCCGACACCTCGGCGACGGTGCAGCCGGGCAGCTCGCGGCGGAACCGCTCGGCCGTCTCGGCGGCGAGGATCGGACTCTCGGCGCCGCGCACCAGCAGGGTGGGCGCGCGAATGCGCCGCACCTCCTCCCAGAGGCCTTCGAGCTCCAGGTCGGCCGCGCCGAAGACGGCGGGGTCGAACTTGTACGTCCAGCGCCCGTCCGACGTCTGGCGAAGCGCGTGGCGCAGCCGCTCGCGGATGTTCTCGAGCGTGCGCCGCGGATTGAAGGCATGGGCGGCGGTCACCGCCTCCTCGAAGGAGTCGAAGTCGCGCCGCGTGAGCTGGCGGGCGATCGCGTCGCGGCCGGCCCGCTCGACGGTGGGGGCGACGTCGACCACCACGAGCCCCCGCACGCGCTCGGGGTGCGACGCGGCGAGGGCGATCGAAGTCAACCCGCCCATGCTGAGCGCGATCACTGTCGCGGCGGGCCAGCCGCGGTCGTCGAGGAAGCTGCGGACGTCGGCCACGAAGTCGGCGCGCCGGTAGAGGCCGCCGGGTGCCCGGTCGCTGTCGCCGTGTCCCCGCTGGTCGAGCGCCAGCACGTGGTGGTCGGCGGCCAGCTCGGGCGCCACTTCGTCCCAGCTGTGCGCCGTCTGCGCGCCTCCGTGGAGCAGGAGGACCGGCGGCCGGCCCGACGTGCCCCAGTCGAGGAAGTGGAAGCGAAGATCGCCGAGGAGCGTCGTGCCGTCGCGCGCGGACGCCATGCCCCCTGGCTAGCGGGTCGAGCGGGGTCTGTCTAGCTCAGCGAGGGGCTCCGCCCCTCGCCCCGTCGGGCGAAGCCCGCCGGGTCCTCACTCCCCGCTCGCTTCGCTCGGCCGCGCGCGCGGCGCGCGCGGAGATTCCATCTCGCGTCGAGCTCCTGACTAGCTCACCGGGATCTTGATCGCGTCCGTGCGGAAGAGCGCCAGCATGTGACGGCGGAGCGCGTCCTCCACGGCCGGTCGATCGAGGAACTCGCGCACGCGGACGCTGAGGGTGAGCTCGAGGCCTTTGAGGCCGAAGCCGGGGATCAGGCGGACCGTCGGCGGCGGATCGTCCAGGAGCCCGGCGTGGTCCGACCCGGCCCGGCGGGCGGCTTCGAGCATGAGGCGCTCGACGCGCTCGAGGTCGGTGTCGTAGGCGACCGTGACCCGGACGTCGACCGAGGCCTCGGGGTCGGGAAGGTTGTAGTTGGTCACCACCGCCTTCGAGAGCCGCTCGTTCGGCAGCACCACCGTGTTGTTGGCGAGCGTCTGGAGGCGGGTCGAACGCCAGCCGATGTGCATCACCGTGCCCTCGTCGCCGGTGTCGACCCGCACGTAGTCGCCCAGACGGACGGGCCGGTCCGCCTTCAGATAGAGCCCGGCGAAGAAGTTGCCGAGCGTATCCTGGAGCGCGAGCGCGACGGCGAGGCTGCCGATGCCGAGCGTGGTCACGAGCGCGGTCAGATGGACGCCGAGGTTGTCGAGGAGGAGCGCGCCGAAGACGACGGCGAGCGTGACGCGCGCCATCGCCATCACCTGCGTGCCGACCCGCTGGCCGGCCTCGCTGCGCGCCGTGAGGCGGCCGAGGAGCGTGAGGCTGAGCTGCGCGATCAGGTACAACCCGAGGGCGAGGTTCGCGACCGCGAGGATCCGGCCGAGCACGGCGTGCAGGTTGCGCGGGAGCGCGAGCGAGCCGAGGGCCGCGTGCAGCGCGCCGATGAGCAGCACGGGCAGGACGAAGCGCCGCACGCGGAGGAAGCGCGCGCCCTCCGGCAGGAGGCCGCGACGGCGCGCCCAGGCGGCGAGGGCCCGCTCGATCCACGTGGCGGCGATGACCGACGAGCACGGCGGCACCGAGCTTGAGCAGCACCGGCCAGGCGAGACTCACTCCGAAGACCTCGACCATGGACGCGGCATTCTAGCAGGGCGGACTCGATTGACGCACGGCCGCCCCGCGGCTATCGCTCGGCGCAGTGATCCCCGTCGGCGAGGCGCTGGCGCGCATCCTCGAGGCCACCGGCGTGCTCGGCGCCGAGCGGACGGCGATCCTCGCCGCGCTCGGCCGGGTGGCGGCCGAGGACGTCGTCTCCCGCCGCGCCGTACCCGCCGCGCCATACTCCGCGATGGACGGCTATGCCATCCGCCACGCCGACGTCTCCGCGGCCCCGGCACGCCTGCGGGTCGTGGCGGTCGAGCCGGCGGGCACGGTGGTCTCGACGGTGGTCGAGCCCGGGACGGCCGTCAAGCTGTTCACCGGCTCGGTGATTCCGTCCGGTGCCGACGCGGTCGTCCGCATCGAGGATTGCGAGGAGGAAGGCGAGCGGCTCGTCGTGCGGACGCCGGTGCCGCACGGCGCCAACATCCGGGCCACGGGCGAGGACGTCGAGCCGGGGCAGGTGGTGCTGGCCCGCGGCACGGTCCTGGGTCCCGCCGATGTCGGTGTCCTCGCCTCGGTCGGCCGTTCGACCGTGCTCGTCCACCAGCGGCCGCGCGTCGCGATCCTCTCGACGGGCAGCGAGCTGATCGAGGTCGACGACGTGCCGGGGCCGGGCCAGGTCGTGAACTCCAACGCCTACGGCCTGGCGGCGGCGGTGCGAGAGGCGGGCGGCGAGCCCGTCGTGCTGGCGATCGTGCCCGACCGGCTGGACGACATCCGTGCCAGCGTCGCCGAGGCGGCACGCGCCGACGTGGTGGTGTCGACGGGCGGCGTCTCGGTCGGCGACCTCGACTTCGTCAAGGACGCGCTCGAGGCGGCGAGCTTCGAGCGGGTCTTCTGGCGCGTGGCACAGAAGCCCGGGAAGCCGCTCCTCTTCGGACGACTCGCGGGGCGTCACTTCTTCGGCCTGCCCGGCAATCCGGTCTCGGCGCTGGTCTGCTTTGCGCTCTACGTGCGCCCGGCGCTCCGCCGCCTGCAGGGACACCGGCGTGTTCACCTGCCCGTCGTGCAGGCGCGACTCGCGGCACCGGTGAGAAAGACGCGCGGCCTCACCGAGTTCGTCCGCGTGTCGTTGAGCGACGGCCCGGACGGCCCGATCGCGACCGCGTCGCGCTCGCAGAGCTCCGGGGTGCTCACCGCGCTCGGCAGCGGCGCAGGCCTGCTCGTCGGCGCGGCCGAGCTGCCGGAGCTGTCCGCCGGGGGCTGGTATCCGGTGGTCGTCGCCGAGACCACCGTCGCCCGCGAGACGCCGCCG
>VBLD01000026.1:0-6539 GCA_005879205.1 Deltaproteobacteria bacterium
CGGCACGTAGAACGCACGGGGCAACGCGTGCGGGTTCTCGTACAGGCGGACGTCCGCGTCAGTACCCGCGGAGGCACCCGCCGCGAAGCCACTCACCGGGACGAGCGGCGGCTGTATGACGGCGGCCGTGTTGTCCACGGCGGGGTCGACCAGCAGATAGCGGACGGCGCTCAGGTCGAGCAGCCTCCGGTTGAGCCCCGGCGGCGTCCAGCTGTTCACGTAGAGCACGTCGTTCAGGCTCGCCATCGGGCGGCCGAGGCGCATCATGACCGAGTACTCGGCGTAGCGCCGGCTCATCTGCGGCTCGTAGTCCCCGATCGTGGGCACGTCGAACAGCGACGCGCTCTTCAGGATCAGGCGGAAACCCGTTCCGAAGGGGTGACGGAAGATGAAATAGGCGCGGTCCTGCGGCGTCATCCGCTCGCGGAGTGCGCCGAAGGTGGCGGCGTGGGTGAAGAGCTGTTCGCCGTCGGCGAGAAGGCATTGCCGGCGGGCCAGCGCGGGCACCGCGAGCACGTTCGCGAGGAGCGCGACGACGACGACGGCCCCGCCCCAGCGCCGGAGGCCCGGGCTCGCGGCCGCGGCCGCGCACGCCGCGACGGCGAGGGCGGCGACCGGCCACTCGAGCGGCCGGAGTCCCTTCGGCGTGAGCAGCCGAAAAGCGGCGAGCGCGACCACGGCGGCCGCGACGCCGGCGAATGCAGCCCCCGGTGACCGCGCGTCTCCGGTCGTGACGACCGCCTCCAGGCCGAGCGCCATCAGGATCGCCAGCGAGAAGCTGGTGAGCCACATGAACCGCTCCGCGTAGCGGAAGAGGCCCGCAACCGGCAGCTTCATGTACAGACGGAACAGCGGGGTGTTCGGTCCGAAGGCGAGGACGAAGCACAGCACGCCAGCGGTCAGATAGAAGAGGGCGAGCGGGCGGGTCTTCCGCTCCGACAGGGCGGCGCCGACGAGCAGGCAGGGCACGAGCACGAGGGGATTGCTGGGCGTCCGCAGGTCCACGGCCTGACGGAAGCGTTGCCAGTCGAGCAGGCCCGCGGGGTTCATCTCCGCCGCGCTGAGCGACATGCTGCGCACCGACTCGCGCGCGACCTCCGCGGCGGGGACGAGCTGCACGGCGGAGAGGAGGAAGGGCAGCGCGAGCCCGGCACCGAGCGCGAGCAGCGCGGCGGCCGGCCGCGCGACGCGCCGGCTCGCCAGCGCCCACAACACGCGGAGGCCGATCAGCTGGTAGGCGAGGAACACCGGCTGCACGTAGCCTGGGAGCACGGCGAGCGCGAAGACGACGCCGAGGCCCGCTGCGTTCCGGGCGCTCGGCGCGCGCAGGATGCGTTCACAGAAGAGCATTCCAGCCGGCAGCCAGACGTACGGCCCGGCCATCGTCGGCCCCCAGACGGTCAGATCGAGCGTCGAGTTGCCGAGCTCGAAGGCGAGCGCCCCCGCGCAGGCGGCGAGCGGCCCGGCGCCGATCTCCCGGCAGAGGAGGTACGTCGAGATGCCAGCCACGAGGAGGTTCACGAGCAGCACGCCCCGGAGCGCGGCGTCGGGCCCGAGCACGAGGAAGAGCGCGTTCGCGGGGTAGAGCAGACCGGTCTGGCTGTTGGCGAAGAAGGGCTGGCCGCAGTTCTGGAACGGGTTCCAGAGCAGGCCGCGCCCCCCGCGCTGCAGGCTCTGCAGCGCGTAGAGCATGTTCGGGTAGAAGTAGGCGTAGACGTCGTGCGCCGGCAGGCTGATGGCCCACCGCGAGGGCCCGAGCTCGAACGCGATGATGTAGGCGGCGGCGCCGGCGAGCGCCGCGAGCCCGAGCCATTCCGAACGTGCCTTCATGAGACGAAACGGCGGGCGACCGTAGGACACTTTGGCGTCACGAGCAAAGCCCGGCGACGGTCCGCGCGCTGGCGCCCTCCGGCACGGATGTGCGATGAGCCCCCTCGGCCGCGCGGCCGCCGATGTGGATCGACCCGGACCCCCTGCGCACCGGCGCTCGCGCGCTCCTGGCGCCGGTGCCCGGACTCGCCGGAATTCCGGCGCTGGCCGACGCGCTCCACGCCCTCCTGTTCGTGCTCGGGTTGTTGCCATTCCTGGTCCTGCTCGACGCGCTCGACCGCCGGCTCGAACGGCCGGGGCACGGCATCCGGCCCTGGGCGGCGCGGCTCGCCGCCGTTGCCGCCTTGCTGCTGGGAGCGGTCCTGGCTGCGCGTTCCATGCATCGTCAGCCGAGCGAGACGACGTTGAGCCTCGCGCTGCGCTGGGACCAGGTGGTGCTCGCCGGCTGCGCCGGTGTGCTGCTGCGGCGGGTCTCACCGTCGGTCCGATGCTGGGTGCTCGCACTCTTGAGCATCCGTTTCGTGCTTCACACTCACGGGGGGACCGCCGTGCTGGTGTGTGTCGTCACGGGCATCGTCGGTCTCCTCGCGTTACGGCCGCGTGCGCTGGCGCCCACCTTGTGGACGGCGACCGTGCAAGGAGCACTGCTGTGCGCTGCGGTTCTCGTCGTCTGGCGGCTGAGGAGCATCGATCCGCACCGGGGCGCCGTCGCCTACGGCCTGCTCGCGTGGTTCGGGCTGCGGCATGCGAGCTTCGTCGTCGAGTCACGACGCGGGTATCGGGGCGGGATCGGGGCGTACCTCTGCTACCAGCTCTTCTACCCGAGCGCCGTGGACGCGTCGCAGGTCTACGACGAGTTCGCCGGGTGGAACCTCGGGGAAGCCACGCCCATCGATCGCCGCGCCGCCGCGCGGCAGCTCGTCGCCGGCCTGGCGCTGCTCTGGGTGGCCAATCGACTCTTCGCGCCGTTCGACACCCTCTACGCGGTGCACGAGACCGGGGCACTATGGCTCGCGGTCATGCGCCAGTTCTATTCCGCGACGTGCTTCGCCACCGGGGTCTGGGCGTTCGCGGAGGGCAGCGCCCGCCTCTACGGCATCGTCCTGCGCCCGAACTTCGCCGGCGTGCTCAGCGCCACGAACCCGTCGCGCTTCTGGCGTGCGTTTCGCGGCACGATGACGAACTGGCTCATCCGATACATCTACGTCCCGCTCGGAGGGAACCGGCGGGCGCACCTGCGAAACATCGTCGCGGCGTTCGCGGTGAGCACCCTCTGGCATTGCAGCACCGTCGCCTTCCAGCCGTGGCCGGTGCGACCGTTGTGGTTCCTGCCGGTCGTCGCCTGGGGCGCCCTCAACGCCGCCGGCGTGGTCGCGCACAGCGTCTGGCGGCGCGAGCCGCGACCGGTGCTCCCCGGCGGCACGCCGAGGGCGGTCCGGGTGCTCACGAAATGCCTGCTCACGGCGGTGTTCGGGAGCTTCACGGTGACGCTCCTCGGCCTGGGGTCGCCGGCGGCGGTGCATCTCCGCCAGTTCGTCCGGACGCTGCTCGGCCTCGGCTGATCCCACCAACCGCCACACGCTCGCGTCGCTCCCGACCCGAGACGGCAATCTCGGGTCGGCTCCCGGCCTAGTCGAGCTCGTCGAGGTGCACCACCCGAAGTCCAGGCACCGCAGGAAGCCGCCGGTCGCCGGTCACGAAGGTGGTGCACCTCGTGGCGAGAGCGGCCGCCAGCTGGATGGCGTCCGGCGTCTTCACGCGAGACTGCGCGCGGAGCTGGGCGGCGAGGCGGAGGAGCGGTCGGTTGCGGCTACGGGTGAGCAGGACCTCGTATCGGCCGGCAAGTGCCGCGTCGCCCGCGCGATAGGGGACGACGAGCGTCTCGAGAAGCGTCAACGCCGAGGTGACGGCGTGCAGTCGACCAGCCGCGATCGCTTCGAAGAGCTGTTCGACGGCGCGAAGATGCCGCGGGTCCTCCTCGATCAAGTAGATGAAGACCGCAGTGTCGAGTGCAACGGGACCGGCGCCGAGTGCGGCGCTCAGCGCCACGAACGGCGCTCGCGTGCGACGTGACGGTCCGGGTCGGTGCCCTTCCAATGCGCCTTCCCGAGGCCGCGCAGCTCGAGGATCGACGTTTGCTCCGGCTCCTCGACCGCGTCGCGCAGAATATGGATGACCTCCTGCGCGACGGATCGCAGCCGCCGGCGGGCACGGGCCTGGAGGCGGCGGTACAGGCGGTCGGGAACGTTCTTCACGTTGAGGGTCGCCATGGCTTCCTCCAGAATTCCTCCATTGTGGAGGACGGAGACGTTACGCGTCAACGCAATGGCGCGGCGTGCATGCCCGATCAGGATGCGCAGGACGAGCCGCGCGGCGGCGGCTGGGCAGTCCGGGGGACGCCGTGATAGAAGCCCGCCCCGGCGATGGCCCCCACGATCTCGGTCGTTCTTCCGGTCTACAACGAGCGCGAGAATCTGGACGCCCTCGTCGACCGGCTGATCCCCGCGCTCAGGAAGACCATCGGCGAGAGCTTCGAGGTCCTCTTCATCGACGACGGGAGCCGCGACGGCTCCGCCGATCTCCTCGACGCGTTCCACGCGCGCGACCGGCGGCTGAAGGTCGTCCACTTCTCGCGCAACTTCGGTCATCAGGCGGCGCTCCAGGCCGGGCTCGACGAGGCGACCGGCGACGCCGTGGTCCTCATGGACGCCGATCTGCAGGATCCGCCGGAGGTCCTCGGCCGTTTCATCGAGCACTGGCAGCAAGGCCACGAGGTGGTCTATGCGGTCCGGAGGAGACGCAAGGAAGGGCTCGTCAAGCGGGCCGCCTACGCCGCCTTCTACCGGACGATGAAGGCCATGGCCGAGATCGACGTGCCGCTCGAAGCGGGCGACTTCTGCCTGCTGGACCGGCGCGTGGTGGACACGCTGGTCGGGCTGCCGGAGCGCAATCGCTTCCTCCGTGGCCTGCGCAGCTGGGTGGGCTTCAGGCAGATCGGCGTCGAGTACGAGCGTGACGCGCGCCACGCCGGCGAGTCGAAGTACACGCTGCGCAAGCTGCTGCGTCTCGCGCTGTCGGGCTACATCGGGTTCTCCGCCATGCCGCTCCGGGCGGCGACGTGGCTCGGCTTCGTCTCGGCGAGCGCGGGGTTCATGCTCGCGATCTGGGCGGTGATCACCAAGCTCATCGACATCCCGAGCCCGCGCGGCTGGGCGTCGACCGTGGCGATCTTCCTGCTGGTCAGCGGCGTGCAGCTCTTCATGCTGGGAGTCGTGGGCGAATACCTGAGCCGCGTGTACGACGAGGTCCGGAGCCGTCCCCTGTACATCGTGCGCTCGCGGACCGGGGTGGGTGACGAGGTGGCGGTCGAGGAAGAGCCGCCCGTCCGCCGGGCCCCGCGACGGTAGCGGCGCGGACCCGAGGGGCGCGCAATGGATCGCGAGTATGCCGAGCGATACGGCCACTTCGAGCAATGGCACTGGTGGTTCCGCGGCCGGCAGCGGATCATCGTGGAAGTGCTGCGGCGCGAGCTCGGGACGCGTCCCTCGCGCTGGATCGTGTCGGTGGGCTCCGGGCCCGCCGAGGGGCTCACGTGGCTACGGGACGTGGCGGGCACGGCCGGGGGCGTGGTCGGGGTGGACGCGGATTCCGTCCACGCGCGCCGCGTCGCCCCCGGGCTCGAGTACGTCGTCGGCGACCTCGAGGCGCTGCCGCTCGCGCCGGCATCGGTCGACGCCGTGCTCGCCCTCGACGTGCTCGAACACCTGGACGACGACACCCGGGGCCTCCGCGAAGCGGTCCGCCTGCTCAGGCCGGGTGGGCTCTTGCTAGTCACCGTCCCGGCGATGCCGAGCCTCTGGGGCCCGCAGGACGTCATCAACCATCACCGCCGGCGGTACACGAGGAAGACGCTGTCGGACGCATTCGCGCGGGCGGAGCTGCCGCGACCTTCGATCACGTACTTCAACATGCTCCTCTTCCCGCCCGTGGCCGCGGTGCGCTGGGTCCGCCGCGCGCTCGGGACACCCGGCGAAGTGCGCAGCGACTTCGACGACAGCCAGCCGGGTCTCCTGAACGACGTGCTGGCCGGCGTGTTCGCGCTGGAGCGCTACCTCGTCCACCGCGTGCCCATGCCGGTCGGGGTGAGCCTGCTGGCGACCGTGCACGCGTGCTGATCCGGCCGCCCGCGTAGGCCGATGCCGACCGACGACCTCGAGATCCAGCGCGACTGGGACTGCCGGCCGCTCTTCTTCGTCTTCCCGTCGAGCCGCGACAGCCGCTACATCATCGAGCGGCAGCGCGAGATCGCCGTCGAAGAGACGGCCAGGGGTGCCAGCGGACGTGTGCTCGAGGTCGCCGCCGCCGACGCGATCCATTCGTGCAAGCTCAACCTGCGCGGGCTCGAGAGCTTCGTGCTCGAGCCGTCGCCCGCGATGCTCGACCTCGCCCGTCGCCGCATGGGCGAGTATGGCGCCCATCTGACGCTGGTGCGCGGCATCGCCGAGTCGCTGCCGTTCCGCGACGGGACGTTCGACCGCGTGCTGTGCGAATCGGCGATCGACCACTTCGCGGGCCCCGACCTCGGTATCCGCGAGATGACGCGCGTGCTGAAGCCCGACGGCCGCCTGATGATCGGCGTCGTGAACTACGCGAGCCTGGCGGTCCGCGTGAGCCGGCTCCTGTACCGCGCCGGCCGCGGCACCGGCCTC
>VBLD01000026.1:6644-6910 GCA_005879205.1 Deltaproteobacteria bacterium
TGTCTCTCGGCTGGGGCGTCCCGGGCTGGGGTCGCGTGCTGAAGGCGCTGCCGCGCGACGCGGCCACGTGGGTGCTCCGCCGGCTCGACGCGGTGGCGTACCGCGTGCCCCGGGTCGCGGACTACATCGTCTCGGTCTGGCGTCCACGGCCGGCACCGCGGACGGCGCGCGGACGCCAGCCGGAACGCCTCGAGGTCGTCCCGTCGGACCCGGTCTACCAGCGGAAGATCGCGGCCGAGGCGAGTTACTGGTCGGAGCACTACGGC
>VBLD01000027.1:0-8707 GCA_005879205.1 Deltaproteobacteria bacterium
AGGAGGGCGCTCGCCATGGTGGTGGGTGTGCTGCGGCTCGAGCTCTTTCTCGCGGAGAATCATTCGCTCAAGGGTAAGCGCAGCGTGCTCCGCATGATCAAGGCGCGCGTGCAGAACAAGTTCAACGTTTCGATCGCGGAGTGCGAGGACCACGATCTCTGGCAGCGTGCCACGCTCGGCGTGTCTCAGGTGGGGGCCGATCAGCCGCACGTCGAGCGGTGTCTGCAGGAGGTCGTGCGCTTCATCGAGGCGCTGCAGCTCGCCGAGCTCGGCGCCGAGCGAGTCGAGTACCTCCACTACTGAACCGTCGGGAAGGGCGCCATGGCAGGCCGGCGACCGGAGCGCGTCGCGCACCTCGTGCAGGCCGAGCTCGCGCGGCTGCTGCTCGAAGAGGCGAAGAACCCGCGTCTGCACGAGGTGATCGTGACCCTCGTCCGCATGACCCCCGACCTCCGGGTCGCGCGGATCTACTTCCGCACGCTGAGCGGTGGAGCGACCCGGGCGGACGTCGCCCGCGCGCTCGAACGAGCGGCACCGTTCCTGCGGACGGAGATCAGCCATGTCCTCGGCTTGCGAGTCACGCCCGAGCTGCGCTTCGCCTACGACGACGTCCCGGACACTGCCGACCGGGTCGACGCCCTGTTGCGCGGACCGGCGCGGCCGCGGGAGGACGAGGAGGCGTGACAGGGATACTGCTCGTCGACAAGCCGGAAGCGATGACGTCGGCGGGAGTGATTCGCCTCCTGCGCCCGGTCCTGGGACGCACGAAGGTGGGCCATCTCGGCACGCTCGACCCCTTTGCGAGCGGTCTCCTGCCGCTCTGCCTCGGTGAGGCGACGAAGGTGGCCCGCTATCTGCTCCTCGAGCGCAAGGAGTACGCGGGGACGATCCGCCTTGGGATGGCGACGGACACGCTCGATCACACCGGCGCGCCGGTCGAGAGGTGCCCCGTACCATCCCTCGAGCAGACCACGGTCGACGGGGTGGCAGCTCGGTTCACGGGGCGCCAGCGGCAGGTGCCTCCGATGTACTCGGCGTTGAAGCAGGGCGGGGTGCCTCTGTACAAGCTGGCGCGCCGCGGCATCGAAGTCGATCGGGCGCCGCGGGACATCGACGTCGAGACCCTGGAACTGCGTCTGACCCCGCCGGACCGCATCGAGTTCGCGCTGGCATGTTCGAAGGGTACCTACGTACGCGTGCTGGCCGCCGACATCGGGCAGGCGCTCGGCACGGTGGCGCACCTCGAACGACTGCGCCGCATTGCCGTCGGCCCGTTCCGCGTCACGGACGCCCGGATGCCTGACCTGCTCGCGGCCCTGCCTCTCGGGCAGCTTCCGCTCGTCCCGGTGCGGGTGGCGCTCGCGGGCTACCGAGCCTTCCCGCTTCCAGCGACGGAGCTGGCGCGTCTGCGGCACGGCCAGCAGGATCCACTTGCGGCCCTCCCCCCCCCGGCGCAGGCGGGGGAGACGGCGCTGCTGCTCGACGGCGCAGGCCACGTCGCCGGTGTCATCGAGTCGGAATCGACCCGTCCGGGTTGGTATCTCGTCCGCGTGCTGGCGGCGGCACTCGGGTGAATCGCGACGCGGTTACGTGGGCGCGCTTTGCAATGCGTCAAACCGCATGTTAGAGACGGGGCTCAAAGCGAGAGAACAAAGAGACGGAGAGGGTCGGGATGGCAGTGGTGCGTGAGCGCACGCAAGAAGTCGTGCAGATGTATCGTCGGCACGGCACGGACACCGGATCGCCGGAGGTCCAGGTCGCGCTCCTCACGGGCCGCATCGGGTACTTGACGGGACACTTCAAGGTGCACCGCAAGGACCACCATTCCCGCCGCGGGCTGCTCAAGCTCTCAAGCGACGCGATTTCCAGCGTTACAAGAGCGTGATCGAACGCCTCGGCATCCGGAAGTAGCTCCTCTTCAAACCTCCTTCTCCCTGTCCTCCTCGCCTGATCACACGAGGCTGCGGCCGGCGCCGCAGGGAGAGAACAGCATGTCGAGATCGGGCTACCAGAGAGTGCAGATCGAGTTTCACGGCCGTTCCCTGTCGATCGAGACGGGACGGATGGCGAAGCAAGCCGGCGGCGCAGCGCTCGTCCAGTTTGGCGAGACCGTCGTGCTGGTCACGGCGACGGCCAGTGGGGCGCCGCGGGAAGGAATCGATTTCTTCCCGCTCACCTGTGACTATCAGGAGAAGACGTTCGCGGCGGGCAAGATCCCGGGCGGCTTTTTCAAGCGCGAGGGTCGGCCGGCGGAGAAGGAGATACTCACCTCCCGTCTGATCGACCGCCCGGTCCGACCACTCTTTCCGAAGGGCTTCAACTGCGAGACGCAGGTCATCGCGACGGTGCTCTCGCACGACAAGGAGAACGACCCCGACGTGCTGTCGCTCGTCGGTGCCTCCACGGCGCTCGTTCTCTCCGACGTGCCATGGGGTGGCCCGATCGCCGCCGTCCGCGTGGGCCGCATCGGTGGGCGCTTCGTCATCAATCCCACCACCAGCCAGCTCCTCGAGAGCGACCTCAACCTGATCGTCGCCGGTAGCCGCGACGCCGTGGTCATGGTCGAGGGCGGCGCCAACATGCTCCCGGAGCAAGTCGTCCTGGAAGCACTGTTCGCCGCGCACGAGGGGCTCCAACCCTTGATCGCGCTCCAGGAGGACCTGCAGCGTCAGGTCGGCAAGCCGAAGCGCACAGTCGCCTCGCCGAAGCTCGACGCCGACCTGGAACAGCAAGTGCGCCAGCAAGGACTTCCGAAGCTCCGCGCCGGGCTGGCGACCCCGGTCAAGCAGGAGCGCTACGCCGCCCTCGACGCGGCACGGGACGAGGTGGTGAACGCCCTCGCCAACGGCTCCCCCGAGCGTGTCAAGGAGGTGGCCACGCTCTTCGACCGGCTGAAGAAGGGCGTCGTACGCGAGACCATCGTAAACGAGCGCCGCCGGATCGACGGCCGGGGTCCGGCCGACGTCCGGCCGATCAGCTGCGACGTGGAGGTCCTGCCGCGGACGCACGGCTCGGCGCTCTTCACGCGCGGCGAGACTCAGGCGCTGGTGGTGACCACGCTCGGGACCTCGTCCGACGAGCAGAAGATCGACGCGCTGATCGGCGAGACCTATAAGAAGTTCATGCTGCACTACAACTTCCCGCCCTTCAGCACGGGCGAGGTGAAATTCCTGCGCAGCCCTGGACGGCGCGAGATCGGCCACGGTGCCCTCGACGAACGGGCGCTCGCGCCGGTGCTGCCGACCGAGGAGGAGTTCCCGTACACGATCCGGATCGTGTCGGAGGTCCTCGAGTCCAACGGGTCGTCGTCGATGGCGACCGTGTGTGGAGGCTCGCTGTCGCTGATGGCGGCCGGCGTGCCAGTCAAGGCGGCCGTCGCGGGTGTGGCGATGGGTCTCATCAAGGAGGGGGAGGAGGTCCGCGTGCTGTCGGACATCCTTGGTGACGAGGACCACCTGGGCGACATGGACTTCAAGGTCGCCGGCACCGAGCAGGGCGTGACCGCCGTCCAGATGGACATCAAGATGGCGGGCGTGACGCGGGCCATCATGCAGGAGGCTCTCGACCAGGCGCGCGCCGCACGCCTGCACATCCTCGGCGTCATGAACCAGACGCTCGCGCGGCCGCACAGCGAGCTGTCCATGCACGCGCCGCGCATCATCACGCTCCACATCAAGCCCGACCGCATCCGCGACCTGATCGGCCCGGGCGGCAAGGTGATCCGGGGCATCACCGAGGAGACCGGCGCCAAGATCGACGTCGAGGACGACGGCACGGTCTACGTCGCCTCGGCCGACGGGACGTCCATGCAACGCGCCATCGACAAGATCCGCGCCGTCACTGCCGAGGCCGAGGTCGGCAAGGTCTACCGCGGTACGGTCCGCAAGATTGTCGACTTCGGCGCCTTCGTGGAGATCTTTCCCGGCACCGACGGCCTGGTGCACATCTCGCAGCTCGCCCACGAGCGCGTACGCAAGGTGTCCGACGTCCTCAAGGAGGGCGACGTCATCGACGTGAAGGTCCTGGAGGTCGACCGGTCGGGGAAGATCCGGCTGTCCCGCAAGGAAACGCTCACGAAGCCGGCTTCCGAAGACCACGAGGCCCGGCCGTAGAGCCGCTCATGCAGCTCACGCGGCTGTCAAACGGCGTCCGGGTGCTGTCCGAGCACCTCCCGGATCTCCCCTCGGTGACGGTCGGCATCTGGGTGCAGAACGGCTCCCGCTACGAGCATCCGGATCAGGCGGGAATCTCGCACTTTCTCGAGCATCTCTTCTTCAAGGGGACGGAGCGGCGCACCGCGGCCCAGATCGCCGAGGAGATCGATGCCGTGGGTGGCGGGCTGAACGCATTCACCGGCAAGGAGTACACCTGCTACTACGCGAAGGTGCTGCGCGAGCACCTGCCGCTCGCGCTGGACCTCCTCGCCGACATCTTCACGCAGTCGCGCTTCGCCAGCGATGAGATCGAGCGCGAGCGCACGGTGATCATCCAGGAGATCTCCGAGATCGAGGACCGGCCGGACGACTACGTCCACGAGCTCTTCAACCTGGCCTTCTGGCCGGGCCACCCGCTCGCCCGGCCGATCGCCGGCAGCCCGGAGACTGTCTCGCGTTTCAACCGGGACGACTTCCTTCGCTTCCTCGAGGTGCGCTACCGGGCCGATCGCATTCTGATTGCGGCGGCCGGCGCCCTGGTGCACGAGGACCTCCTCGAGGTCGCGGGCCGAAAGTTCGAGGCCTTGGTGGGCACCACGCCGGTGATGGACGGAGGTCCGCCGCAGCCTAGGGCGGGCCTGTCGATTCACGAGAAGAGTCTCGAGCAGGTGCACCTCTGCCTCGGCACGCCGGGGATCGCCCAGACGGACCCCGACCGCTACGTGGCGCAGCTGCTGAACCTGGCGCTTGGGGGCGGGATGAGCTCGCGCCTCTTTCAGGAGATCCGGGAGCGTCGGGGGCGCGCGTACACGGTATACTCGTTCCATTCGTCCTACTTCGACGCCGGGTACACCGGGGTCTACGTCGGCACGAGTCCCGAATGGGTCCGGGAAGTCGTCGAGGTCATCCGCGGCGAGCTCGACCGGGTCGCGCGCGAAGGACTCGCCCCGGTGGAGCTGGCTCGAGTGAAGAACCAGCGCAAGGGCAACATCCTCCTCGGGCTCGAGACGAGCGACAGCCGCATGAGCCGGATCGCCACGAACGACATCTACTTCGGCCGCGACGTGCCGCTGGAAGAGGTGGCCGCAGCGATCGACCGGGTGACCAACGACGACATCGTACGGATGGCGAACCGGCTCTTCCAGCCGGGAAGCTTCGCCCTGACCGTCCTCGGCGATCTCCACGGCGAGCGGCTGACCGACGAGGTCCTCCGCGGGTGAGCACGCGCAGCGTGCGGGTCCACGTGCGCCGCGTCAGACGGACCACGCACGCGCTCGGTCTCCCGCGCTACATGACGCCCGGGGCCGCCGGTATGGATCTGTCCGCCGACCTCTCGGCGGACGTCGTGCTACGCCCCGGAGAGCGCCGCCTCGTACCGACCGGCCTCGCGCTCGCCATCCCGGCCGGCTACGAGGGCCAGGTCCGGCCGCGCAGCGGTCTCGCTCACCGCGACGGCCTCACGCTCCTCAACGCCCCGGGTACGATCGACGCCGACTACCGGGGCGAGGTTCAGGTCCTCCTCATCAACCTCGGCCGTGCCCCCGTCCGCATCCGCCGCGGCGACCGCATCGCGCAGCTCGTCGTGTCCCCAGTTGCCACGGTCACCTGGCAGGAAGTGCAGGAGCTGCCGGGGAGCGCCCGCGGCGACGGCGGCTTCGGCAGCACGGACCGCCAAAACGGCGCACCACAATCCGGCCCGGCGCCGCGAAAAGCTGGCACCGCGCCCGGAGGCCGGGACAAAGCGGCGCCAGGCGTCCCCGAGCGCCGCGCGGAGGGTTCGGGGGGGCATCGGAGGAGCGCAGCGCGCGGAGCGCGCGAGCAGCGCACGGCGGCCCCCGGCGTATGAGGGTCTGATCCCGCATGCTGTCCCGCTACACCCGGCCCGAGATGGGCCGCGTCTGGTCCGAGGACGCCCGCCTCGGCCGCTGGCTCGAGATCGAGCTCGCGCTGGCGGACGTGCTCGCGGAGCGAGGCGAGATACCCGCCGCGGCCGCCCGGAAGCTTCGTGCGGGGGCGCGTATCGACCCCGCCCGCATGCGCGCCATCGAGGACGAGGTGAAGCACGACGTGATTGCCTTCGTGTCGGCGGTGGCCGAAACGGTCGGCGACGAGGGCCGCTTCCTGCACCTCGGGCTCACGTCGAGCGACGTCGTCGATACGGCCTTCGCCCTTCAGCTCCGGGACGCCGCGGCACTCCTGCTCGCCGGCCTCGATCGTCTTCGGCAGGCCGTGCGCGTGCAGGCCGAGCGCCATCGCAGCACGCTCATGATCGGGCGCACCCATGGCATCCACGCCGAGCCGATCACCTTCGGGCTCAAGTGCGCCAGCTGGTGGGCGGAGCTCGGCCGCGACCGGCGGCGGCTGGTGGCGGCGCGCGAGGGAATCGCATACGGCAAGCTTTCGGGCGCGGTCGGCACCTTCGCCAACCACGATCCGGCGGTGGAACGGGCGGTCTGCGCGCGGCTCGGCCTCAAGTCCGAGCCGATCGCAACCCAGGTGATCCCGCGCGACCGCCACGCTGAGCTCTTCACCTGCCTCGCGGTCCTCGCGGGCACGTGCGAGCGGATCGCGCTCGAGGTCCGGCATCTGCAGCGCACCGAGGTGGGCGAGGTGGCTGAGCCTTTCGCGCCAGGCCAGAAGGGCTCCTCCGCGATGCCCCACAAGCGGAATCCAGTCCTCGCCGAGAACGTCTGCGGCCTCGCCCGTCTGGTGCGCATGCACGCGCTCGCGGCGCTCGAGGACATGGCGCTCTGGCACGAGCGCGACATCAGTCACTCCGCGGTAGAGCGGGTCATCGGCCCCGACGCGACCATCGTGGTCGACTTCATGCTGGCGCGTCTCGCCGAGGTGATCGAGGGGCTCGAGGTGCGGCCGGAGGTCATGCGAGCCAACCTCGAGCGGCTCGGGGGCGCGATCTTCTCGGAGCAGATCCTGCTCGCGCTCGTGCGGCGCGGTGTCGCGCGTGACGAGGCGTATCGCTGGGTCCAGCGGCACGCGCTCACCGGCGGTGACCTCCGGGCGCGGCTCGCCGCGGACGCGGACGTCAGTCGCCACCTTCCGCCCGCCGAGCTCGCGGACATCTTTGACACGCGCCACCACCTGCGGCATATCGAGGCTCTCTTCGCGCGAGCCCTGGAGGACGACGATGGAGCAGCGTGAGCTTCTCTACGAGGGCAAGGCCAAGCAAATCTATCGCACGTCGGATCCCGACCTCCTCATCCAGCACTTCAAGGACGACGCCACCGCCTTCAACGCCAAGAAGCGCGGGACGATCGCCGACAAGGGCATCCTCAACAACCGGATGTCTGAAGTGCTCTTCCGCTTCCTCGAGGAACAGGGCGTGGCGACGCACTTCGTACGCCGCATCTCGGACCGCGACATGCTCGTCCGCGCCTGTGAGATCGTGAAGATCGAGGTCGTCGCCCGCAACCTCGTCGCGGGCAGCCTTGCCAAGCGGCTCGGCAGGCCGGAGGGAGAGCTGCTCCCGGAGCCGATCCTCGAGCACTACTACAAGGACGACGCGCTCGACGACCCGATGATCAACGACTGGCACGTGCGCATGCTGAAGCTCGCCACTGCGCACGAGCTGTCCTACATCAACGAGACGGCGCTGCGGGTGAATGCCCTGCTGCGCGAGTTCCTCGATCAGCGTCAGATCGTCCTGGTCGACATGAAGCTCGAGTTCGGGCGCCACCACGGCAAGCTCCTCCTGGCCGACGAGATATGTCCGGACACCTGCCGCTTCTGGGACAAGCAGAGCGGCGAGAAGATGGACAAGGACCGCTTCCGGCGCGACATGGGCGGCGTCGAAGCCGCGTACCAGGAGGCGACGCGCCGCATCTGCAGCGCCGCCGCCTGATGCCCGGCCTGCTGGCGCGGGTCTACGTCACGCCCAAGCGGGGCATCCTCGACCCACAGGGCAAGGCGGTGGAGCAGTCGCTCCGGGCGCTGGGTTTCGCGGAGGTGAGCGACGTGACCGTCGGCAAATACGTCGAGATGCGGCTCGGCGAGACGCCGCGCGAGACGGCCGACGCGCGCGTGCGACAGATGTGCGAACAACTGCTGGCCAACGGCGTGATCGAGGACTATCGGGTCGAGCTCGTCGGGGAGCGAGGCTAGCGGCATGCGCTGGGGCGTGGTGACGTTCCCCGGCTCGAACGACGACCGGGACGCCCTGCACGTCGTGGAGCGCGTGCTCGGCGACGAGGCCGTGCCGCTGTGGCACAAGGATCGCGATTTCCGCGGCGTCGACTGCGTGATCCTTCCGGGCGGCTTTTCCTACGGTGACTACCTGCGCTGCGGCGCGATGGCCAAGTTCTCGCCGATCATGGCGGCGGTGGTCGAGCACGCCGGCGCGGGCGGCCTCGTGCTCGGCATCTGCAACGGGTTCCAGATCCTCTGCGAGGCGGGGCTGCTGCCGGGTGCGCTGGTCCGCAATCGCTCGCTCAGCTTCGTGTGCGACGTGGTGACGGTCCGCGTCGAGACGGTGGCAACGCCGTTCACCCACGGCTGCCGGCCCGGCGAGCTCCTGAGCGTGCCGATCAAGCACGGCG
>VBLD01000027.1:8713-13281 GCA_005879205.1 Deltaproteobacteria bacterium
TCGAGGCGCGGGACCAGATCGTGTTTCGCTACGTCGACCAGGCGGGCCACGTCGTCCTCGAGGCGAACCCGAACGGCTCGCTCGGCAACGTCGCCGGCGTCTGCAACGCCGAGCGCAACGTGGTCGGTCTGATGCCGCATCCCGAGCACGCCGTGGAGCGTCTGCTGGTCGGCGACGACGGGCTCAAGCTCTTCCGCTCGGCCCAGGCGTGGCTCCGTCGCGAGCCGCGAGGCGACCGCGAGGAACCCCGCGTCCCGGGATCGTGAGCGCTCCAGCCGTCACCGCCGATCTCGCGGCTGAACACGGGCTCACGCCGGAGGAGTATGCGAAGATCCTCGATCTCCTCGGTCGGGCACCGACGTTCGAGGAGCTCGGGGTCTTCGCGGTGATGTGGTCGGAGCACTGCTCGTACAAGAGCTCCCGCGCATGGCTGCGGCAGCTGCCGACGGGCGGTGCGCACGTGATCGAGGGGCCGGGCGAGAACGCCGGTGCGGTCGACATCGGCGACGGGCTGGCGGCGGTCTTCAAGATCGAGAGCCACAACCATCCGTCCTTCATCGAGCCGTTCCAGGGTGCGGCCACCGGGGTCGGCGGAATCCTGCGCGACGTGTTCACCATGGGGGCGCGGCCGATCGCCAGCCTTGATGCGCTTCGCTTCGGTCGCCTCGAGCACCCGCGGACACCGTACCTGGTGACGGGCGTCGTCGCCGGCATCGGTCACGCGTGCCGACCGTCGGCGGCGACCTCTACTTCGACGGGGGCTACGACCACAACATCCTGGTGAATGCCTTCACGTGCGGCGTGTCGCAGCGCGACCGGCTCTTTCGGGCGCGGGCCGGCGGCCCCGGCAATCCCGTGATCTACGTCGGAGCGCGCACCGGGCGCGATGGGATCCACGGGGCGAGCCTCCTCGCCTCCGCCGCCTTCGACGCCGGCGCCGCGGAGAAGCGGCCCGCGGTGCAGGTGGGCGATCCCTTCACCGAGAAGCTCTTGCTCGAGGCGTGCCTCGAGCTCATGGGCACCGAGCACATCGTCGCCATCCAGGACATGGGCGCCGCCGGGCTGACCTCGAGCGCGCTCGAGATGGCGGGGCGCGGGGAGGCCGGCATGCTTCTGGAGCTCGATCGCGTGCCGCTGCGCGAGCCGGGCATGACGCCGTACGAGATCCTGCTCTCCGAATCCCAGGAGCGGATGCTGCTGGTCGTCCGCCAGGGCTCCGAGGCCGCCGTCGAGGCGATCTTCCGTCGCTGGGACCTGGAGGCCTCGGTCATCGGGCAGGTCACCGAGGACGGGACGTTTCGGGCTCGCTGGCGCGGCCGGGAGGTGTGTGCGCTGCCAGTGGCGGCCCTCACGCAGGCCGCTCCCCTCTACCGGCGCCCCGCCGAGGAGCCGGCGCGGCTCGAGCAGCTGCAGCACCTCGACCCGGCCGAGGTGCGCGAGCCCGCCGACCTGGGCGACGCGCTGCTCCGGCTCCTCGAGAGTCCGAACCTCTGCTCCCGCGAGTGGGTGTACCGCCAGTACGACCAGCTCGTCGGGGGCAACACCGTCGTGCGGCCCGGCGGCGACGCCGCCGTCGTCCGTGTCGACGGGACCCGGCGGGCGCTCGCGCTCACGGTCGACTGCAACAGCCGCTACTGCCACCTCGATCCCTACCTCGGCGCCGTGCTCGCCGTCGTCGAGGCCGCGCGCAACGTGGTCGCCGTCGGCGCCCGCCCGCTGGCGGTGAGCGACTGCCTCAACTACGGAAACCCCGAGCGGCCCGACGTCATGTGGGAGTTCCAGCAGGGCATCGCGGGCATTCGCGACGCCTGCGTGGCCCTCGGAACCCCGGTGGTGAGCGGGAACGTGAGCTTCTACAACGAGACCGAAGGGCACAGCATCCCGCCGACGCCGATGATCGCCATGGTCGGGCTGCTCGACGACGTCGAGGCGCACCTCACCCCGTGGTGGAAGGCCGAGGGCGACGTGATCGTGCTCCTCGGTCGCACGCGCGAGGAGCTCGGGGGGAGCGAGTATCTCGCCGTCCTGCACGGCCTCGTGCGGGGCGCGCCCCCCTGGATCGACCTGGAGACCGAGAAACGCCTTCAGCGCCTGTGCCTCGCCGCCGCCGCGGAGCGTCTGCTGCGCTCGGCCCACGACGTGGCGGAAGGCGGGCTGGCGGTCGCCCTCGCCGAATGCTCGTTCGGGGGCGAGGGTCTCGGTGCGCGTATCACCGTCGAGAGCGGCATGCGGGCCGACGCGCTGCTCTTCGGCGAGAGCCAGTCGCGCATGGTGGTGTCGCTCCGCCGCCGCCATCTCGGTCGGCTGCGCGACCTGGCCCGGCGCGAGGACGTGCCGTTCACCGTGCTCGGCGAGGTGCGCGGCGCGAGTCTCGTGATCGGCGACATGATCGACCTTCCGATCGAGCAGGCGCGTGCCCGATGGCGACGGGCGCTCGCCGAGCGTCTCGGCGGATGAGGTCGGTGTACTCGCGAGGAAGGCTGGGCTAGACTCCGGAGGCGGACGATGTTCGACAAGTTCCACGAGGAATGCGGCGTCGTCGGCGTGTACGGCCACTCGGAGGCCGCCACTCTCGCCTACCTGAGCCTCTACGCGCTTCAGCACCGCGGGCAGGAGTCGGCGGGCATCGTCGCGTCGAACGGCGAGGCGCTCATCAGCCACCGGGGCATGGGGCACGTCGCCGACATCTTCCAGTACGACATCCTCGCCCGGCTGCGCGGGCACCTGGCGATCGGTCACAACCGCTACTCGACGAGCGGCTCGACGGTGCTGAAGAACTGTCAACCCTTCGTGGTCTCGTGGGCGAACGGGGCGCTCGCGATCGCCCACAACGGCAACCTGGTGAACGCCGAGGAGCTGCGCGCCAGGCTCGAGGCGCGCGGCGCGATCTTCCAGTCCACCGTCGACAGCGAGGTCATCGTCCACCTGATCGCCGGCTCGAAGGAAACGACGCTCCTCGACCGCATCATCGACGCCCTCGGTCAGGTCCGCGGCGCGTACTCGCTCGTCTTCATGACCGAGGACCGGATCATCGCGGCGCGGGACCCGGCCGGCTTCCGGCCGCTCGTTCTCGGGCGTGTGGGAGACGCCGTGGTGATTACCTCGGAGACCTGCGCGCTCGACCTGGTCGACGCCCGCCTCGAGCGCGAGATCGACCCGGGTGAGATCGTGGTGGTGAGCGAGCGAGGCGTCGAATCGATCCGGCCGTTCCCCCGGAGCGAGAGCCACCACTGCGTGTTCGAGTACGTCTACTTCGCGCGGCCCGACAGCCAGGTGTTCGGCCGGAACGTCTACGAGGCGCGCAAGGAGCTCGGCCGCCAGCTGGCCCGCGAGAGCGCCGTCCCCGCCGACATCGTCATCCCCGTACCGGACTCCGGCGTGCCCGCGGCCATCGGCTACGCCGAGGAGGCCGGACTCCCGTTCGAGATGGGTCTCATCCGCAACCACTACGTGGGACGGACCTTCATCGAGCCCTCGAACTCGATCCGCCACTTCGGCGTCAAGGTCAAGCTGAATGCCCTGCGCGAGGTGCTGGACGGGAAGCGTGTCATCGTGGTGGACGATTCGATCGTGCGCGGCACGACGAGTCGAAAGCTGGTGCACATGATCCGCCAGGCAGGTGCGCGCGAGGTCCACATGCGGATCAGCTCGCCGCCGACGACGCATCCCTGTTTCTACGGCATCGACACGCCCACCCGGGAGGAGCTGATCGCCTCGTCGCACGAGGTTCGGGAGATCCGGGAGTACCTCGGTGCCGACTCGCTCGCGTATCTCAGCCTGGCCGGGCTCTACGCTTTCGCCGGCGGCCGGCGGGCGGGATTCTGCGATGCCTGCTTCACGGGCCGCTACCCCATCCAGCCTCCCGAGGAACCGCCGGCCCGGCAGCTCCATCTCTTCGAAGCTCTGGACCGTTAGACCGCTAAGCCGGCGCCGCGACCACTTCAGGCGGCTCGCCGTCGCGGCGGCGGATGACCGTGTCGTGCGCCCACGCCGAGACGGTCGTGCCGGCTCGCGGCGCAGGCGATGATCAGCTCGGCCACCGTCGCGATGTTGCGCAGCTCGGCGAGGTCGCTGGTGAGGAGGAAGTCCCAGTAGTAGCCGCGAATCTCCTCCTGGAGGAGGGCGATGCGCTGGCCCGCGCGAGCGAGCCGGCGGTCGCTCCGCACGATGCCCACGTAGTTCCACATGAAGCGGCGAATCTCGTCCCAGTTCTGGGTGACGACGACCGACTCGTCGCTGTCGGTGGCCCGGCCGGGATCCCAGGGCCGGATCGCCGGTGGACGGCGCCGGTCGCTGGCGAGCCTCTCGAGCGCGTGGGCGGCGGCGCGACGCGCGAAGACCAGGGCCTCGAGCAGCGAGTTGGAGGCGAGGCGGTTGGCTCCGTGCAGACCCGTGCAGGCCACCTCGCCGCACGCGTAGAGCCCCTCGATCGCCGTCCGGCCATGCAGGTCGGTCACGACGCCGCCGCACGAGTAATGCGCGGCGGGCACCACGGGCACCGGCTCCCGCGTGAGGTCGAAGCCGAAGCGGAGGCAGCGCTCGTGCACGGTCGGGAAGCGACGGCGGAC
>VBLD01000027.1:13299-18145 GCA_005879205.1 Deltaproteobacteria bacterium
TCGAAGCCGTGCACCTTCATCTCGTTGTCGATCGCTCGGGCGACGATGTCCCGGGGTGCCAGCTCGGCACGTTCGTGATATCGGGCCATGAACGGCTCGCCGTCGGGCCGGCGAAGGATCGCGCCCTCGCCGCGCAGCGCCTCGGTGAGCAGGAACGACTTGGCCGCCGGGTGGTAGAGACAGGTCGGATGGAACTGGAAGAACTCCATGTTCGCCACCGGCGCGCCGGCGCGGTAGGCCATGGCCACCCCGTCGCCCGTCGCGACGTCGGGGTTGGACGTGTAGAGGTAGACCTTGCCGGCGCCGCCGCTGCAGAGGAACGTCGCGCGCGCGACGAAGCGCCGGACCTGGCGGCGGTCGCGGTCGAGGACGTAGGCGCCCCAGCAGGCGGGAGCCGGACCGTCGCGGTCGACGAGCAGGTCGACGGCGAGCGCGTTCTCGTGGATGGTGACGTTGGGTGCCGAGCGGACCGCCTCGGTGAGCGCGCGGATGATCTCGTGGCCGGTGGCGTCGAGCGCGTGCAGGATGCGCCGCCGCGAGTGTCCACCCTCCTGCCCGAGGTCGTACTCGTGCTCTTCGGGGTCGCCGCGCAGGTCGAAGTTCGCGCCGAGGGCGATCAGCCGGCGCACGCCCGCCGGACCTTCGCGGACCACCGTCTCGACGGCGTCGCGACTGCAGAGCCCCGCGCCGGCGGCGAGCGTGTCGTCGATGTGCGATTCGAAGCTGTCCTCCGGACTCCAAACCGAGGCGATGCCGCCCTGGGCGTACTGGCTGGAGCTCTCCGGGAGCCGGTCCTTCGTGACCAGCACGACGCGGCCGCGCCCGGCGCACTCGAGGGCACACGTGAGTCCGGCAATGCCGCTGCCGATGACCAGGAGGTCGCTTTCCACCGGCACGGTCAGAGCTTCGCGTGCCGTTCACCATGGGTCAAGCGGCGTCCCGTGGTTTGCGTTCCCGCGCTGCCTTCCGTATCGTGGCGAGCAATGCGGCGCGGTGTGGGGGAGGCGGCCCTGGCGATGGTGCTGGGCCTCGCGGCGGCCGCCCGCGCGGACGTCTACTCGTACCGCGACCGGCAGGGGGTTTTGCACTACACCAACGTGCCGGCCGTCGCGGGACCGTTGCTCGTCATCAAGGAGCGGCCGCTCCCGCCGGCGTCCCCGATGCTGGTGCCCGGACGGCGCTGGCTGCCGGAATTGATGTCGCGCCCGCTCCCACGGGCCGACGCGACGGTCTACGACGGCCTCATCCGCGCGATCGCCGAGCGCTACGGTGTCGAGTACGCGCTCGTGAAGGCGGTGATCAAGGCCGAGTCGGACTTCGACCGCACCGCGGTCTCCCGCAAGGGCGCCCTCGGCCTCATGCAGCTCATGCCCCAGACCGCGGCCTTCCACCAGGTGCGCAACGTCTTCCTGCCGCGCGACAACATCGAGGGCGGCTGCCGCCATCTGCGCATGCTCCTCGACCGCTACGGTGGGAACCTGCCGCTCGTGATCGCCGCCTACAATGCGGGAACCCAGCGCGTCGAGGATGCCGGCGGCGTGCCGCCCATCGCCGAGACGCGCGAGTACCTGGCCCGTGTGCTGCGCTATCGCGCCGCCTACCTCGGCGCGGGACCCGGCATCCTCGCGGCCAGCCGCTGAGCCGGGAGGCCGCACGGTCGCCGTCCACCCCCGCGCCGTCCCGAATCTGCTGAGCCTCTTCCGCGTCGGGCTCGTGCCGGTGCTCGTCGTGACCCTCATGCGCTCCGGACGCGAGGCGCGGGCGCTCGCGGGCTTCGTTTTCCTGATCGCCTGCGTCACCGACTTCCTGGACGGCTGGCTCGCCCGCCGACGGGCGAGCACGACGGCACTCGGCCAGGTTCTCGATCCGCTCGCCGACAAGCTGATCGTCGCCGCCGTGCTGATCATGCTGGCGGCGCAACCCCTGGAGCCGCGCGTGCCGGCGTGGATGGTCGTCGTGATCGTCGTCCGCGAGCTCGCGGTGACGGGACTCCGCGGCCTCGCCTCGAGCGGCGGCGTGCTCGTGCCGGCCCAGGAGCTCGGAAAGTACAAGACGATCTTTCAGATGTTCGCGATCGAGGCGCTGCTCCTGCACTACCGCTATCCGATCCCCGGCACGCAGCTCGCCATCGATTTCCATGCCGGCGGCATGCTGTTCCTCTGGATGGCCCTGGTGCTCGCCGTCTGGTCGGGCGTGGACTATCACGTCCGCATCCTGCGGCACGTGCGGCTCCATTGATAGAGGTGCGATCTTGGTGGCACGCCGGACACGATTGTCCGATCGACGGCCCGGAACACTCCTGTACGGTGCGGCTCGGATGTGCCGGAGCTGGACGGAACTCTCGACTGCGGGACGGTTGTTTGACGAGGCCGCCGCGGCGCGCCGGCAAGCTGATCCAGCTCTGTCGCTGGGTCGGGAATCGACCTGGCCCGGACCGCTTCTTGCAGCCAGAAGGGTTCAAGAACCGCCCGCATTCTGGTAGATACCGCGTAGCGCGAGCTCGGGGTGCCTGACCGATGTTGGGGGAGAAGGAAAGGAGGCGAGGGATGGAGGGACACACAGACGCGCCCTGTCCGAACTGCGACCATCCGGTGAACGACAGGCCGCGCGCCGGAGGCGTCACGGTCTGCCTCAACTGCGGGGCATGGTTGGTGCCCGACGGTGAATCGAAGCTTCGCGGCATGAGCCGCAGCGAGGCCGAGCAGATGCCCGGCCCCGTGCAGTCGACGCTCATCAAGGCCAGTCGACTCATCCTCCAGCGCGGGGGCGCGGCGCCCGCGGAGGCAACGGAAGAGGACCACGAGTGAGTCGAGACGACCCATCATCGCACCCATGGGCGCTCGTGACGCCGACGCGCCCGCTGCCGGAAGGCTGATCCGCGCGAATCTGCGCTCCCGATATGAAGCCGGCGCTCCGGGTTCTCGAGGGCGCAGCGCCTGAGGGCGCAGCTCGTCATGGAGCGTGTTGTCGACCACCGAGGGTCGTCCTCGGTTGACCCCCCAAAGACGAGAAGCTACAAGGACTTCCTCGCTCTTGCGGGTGTAGCTCAGTTGGCTAGAGCGTGTGCTTGCCAAGCACAAGGTCGCCGGTTCGACCCCGGTCACCCGCTCTCGTGAGGTCGCAGAGCTGGTGCGGCCGCGCCTCGGACGTATCCACGCCCGGTGTCAGTTGAGGGTCAGTCGTCCCATCCGGCGCCGCCCTACTTGCTGCGCGTTGCTCTGAACTCGGACAGGTAGGTGGCGGCGCGCGCCTGCGGCAGCGTAACGACGACCACGGCGAACTCGGGCAAGCCTCGCAGGGCGCGACTCGCCGATTCGCCGAAGAGTCGGTCGCGGGTCAGGATCACGTGGAAGCCGGCGGCGAACGCGGTCTCGGCCAAGAGACCGTTCGTCAAGTCGCGCCAGCCACGGTTCGCCGTGGTGTCGCAGGTGATGCTGTAGCTGCGGAGCAGCGCGAGGAGGCCGGTCGGGAGGTTGACGTCAAGCAGCCACATCGCGCCGGTCGGTCAACTCGGCGGCGAAGCGCAGCACGTCCGGGATGCTCTCGCGGGGGAACTCCGAGTACTCGCGCACGATGTCCTCGTAGGACATGCCCTCGGCGAGGCAGGAGAGGACGAAGGACACCGAGAATCGTGTCCCCCGGCTGGTCGCCTTCCCCCCGAGTCGCTCCGGGTTGGTCACCAGGAAGCCGTCCAGCGTGGCTGCGCAAGCCAGTCCTGCCCGCGCGCTACAGCGCTGTCAGCACCTCCTGCGCCGCCCGCTCGCCGGAGCGCACCGCGCCGTCCATGTAGCCGTTCCAGAAGGTCGAGGTCTCGGTGCCGGCCCAGTGGATGCGGCCGACCGGTGTGCGCAGCGCGGTTCCGAAGTCGATCAAGGTCCCGGGTCCGAGCACGGCAACGGGGCAGCCGCGGTTCCACACCTCGGAAGACCAGTTGAACTCGACGATCTCGCGCGGGTTCAGCGCCTCGTTCCCGAAGTAGTTCGCCAGGTTCTGCAGCGCGGCGGCGCGGCGCTCGTCGGCAGAGCGATTCTCCCACACACGGGCCTCGTGCCCGCCGATGAAGCCCATCAGGATCCCGAAGGAACCGTCGGCCGGCGACGTGTCGAAGGTGACCTTGATGGGACCGATCTCGCTGACCGCCTGGCCAGAGAGGCCCTGCGCGCGCCAGAAGGGCGTGTCGTAGATCGCTTCGAACTTCATCAGCGTGCCCTGCGGCATGTGCTGGATGAGCTGGTCGCGCAGCGGGGGCATGGGCGGGTCGTAGTCGATGCGTCCGGCGAGGGTGGGCGGGATGGCGACGATCACGCGCTGCGCGGTCGCGCTGAAGCCGTCGGTGACGACGGTCACGCCGGAGGACGACTGCGCGATGCGGCGCGCAGGCGCGTTCAACACGACGCGCCGGCCGAGCTGCGCGGCCACCTGCAGGGCGATCGTCTGCGCGCCGCCGACGAAGCGGCTCTCCTGCGCGCCGCCGGCCGTATTGAAGTTGCGCTCGAAGGTGCCGGCGTTCTGCTCGTTCCCCGAGGCGGCGATGTAGAAGAGCGTGTAGAGGAGGGACAGCTCGCGCGCCTCGCAGCCGAAGATCGCCTCGGTGGCCGCCGACGTGACCGCCATGAACTCGGCGTTGCCGCTCGTGTTCGCGCGCAGCCACGCGTCGAGCGTCTGCCGGTCCCAGTCGTCGGCGCCGGAGGCGGTCCAGGGCTGGTCGACGGGCACACTCGTCGACATCTGGTCGAGCTCCGTGACGGCGACCGCGATGTCGCCGGCGACGACGGGGTCGGGCGGGGCGGTGCCGAAGGGCGTGTTGTTCGGGAACTCCTCACGTCCGCGTGGGCCGAAGAAGACG
>VBLD01000061.1:0-11655 GCA_005879205.1 Deltaproteobacteria bacterium
AGAGCTGCAGCACCCACTGGTCGACGTTGTCGCCGCCGGCCGAGGTGGCCGAGAAGGCATAGTTCCGCCCGCGCCCGAGCTGGACGATGAGGTCGGTCCCGGCGAAGGCGACGCCTCGCGCGTCGATGTCGGGCCCGTGCACGTCCTTCTCCACCAGCAGCTGCGGCATGAAGTAGCCGGTCTGCGGGCCGAAGACGGCGATCGGCCTCCCGCTCTTGGTGTGGGCCGCCGACACCAAGAGCGCGTTGCTCATGGCGCCGGGCACGGCGAGCGGCGGCGCGGCGCCGCTGATCGCGTCGAGGAGCTGCTGGAGCGGCGGGCCGGCCGGGTCGATCGGCTGCAGGCTCGAGCAGTCGACGTCGGGGTTGGCGGCGGGATTCACCGGGCCGAGGTCCGTCATGTACGGCGCCGGGTTGTGGGACGTCGTCGGGGCCTCGGCGTCGTTGGCGAAGTGGAGGTCGTCGAACACGGTGCGCGCCGCCGCGGCGCTGCCGAGCGCCGCCGTCATGGCCTTCAGGCCGCACAGGTTCGTGAGCTCGCCGCCGCCGCCCTTCCCGAAGATGCCACCCACGAGCGACGCGATCGCGACCGCGTCCTCCGCCTTCCACGCAGCCGGCGTCTGCTGCAACGCCGGATACTCGGCGGGCAGCTTCGACGGGTCCGTGTTCGCCTCGTTGATGTACTGGTTGACGCCGTCCGTGTAGGCGAGGAGGTCCATGTAGCCGCTCTGGCCCTCGGCACCGGAGTTGCGGATCGCGTCGAGCTGAGCGGTCAGGTCCGATTCCTTGTAGGGCGCGATCGCGAGCTGGGAGCGGTCCATCGCCACGTTCGATGGCGAGGCGCCGAGGAATTCGGAGAGGCGGGCCCGGCCGAGGTGGCGGAGGACGTCCATCAGGAAGAGCCGGTCCTCGGCGCCGGTGTAGCCCTCCGCGAACATGGTGGCGTAGCGCGTGTCGCCGAAGATGTGCGGCACGCCGAAGCTCTTGTCCCGGATGACGGTCACGTTCGCGGTCGGCGAGTAGACCCGGTCGACGTCGTCGTCGCGGACGCCGAACGAGGCGTCCTTGTAGAACTCGAGCAGGCGGTCGACGGTGAGGCCCGGGACGTTGAAGACCAGGTTGCCGTACATGTCGAGCTGGTCCTTCACGTGCGGCGGGTACGTCCCGCCCTGCGCCTGGATGGCCTCGGGGCCGTTCAACACCCCGTCCTGGCCGGGCGGCACGATGTTGAGAAATCCCCGCGCATCGCCGAATCCCTGGTAGTGACCGGGGTTCGACTGGGCGGCGGCGGGAAGCGCCGCCGCGAGGAGCAGGAGCAGGGCGGGAAGAGCGCGTCGCATGTGCGGCCTCCTTCTACGGTTGGCGGCAGGTCATGCCGGCGGCGGTGGTCGTGCACGCGGCGATCGAGCCCGTGCGGTCGATGAAGCGCGCGTCGCTCACCGTGACGCCGGCGGGTGGGCCGAAGGGGCCGCCCAGCGCGAGGCGGCGGGCGAGGAAGGTGAAGCGGTAGCCGCCGGAGCGCGCGGGGGTGAACACGCCCTTGAGCGCCCGATCCGCGCTCTGGCAGCGCACCCGTCCGCTCGCGGCGAACTGGCATTCGGCGGGCGACCACGAGAAGCGACGGTCGAGGCCGCGCCCGTCGGTGACCCGCACGGAGAGCCCCCCCGCCGCCGTGAACACGTCGCGCGGCGGAGCCGTCGGGAAGTCGCCGCGGACGCCGATCCGCCCGCTCGGCCCGTCGCCGCTGGCATCCGCCCGCACCACGAGGCGGACGACGCGCAGGACCGCGTCCGCATCGTCGCAGACGTTGCCCCGGCCGTCGCCGTCGAGGTCCGCCTGATCCGGGTTCGGGTCGTTCGGGCAGTTGTCGACGTCGTCGCAGACGCGATCACCGTCGGTGTCGCCGCCCGGATCGACGGTGAGCGCGGGGTAGACGTTCACGTAGTAGCGGGCGTCCGGGAGCGCGACGCTCGCGCCGGCCCACATGCCGCGCGTGAGGAGGTCCGGTGCGCCCTGGGGCGAGCCGTCGAAGTCCATGAAGCCGCCGACGGCGTCCGGGACGACGCCGTCCAGCGTCGCGACCGAGGGCAGCGCGACGAACGTGTCGCGGCACGACTGCAGCACGGTGCTCGTGCCGCGCGTCAGCCGGATGCCCACCGCCCCTGCCGCCCGGTGGGAGAGCGTCCCGTCGGGCAGCACGAAGCGGCCGAGCCGGATCTGCGCCGCCGGGTCGGGTCGCTGGTCGAGGAGCGCGGCGAGCTGGTTGGCGACGATGTTGCCCGCCGTGAACCCGACCGACTCCGACTCGAGCTTGTGCTTGTGCCCGGCGGGGTCGTTCCCGGTGCTCTCGTCGATGGTGCAGGTCGTCGGCGCGACACCGGGGTCCGTCGCCCAGCCCCACGCCGGGATGAGGTAGCCGACGAGGTCGTTGGCCAGGCCGATCTGGACCCGGTGGCGCGCGTGCGCGTGCCACGTCGGGACCTCGGGGTTCGGACGATCCGGACAGCTCGCCTCCTCGATGCCCCAGGGGCTGCCGACCGAGAGCGCGGGGAAGGACTCGGAGGGATGGCCGAGGAGCTGGAGGTCCGGCCCGACGTCGATCACCGTCGCGCCGGTGAGCAGCTCGTTCCCGACCCGGCCGGTGGGCTGGCCATCGGTGTAGAGCTGGCGGTCGCCGAAGATGCCGGCGGCGCCCGCCGCCTGGAAGAGGTTGTTCTCGAGCGGCACGAAGAAGTCGACCTGATCGGCGACGATCGGCCCGACCGGTAGGTCCTCGGCCCCGGGCAGCGCGGCGAGGACGGCATTGGCGAGCCCGACCCCGGTGCGCATCGCCTGGAGGAAGGTGTCCCTCGATGCTGCCGTTGTCGCCCACCAGGAACATCGGCATGCCGACGCCCTGGCCCTCGAGGTACGCGTTGAAGGCGCCCGGCCAGTCGCCGGAGACGGCCCGGTTCACCCGCAGCGTCTGGCTGCCGACGGTCACCACCTCGCCGTCGTCGGCGTGACCCACCTGCTGGTTGTGGGCCGAGAGGCCGAGCACCGTGAAGACGGGGGCCCCGAGCGTCGAGAGGCCTTGGAGCACGCGGAGCTTCGGGTTGATGGCGGCCGGCGTGCGGTCGTCGTTGGTGGTCGGGAAGTTGTGCGACAGGTGGGTCGGGAGATCGGCGGGCGGCAGCGCCTCGGCGATGCGGAGCCGGCCGGGTACGGCGCTCTGGATCGCCTGGACCGCCGCCTCGGCCGCGCGGTCGACGACGAACGCCATGTAGTAGTCGTCGATCCCGGAGTTGACGCCGACGCCCTGGCCCGTGTCGGGGGCGCCGAAGAGGCCGATCGAGTCGGGCGACGACTCGTTGTGGTCGGCGCTGAAGACGAGCGTCACGTCGGTGCCCGGCGGCAGCGCGGCCAGGACCTTGGCCCGCATGCGCTTGGTCTGGTTCTCGAAAAGCCCGATTGATTGGATAGAGACTACTACGGCCATGCGGGAACCGTCGCCGATCGCGATCGCCCGCGCGTCGATCGGGTCGTGGACCCATTCGAGCAGGTGGTCGACGCCACCCGACGAGTAGAGCCCGTCGTAGCGGCCGTTCATGTTGGCGTCGCAGTACACATCGGTGTCGTAGTTGAAGAAGCCCGAGCCGTCCCGGTCGACGTACGGCTCCTGGAGCGCGAAGAGGCGAGGACCGGTGAACACGGCGGCCGGACAGGTGGGGAACACGACGGCGTCCGCCGCCGCGTCGAACGGCGGCGGCGTGACGTCCACCTTGGCGGCGCCGAGGAGGTACATGCCCTGCGCACCCGCGACGCGGGCGGAGAGGCCGAGCACGACGACGGCGGCGGCGAGGCGCGTCACTGCGCCGCCATCACTTCGGCCAGCGTGAACGGCATCGGCTTGTACTCGAAGCGCTCGTAGAGCTCGAGCTGGTCGGTGAGGTGCGCCTGGTCGAGGATCGCGCGCTGCTGCGCGCCCGAGGTGGCCTCGATCTGCGCCAGCAGGGCGGCGTTGACCAGGCCCGACTGTCCGGGCGGCTGGACGTTGACGCTGAACAGCGTCGGCGCGAGCTCGATGATCTGGTTGTAGGAGCCGCGGTCGACGCCGCCGCGGGTCTGGCCGATCGTCTGCGACGGCGCCGCGCCGAGCGAGCTGAAGACGTTCAGGTGATTCGCATGCCGGCAGGTGGTGGGGGTGGGCGCGAGGCAGTCACCGAGCTCGGCCATGGCCTGGCGCAGGCTCTCGACGAGCTGGAAGGCGGCGGTCTCGTGGCCGGGCGTCGTGATGTCATCGAAGTAGTCGATGGTGCGCCGGCCGTTCGGGCTGAAACCCGAGAGGGCGTGGACGAGGACGCTGTCCTGCGTGTCGCCGCCGCCGTGGTCGCCGGTGTTCGCACCCGGCGCGGGATCGTAGTGGAGGGCGTCCACGAACGAGCCGAGCTCGTCGTCGAACACGCGGTGCTGCAGGATCTCGCGCCAGCGCTCGTAGAGCGCCAGACCCGGCTGCTGGTAGAAGCCGTCGCCGTCCGTGTCGATGAGCGGGGCGCCGTGCACCGTCCGCGTCACGGTCGCATGCGTCTTCAGCGCCGTCATGGGCACGGCGGTGTCGGCGCCGATCCACTGGCCGATGAGGGCGCGGCCCGCCGCCAGGTCGGCCTGCTGCGGGTCCGTCGCCGGGAGCGCGTCGACCGAGGCGGACAGCGCCGCGAACGGCGGTGCGACGGGCGGCCGTCCATCTATCGCGCCGCGGCCCCCGGCGTACTCGTCCTTCTTGGCGGCCTGGTACATGACCAGGTTCACGTCGTCGACGGAGAGCTTCCCATCCGCGGCGAGCTCGCGCAGGATGCCGTCCTGCAGCGCCTGCACCCGGTGCTCCGTGCCCCACAGCTCGCGGACGTCGGCGCTCGACCAGCCGCGGATCGGGTTGTTGGGTCCTTCGGGAGGAAGCCCCGCCACTCCTGCGAGCCGGTGCCGATGAGCGGGAAGCGGGGATCGGAGCGCGGCGGCCGGAGCGGCCGGATGCCGGCGTGGAAATAGGCGATCGTCCCCGAGTTGTCCGCGAAGTGGTAGTTGAACGACATCGACTCGCCGTCGACCAGCGCCTTGAACTCGCTCAGGTTCGTCGCCTGTGCCATGCGGAGCCAGCTGGCGGCGGAGAGCAGTTCGAGGTTCCGGTGGGCGTACGCGTGGCTGAAGGCCGCCCCGCGCGCCGGGTCGCTGAAGAAGACCGGTCCGTGCAGCGTGCGGCAGAACTCGCGCTCGACGGTCATCGGCGCGCCGCCCGAGCCGGCGGGCGGCGGCGGCTCCTGCACCGTGAACGTCTCGGTGCGGCACGTCATGTCGTGGTACACGCCGTTGAAGAGGTACTGCTTCGCATTGCTCGGGTTCAGCACCTCGAGATACGTGTCGACCTGGTCCGAGATGCCCGAGGTGATCGTGTAGGCGAAGTTCTGCGTCCGTCCGATCACGATGCCGGGCCCGGCGGGTGGGATGACTCCGACCGCATCGATGCCCGGCGCATGCAGCCCCACCTCGAAGAAGAAGCTCGGGATCGCGTAGCCCACCTGTGGGCCGCCGAGCATGATCGGGTTGCCGGTATCGGTCAGCGCGCCGCTCACCAGGATGGCGTTGGAGGCCAGGTGGCGGCGGGCGGCCCCCACCCCGAGCTGTTCCTCGCTGCTTGCCCTCGCCTGCGCCTGCGCGCTGCTCAGACCGGCGGCGGCGTTGATGCTCGGGAGATACCTCTCGAGAAGCCTCAGCTGCCGGCTCGCGAACGGCCGGGTCGAGTGCCGCAGCGGATCGTCGTACGTCTTCTCGAGCTGCGGGATGGTGGTCGGGCTCTGCGGGTCGAAGAGCGGGAAGTGGTCGTCGAAGACGTGCTTCGCCCTGGTCCTCCGCAGCCGGCTCTTCACGTCGAAGAAGAACGCGGCGTTGTGCACCTCGTCGCCGCCGAACGCGCCAAAGACGCCGACCAGATACTCCGCGGCGGCGACGGTATCGAGCGCCGTCCAGTCGGCGGGCAGGAAGCCGAGCGCCGCGTACTCGGCGGGGAGCTTCGAGGGGTCGAGCTTCGCCTGGCAGATGTAGAGGTTCACCCCGTCGGCGAACCGGGCGATCGTCTGCCGGTCGGCCGCCGCCAGCGCGTCGAAGTGGGCCTGCCGCTCGGCCGGCGTGTAGAGATCGCGGCGGGTGCTGCTGTCCATCTCGAGGAAGGAGGCGCCGAGGACCTCGGAGAGCGTCCCCTTCCCCGCCCGGCGAAGGATTTCCATTTCGAACAGCCGGTCCTGCGCCTCGACGTAGCCGTTGGTGAAGCTCAGGTCGTCGAGACTGCCCGCGAAGATGTGCGGCACGCCGTGGGCGTCGCGCAGCACCGTGCCGGGCGGCTGGTCGAACGGGGTGCAGACGGTCTGCGCGAGGGCCGGCGTGCTCGCGCCGCCGAGCAGCGCGACGACGGCCGCCAGGGATCGCCGGATTCGTCGCGTCATGGGTACCTCAGATTCCGGCCAAACCGGCGGAACGGGAGGTTCGCAGCGGCATGGTCGTTGCCGATGTCGACGCGCACCTGGATGGTGCGGTCCGACGTGCCGTCGAAGGTGGAGAGGTCGGCATGGCGGCCCCGCACGCTGAGGTTGTACCGGCCGTCACGCCGCAGCCGCAGGGTGACGGACGTGATCCCGTCGGGGTTGGAGCCCGCGCCGCTCGAGTCCCGGTAGCGCCAGCGGCCGGCCGGCCCGGTGAAGGCGCTCGCGGGAATGTCGAACTGGATCCCGGTCAGGACGAGGCGGAAGCCTTCCTGCGCGGGATTGACGTTGTCGCTCCCCGCGGCGAGCGCCACGAAGCCGCGCAGACTGAGGGAGTCGTTCATGGGACCGTCGGGCAGCACGAGGCGGGCCCGCCGCACGTCGAGGGTGTCCGTGAAGCTCTGGAGCGTCGTCGTCGTGCTCGTCGACGTGGTCGTGCTCGTGCTCGAGCCGCCGACCGTCGTCGTGGTGGTGGTCGGGTTGCCGGTGAGGCCCTGGGGCTCCTGGTAGTTGCCGGTGTTGCGGAGGTCGTGGCGCTTCTTCGGCCACTCCTCGACGCCGGCCGGCGCCGTGGTGTCCCACACGTAGAGATTCCCCTCGCGCGTCAGCGCGACGACCTCGTTCAGGCCGTCGCCGTCGACGTCGCCGATGGCCGCGTTGGCGATGTGCCACCCGCCGGTGAACTTCGGCCAGCCGGGCGGCTCGCTCCCGGTCGCATCGTAGGCGTGGAGGAAGTAGCCGGCCGATCCCTCGATGATCTCCGGCGGCGTGCGCACGCCCGCGGCGGCACCTCCGACGTCGGCGATCGACGGCCCGGTGAGGAACTGCAGCTCTTCCATGTGCCGCGGGAAGGCGGGAACGTAGCTGCCGGTGGCGGCGATCCACGCGGCGACGTGGTCGTCGGCGGTGAGCTGCTGGTCGGGCAGCGCGATGGCGAGCAGGCGGCCCAGGCCGGCGGCGGGCGCGGCGAAGGCGAGGGGGCCCGTCCCCGTCCCGGTGAGGTCGGCGAAGGCGCCCTCGCCGATCGCCGGAATCGAGGGCGTGTCCGGGCTGTTCGAGGCCGGGTAGCCCTCGGTCGACATGACGCGGTAGTTGCCGCTCGGGTCGTTGCCGTAGAAGGACGTCCCATCGGCATTCAGGAGATTCGCCGGACCGGCCGCGGAGAAGACGCCGGTCTCGAGCGTCCCGTTGCCGTCGACGTCGGCGAGCGCCGGCGAGGCGTTGATGCCCTCGCCGACGTCGGGGAGGATCTCGGAGGCGAAGAAGGCGATCTTCACCGGCCAGCCCGGGAGGAAGGGCGCGGTGAACGCCGGGCAGCCCGAGCACGGATGGTTGTTGCCGTCCTTGTGGATGGCGTAGACGCGGCTGTTGGCCGGGTGCTCCGTACCGGACGCGGCCAGCAGCTCCGCGACCGCCATGCTGGTGCCGCTCGAGAGCGAGGCGTTGATCGGCTCGTTGTACGCCTCGTTGGTGCCGACCACGATGTCGAGCGAGCCGTCGTGGTCGATGTCGCCGATCGCAGGCGAGTCCATGATCTTCTCGCCGCGGAAGGCGCAGTTCGTGGTCAACGAGTTGCAGCTGCCCGCGAGCGGGGTAACCTTGTGGGTTCCCGGATCGATCGACACGCGTGTGGCGTCGGCGACCACGACCGGGAATCCGGGGCGCGGACTGCCGAGACCGTCCCAGACGTAGACGTGCCGGTCGTTGGCCCCGACGATGATGTCCAGGCCACCGTCGCCGTCGAGATCGGCGAGCGCGGGCGAGGCGACGATGGCGCGGTCGACGCGGTTGTCGCTGTGCTTGTCGGGGCTGACCCGCACGTCGTGCGCCGAGTAGGCGTAGTTCACGTGGACCGGGAAGCCGGCCTTCCGCACGCCCTGGTGATTCCATGCGTAGACCTTGCCCTCCATGTCGGCGGCCACCACGTCGAGATAGCCGTCGCCGTCGATGTCGCCGATCGCGACCGATGCGAGGATCGCGCCGCGGACCGGCGTCGGGATGGCTCCCGTTGCGTACGCCGGCGAGCCCGGGTTGTAGGGGATCGGATCCCCCGCCGCCGGCCAGCCGGCGAGATCCGAGCCGTCGGCGTGCTTGGCGTAGACGAGCCCGTCGCTCGTCCCGAACACGATGTCGGCCTTGCCGTCGCCGTCGAGATCGGCGAGCGCCGGCGACGAGGCCCCGTCGCCGCCGATCCTCAGCGGGAACGGCGCCTTCAGGTCCGGGTCGTGGTGGATGAAGATCGTGCGGCGGTCCTCGCCGAGCTGGTTGCCGGGCTGGTCCCGCACCTGCACCCGGATGGTGTAGGTGAACTGGTCGTAGTCGGAGGTGACGTCGGGGAGCTGGTTCTGGCGGCGCGCGATCTGGTCTGCCGTGGGGGCCGGAATGTCCGCGGGCGTGATCGTCGCGAGGGTGCCCTGGAGCGGTGTCGTGCGGGTGGCACCGAAGGGCACGATGTCGATGAAGTCCGACTCGACGGGCTGGACGCCGTAGCCGATCTGCACGCGGTACCGGTACCCGCCCGCGGCGCGCGTGGCCGCCACCCGCCCCTCGACCGTGAAGGCGCCGTCGCGCTCGGGGTCGAGAAGCTGGAACCAGACCGGCGTCGTGACGTCGGACTCGGGCGGGATCTGGCCGGCCACGACGCGCGCGACCGCGCGGTGGGCGTTGATGCGGCCGTAGCCGGTGAACTGGTCGAAGCCCGCCTGCGTCGCATAGCGCGAGGTATCGGGGAACGTCACGGTCCGACCGCCGGTGCTGGGCGGCGTGCCCGCCGGCCCGCCGGGCACGTCGAAGTTGATGTCGTCGGCGGTCTGCGTGATGAGCTGGCGAATCTCGTTCGCGGTGAGGCGCGAGGCGAGCGTGCCGTGGTCGACGGCGTCGCGCCCGGCCGACACGATCAGGCCGGCGATGCCCGAGCTCCGGCCCGTGGCCTCGGAGGAGCAGGAGGTGGCCGAGACCGACACCTGGATGTTACCGCCGAAGTTGGTGCAGCCGTTCAGGAAGAGCCACGAGTTGGGCTCGTTCGGCACGCCGAAGTCGGCGATCGCGTTCACCATGATGGCGTGGACGTAAGGGCCGGGGAAGACGTGGTGCCAGGCGTCCTCGTCGGCGGCCGACGCCATCACCGGGAGCCCGTGCGCGTAGGCGTAGTCGATCGCCTGCTGGGCGAACTTCGACTGGTTGTAGGTGCCGAGCGCCTCCTGGATGACGGCCGCACCGGTGTCGACCGAGAAGACCACGCCCTGGGCGAAGGAGTTCACGTCGGCGACGAAGCTGTCGCCGACGCGAACCGGCATCACCATGCAATTGGGGCAGGCGCCGAGGTCGCCGCCGTTGTTGGCCTCCGCCGTCGAGTCCTCCGCCTCCCCGGTGCCGTGGCCGAACTGCACCTCGTCGAAGGGATCGTTGTCGAACTCGAAGAAGTCGTAGCCCGCGATGTCGTCCACGTACCCGTTGCCGTCGTCATCGACGCCGTTGGAGAAGAGCAGGATCAGGTCCTCGGGGTCGGTGATCCCGTTGCCGTTCACGTCGACGACCGACGGGTCGCCGTCGTAGTCCGGCATGTTGAAGACGCCGTCGCCGTTGCAGTCCCGCGGATCGCCGCCCACGGGCGCGTTGCAGCCGCCCGTGGGGGCCGGAGCCGGCAGCTCGCCGGCGTTCAGGTGGATCTTCTTCCGCAGCTGGCTCATGTCGCCGGTGTTGTTCCACATGATTCCGGAGTCGTGCACCGCGATCACCACGTCCGGCCGCCCCGTCTCGAGGCGCCACGCGATCTCGACGCTCATGCCGCTGACGCCGCTCAGCTCGTTGGCGCTGGCGTTCACCACCGGGTCGGTGGTGCAGAAGTTCGTGCTCGCGTACTTCCACTTCTCGCCGTTGCAGCTGCCCGCGGCGCCGCTCATCTCGTTGGGGAGCGGGATGCAGCCGAGCGGCAGCCCCGAGCTGTCGCAGCGGTTGGGGCTGGCGAGGAAGGGGAGCTCCGCCCCGGCTGGGACGGCGAGCAACACGACGGCGAGCAGCGGGAGCGCGAGCAGGCGGTTCATGGGCCCTCCTCCGGCGGCCGAGACAGCGTCCGCGGGGGTACGACTGATACGCGGTTTGGTCAATCGAAACGCATCACCGAAAGGGATGACACCGGCTGCGGAAGCAGTGGTCTCCAAAGGAAAAAAGAAGAGGAGGCTCCGGACGCCTCCGCGCTGGCACGCGGAGGTCCGTCTCGGTTATGGTCGCCCCCACCATGAGGGGGGAAGGGAGTGGCTCGGCGCGCACCGGCTGAGCACCCCGACGACGTGGCGGCGAGCGATCTGCGCTGGCTCGCCGTCGTGGCGCTGATCTTCGCCGCGGCGCTCGCCCTCTTCTTCGCCGCGCTCGCCGTCTACCACGCGTTCGGCGGGCACCCCGGCGTGTGGGCGGCCATCCGCCGTCTGCGGCGCTTTGCCCGGTGGCTCCTCCCGCGCTGGTCGCACCGCTGGCGGGCCACGTGACAGGCGTCGCCGGCTACGCGGCGGCGTCCAGGCAGGCGTCGAGCACGGTCGCCAGCGCGTCCGGCTCGATGGGCTTGGTGACGACGTAGCGCACGCCGTGCTTCTCGGCCTGATCGGCCACGTCGCGCTGCGCGTAGCCGGTGATCGCGATCACGGGCATGGGCTTGCCGCTGGCCGTTGCGGTGCGGATGCGGTCGACGCAGTCCCAGCCGCTGCCGTCCGGAAGACAGATGTCCACCAGGGCGAGGTCGGGCGAGACCACGCGGACGCGTTCGAGCGGGCCCTGGACCGAGTCCGCCGTCTGCACCAGCGCCCCGCAGCTCGCGAGCCAGTCCGAGACCGCCTCGGCGCAGCTCTCGTTGTCCTCCACGACCAGGACCAGGCGGCCGGAGAGGTCCAGCCGGCGCACCGATTCCACCATCGTCGCCATCCGGCGTCTGTTCGCAGGGCCGGTCGACGATCGCAACCCGTCTTGGCGTGAAGGGCACCAAAAAAAGCCGGGAGGCGTCCGTGATGCTCGAGACACGCCGCGCTCAGAAGAGCGGCGTCGTCAGGGCCGGAGGCGTCTTGTAGGCGGCGTTCGGCGGGGGCGGGAGCGTGGCATCGAGCTGGGCGTAGAGATCGAGAACGTGCCGCGTGTTCGTTCCGAGGTCGCCCTTCCCG
>VBLD01000061.1:11687-17554 GCA_005879205.1 Deltaproteobacteria bacterium
GGGATTCCGAACGGATCAGCAGCACCGACCCGTTGCCGGCAGGCTCCGGCTCGACGCGGATGTGAACGTCGTCCTGGAACCGCCAGAGTGGGGTCGTCACCACCGCGTGAAGCGAGCCGTGGGCCGCATCCTGCTCGATCACGCGCCAGTTCGGCAGCTTGCCGATCATCTCCCGAACGGTGGCGAAGAGCCGGGGCGGCGGCACGTGTTCGTAGTGACGCGGGCGGAGCTCCGGGAACGAAGACCCCTCGACGGTCTGGGCGACGTGGGTGTTCAGATAGGTGCTGAGCCGCTTGCCGGCGCCGGGCGGCTCCGTCCATGGAAGCCGGTTCTTGATCATCCCCGCTGCCAGCAGCCCCGCGAACACGACGGCCACGAAGAAGACGAGGCCGATCAACGTCCGCATGCCGTCAGCGTCCGCCCCGCTCGAGATACCGCTGTGTGAAGAGGTCCACCTCGAGCCCCGGGTCGAACTGAACGTCGGCGGTCTCGATCACCGTCCGGGTGCCGGCCCCCGGCGACTCGACCACCAGATGATGCGCCACCGGGATCTTGCCGATCGACCGCACGTCGCCCTGGGTGATCCGCTTCTTCGGCTCGGCGCCGTCCTCGTAGAGCTCGAGCCGCCGCGGCACGAGATCGTCCGTGCCGAGCCAGAGGACGATCCGCTTGTAGCCGATGTCCTCGCGCCTGGGCGTCAGCTCGATCACGTGCGACGCGACCCCGTCGACCGCCTCCTCGCCGCGCAGGCGCGAGGCGGCGTCGTCCTCCGACCACGAGGTCATCTCCTGGAGAAGATCGAGGTCGTGGTAGGTGAGATCCGTTCCGACGAAGCTCTCGCTGCGCGTGCGCGCCGTGATCTGCCGCACCCGCTGCAGCTCGGGCAGGTACAGCCACTGATCGGCCGGCCGTCCCTTGTGCGTGTAGGCGAGGAACGCGGTCCCCTTCACCTCGGCCGGCGCGAGGAAGAAGAGAATCGTCTTCTGCTCGTCGCCGGGCTCCCGTCGATCGTAGAGCTCGAGCTCGCGCACCCGCTCACTCCCCCGGCCGCTGATGCGCAACGTCAGCTTCTCGTGTCGGTCGATCCAGTGGTGCGTCGTGTCGTCGAGCGCCTTGCGGCGGTCGAGAATCTGGCGGGCGCTCTCCTCCGCCCGGACCGGACCGGCGCAGACCGTGGCCGCCAGCACGATGGCAAGGGTCCGGGCGGTCATGCGCGACGCCCCCATAGCAGGGTGCGTCGCGAAAGCAAACGCGGCGTCAGGCGCGACGGCGGCGCGAGGCGCTGTCGTCCGTCCGCTGCCCGGTCTCGACCGTGGCCGGCGGCGCCTCCTGCGCGAGCCAGGCGAGGCCGCGGTACATGTACTGCAGGCCGGAGACCGCGGTGATGCTCCCGGTCACGTAGAACGCGACCAGGTCGAGCGGCTCGAGTCGCAGCTCCGGACGGAACAGCGAGACCAGGACGAGCGCGACGGCGGTGAGCTGCAGGAAGGTCGAGAGCTTCCCGAAGACGCTCGGCTGCACCTCCATCGTGCGTTGCGTCAGCATGAAGAGGAGGAAGTAGCCGAGCACGATCACCACGTCGCGCGAGATCACGACGACGGCCAGCCAGCGCGGCACGGCATGCATGAACCCAAGGGCGATAAACGCCGAGAGCAGGAGGAGCTTGTCGGCGGCGGGGTCGAGGTAGGCGCCGAGCGTCGTCTTGGTGTGCGTCAGCCGGGCGATCGCGCCGTCGAGCCCGTCGGTGATACCCGCCGCGACGAAAACCGCGAGCGCCTCACCGTAGCGGTAGTCCTCGAGCAGGATGAGAAAGAGCGGGATCGCGACGATGCGCAGCAGGGTGAGGAAGTTCGGGATGTTGACGACGGTCAGCACGGCGGCGCCGCCGCCTCGGGCAAGCGCTTGCGGAGCTGGCCCGCGACCTTGGGCGGCACCAGCGCAGTGACCATCACCATGCCGTCGCGGTAGTATTCCTCGATCACCCGCCCCACGCGGCGCAGCCACGCGAGCACGTCGCCCCGCCCCGACGGCAGGGCACAGCGGACGCGCTCGAGCCCGACCGTCAAGCGCGCCTCGATCACCGCGAGAAGCGCGCCCACCCCCTTGCCGGTGCGCGCCGAGATCGACACCCCGTCCGGCCCGTCGGCCGGCGCCGCGGTGCCGGCCGCGAACATGTCCACCTTGTTGAACACCCGGATCACGGCGCGTTCGCCCGCGCCGATGTCGTCGAGCACCCGTTCGACCACCTGGACCTGCTCGGGCCAGGTGCTCTGCGCGACGTCGATCACGTGCAGCAGGAGATCGGCCGCCCGCACCTCCTCGAGCGTGCCCTTGAAGGCATCGACGAGCTGATGCGGCAGCTTGTGGATGAAGCCGACCGTGTCGGCGAGCAGCACCGTGAGGCCCTCGGGCAGCCGCAGCCGGCGGACCGTCGGATCGAGCGTCGCGAACAGCCGGTCCTCGACCAGCACGCCTGCCTGGGTCAAGCGGTTCATCAGCGTCGACTTGCCCGAGTTGGTGTAGCCGACCAGGGCGACCGTGGGAAAGGGGACCGAGGCGCGCTCGTGGCGGTGCAGCCCGCGCGTTCGCTCGGCGTCGCGCAGCCGGCGATGGAGCTGGCCGATGCGCGTCCGGACGCGGCGCCGGTCGACCTCGAGCTGCGTCTCGCCCGGGCCGCGCGTGCCGACGCCGCCGCCGAGCCGCGACAGGTGCGTCCACTGGCGGGTGAGGCGCGGCAGGCGGTACTGGAGCTTCGCGAGCTCGACCTGCATCTTGCCCTCGAGGCTCCGCGCGCGCTGCGCGAAGATGTCGAGGATCAGGGCGCTCCGGTCGATCACCTTCCGGTTGACGCCCTTCTCGAGGTTGCGCTGCTGGGCGGGCGAGAGCGGCTCGTCGAAGATGACGACGTCGGCCTTCGTCTCGTCCGCGCGCTCGCGAACCTCCTCCACCTTGCCGTGGCCGATGAACGAGGCGGGGTTGATGCGGCGGACCGTCTGCACGGCCTCGCCCACCACCTCGACGCCGGCCGTATCGGCGAGGCGCGCGAGCTCCCGGACGGACTCGTCCGCCGCCACGAGCATGCGCGGCAGGTCGGCAGCGACCAGGAACCCCCGCTCGCGCTTGGCGGCCGTGGTGTGCGCCCGATCGGTCACCGAAACGATGTCACTCCGGCGCCCAGCACCTGCTCGACAGCATTGATCATCTGCTCCGTTGCCGCAACCCGCAACGTGGACGGCAGGGCGAGGATCGTCTCGTTCTCGTGCTCGGATTGCTCGAGGTGGAGGAAGGCATCGCACGGCCCGGGATGGGCGGCGAAGATGGAGCGGAGCGCCTCGAGCCCGTCGCGCCCGAGCGCCGCGAGCGTCACCCGCACGTGCACCTGGCGGATGGCCTGGGCCCGCGCCGTCGCCAGCGGCGCGATCTCGTCGGCGATCACCTGGCAGCGATCGTCGGACACGTCGAGCGCGCCCGCCACCACCACCGGGGCGCCGCTCTGGATGACCGCCTCGTGCCGCCGGTACGCCTCCGGCCAGGCGATGACTTCGACCGTGCCCTCCTTGTCCTCGAGGACGAAGGTGGCGTAGCGATCGCCCTTCTTGCTGTTGCGGAGCTTGAGGGTGTGGATCACACCGCCCAGGCGGACGCGCGGACGCGGATCCGGCCGGCCGTACCGCTCGCCGTCGCCCGCCGGCAGCTCGGCGCCGCGCGTCCGCAGGGTGGCGGTGGTGGCGTTGGTGAACTTCCGGAGATCCTGGGCGTACTGATCGAGGGGGTGGCCGGTGATGAAGAAGCCGATCGCCTCGCGCTCGGCGCGGAGCTCCTCCTCGGGCCGCCAGGCCGGCGCGCTCGCGAGCGGCGGCGGCGCGTCGCCTCCGGCCGCCTGGGCGAAGAGGCCGATCTGCTGCGTCGAGCGCTCGTCGGCACGCGCCGCCGCCCAGCGCAGCACCTCGTCGAGGCTCGCCAGCAGCCGGACGCGGCTCCGCTCGAGCGAGTCGAATGCCCCGCACTTGACCAGGCTCTCGACGACGCGGCGGTTCACGAGCTGGCTGCGCACGCGGAGGCAGAAATCATGCAGGCTCGTGAAGGGCCCGTCGGCACGGGCGGCGATCATCGTCTCGATCGCCTTCGACCCGACCCCCTTCACCGCGCCGAGACCGAAGCGGATCGTTTCGCCCGCCGTGGTGAAGTCCTCGCGGCTCTCGTTGACGTCCGGCGGCAGGATCGCGATGTCGCGGTCCCGGCACTCGGCGAGGTTCTTGTACGTGTTGTCGGTGTCGCCCGCCTCGAGGGAGAGGAGCCCGGCCATGAACTCGGTCGGGTAGTGAGCCTTCAGGTAGGCGGTCTGGTACGTGATCACCGCGTAGGCGGCGGAGTGGCTCTTGTTGAAGCCGTACGCCGCGAAGGTCTCCATCTGGTCGAAGATCTCGCCCGCGAGCTTCTCGTCCGCGGCACCCTGGGCGCGCACGCCGGCGAGGAACCGCCTGCGCTCCACCGCCATCTCCTCCTTCTTCTTCTTGCCCATGGCCCGGCGGAGGTTGTCGGCATCGCCCAGGCTGTAGCCGGCGAGCGCCTGCGCGATCTGCATCACCTGCTCCTGGTAGACGATGACGCCGTAGGTGTCGCGCAGGATCGGCTCGAGCGCGGCGTGGAGATAGCGGATGGGCTCCCGGCCGTGCTTGCGGCGGATGAAGGCGTCGACCATCGTCGAGCCGTCCTCGAGCTTGGCGTCGAGCGGCCCCGGCCGGTAGAGCGCCAGGATGGCGACCAGGTCGGCGAAGCCCGAGGGCCGGAGCTGCGTGAGGAGCCGGCGGATGCCGCCCGACTCGAGCTGGAAGACGCCGATGGTATCCGCCTCGGCCAGGAGCTGATAGGTGCGCGCGTCGTCGAGCGGCAGGCGGTCGACGCGCAGCTCGACCCCGCGCCCGTCGCGGATGCGGCGCACGATGCCGTCGACCAGCGTGAGCGTCTTCAAGCCGAGGAAGTCGAACTTGATGAGGCCGATCGCCTCGACGTCGGTGAAGGTGTACTGGGTGACGACCGCGCCGTCCTTGTCCACCCAGAGGGGCACGTCGTCGGCCAGCGGGCGGTTGGAGATCACGATCCCGGCGGCGTGCTTGGAGGCGTGCCGCAGGAGCCCCTCGAGGCGCAGCGCCAGGTCGAAGAGCCGGCCCTCGCGCTCGCCCGCGTCGCGCAGCTCGCGCAGCCGCGGCTCCATCTCGAGCGCCTGCTCGAGGGGGAAGTCCTTCCCCTGTCGCGGCGCGGGGTAGAGCTTGGCGATCCGATCGGTCTCGGCGAAGGTGAAGTCGAGCACCCGGCCCACGTCCTTGATCGCCTGCTTCCCCTTGAGCGTTCCGAAGGTGATGATCTGCGCCACGCGGTCCGCCCCGTACTTCTCGCGCACGTAGCGGATGACGTCGTCGCGACGGACGAAGCAGAAGTCGACGTCGATGTCGGGCATCGAGCGGCGCTCGGGGTTGAGGAACCGCTCGAAGAGGAGCCCGTGCGCGATCGGGTCGAGGTCCGTGATGCGCAGCGCCCACGCGACCAGGCTGCCGGCAGCCGAGCCGCGTCCGGGGCCGACGGGGATGCCCTGGTTCTTCGCCCAGTTGATGAAGTCGGCGACGATCAGGAAGTAGCCCGCGAAGCCCATCGAGGTGATGATCGCGAGCTCGCTCCGGGCGCGCTCCTCGTACTCCCGCTCGCGCGCGACATCCCAGCCGAGCGTGCGCGCCTCGTTCAGCCGCTCGTCCAGGCCGCGACGCACGTCGCGCTCGAGCACCGCCTCGAGGCTCTCGCCCTCCGGCACCCGGTAGACCGGGAACTGGAGCTGCTGCGTCAGCTCGAGGTCGCAGCGGCGCGCGATGTCG
>VBLD01000062.1 GCA_005879205.1 Deltaproteobacteria bacterium
CGAGAGGCTCGGGAGGACCAGCGTCCCGCCCGTGCCGAGCGCGCCGTCACGGCTCGAGGCCCAGCGGACGGCGGCACCGAGGTTGCCGTCCTCGGCGTCGGTCGCCGTGGCGGCCAGGAGCACCGGCTTCCCGGTGATGAGCGAGGTGCCGCTGGTCGGGGCCGCGATCGACACGGCGGGCGCCACGTTCGGCGGCCGCACGATGACGGTGCGCTGCGCGCGTCCGGTGAGCCCGCCCCGATCGGTCGCCGAAGCGGTGATGAGGTGCGTCCCGGCGCTGAGCCGCGTGGTCGCGAAGCTCGCGCCCGAGCCGATGAGCCCGTCGCGGTCCGAGCTCCAGCGGAGCGACGCCGAGAGGCTGCCGTCGGTCGCGTCGCTCGCCGTGCCGCTGAAGGCGAGGCTCGTGCCCGCGAAGACCGTGGTCCCGTCGGCCGGCCCGGTGATGGTCACGACCGGCGCGGTCGGCGTCACGGTGAGGTGCACCTGGGCCGAGCCCGTCGCCCCGTCCGAGTCGGTGACCGACGCGGTCAGGACGTGGCTGCCCTCGGACAGGGTGACCGTGCGCGTGCCCCCGCCGCCGAGCGCGCCGTCCCGGCTCGACGCCCACTGGATCCGGCTGGTGACGTTGCCGTCGAAGTCGTCGGTGGCGCTCGCGCCGAGCGTCACCGTGCTGCCCGCCGGCACCGAGGCGCCGTCGGCGGGAGCGCTGATCGTGACCACGGGCGCGACGTTGGGGTCACGGACGCGGATGCTCACCTGGGCCTGGCCGTGGAGCGAGTCGCTGTCCGTCGCTGCGGCGGTGATGACGTGCGTGCCGGTGCTGAGCGTGCTCGGGCTGATGGTCGCACCGGTGCCGACGGCGCCGTCGCGGCTCGACGTCCACTGGATCTGGCTCGAGATGTCGCCGTCCCGGGCGTCGTTCGCAGTGCCGGAGAGGGTGATCGCCTGGTTGTGGAAGCTGACGGACCCGTTGGCCGGCGAGCTGATCGTCACGCGCGGCGGGTTCCCCGCCACGGTGACCACGAGCTTCGGCGCGGGGCCGCCCTCGCGGGAGCGATAGTCGCACTCGTCGGGCGAGGTGTTGACGATGGCGAAGTTGTACGTGCCGTTGGCGGTGACCGCCGACGCGACGTTGAACTCCACCGTCTGCCCGAGCGCCACCGGCCCCTGGCTCGCCACCGTCGGCCCGTCGACGGCCGGCCGGTTGTTGAAGGTGATGCTGTTCTCCTGCCAGGTGCCGTCGGTGATCGTGTGCAGCACCCCGCCGCCGTCGCTCTCCGCGCCGGGCGAGCTGTCGGCCTGGAGGTGCAGCACGGCCCCGAGGATCGTGCGCGACGCGAGACCGCTCACCTCGAAGCGCAGGTAGGCGACGCGGACCGCGTTCGCGTCGATCGCCAGGATGGGGCTCGTCCCGAAGTTCGTGGCGGCCAGGCTCGAGTCGACCGAGGCGTCCGCCACGGCCGGGAACTCGAGCACGACGGCGGAGACCACCTCCACCGTGACCGTGGTCGTGGCCGTGAGCCCGGCCCGGTCGGTCACCGTGGCCGTGAGCTGGTGCGTCCCCTCGCTCAGCATGTGCGCGAGGCTGCCGCCGGTGCCGAGCGACCCGTCGCGGTCCGACGTCCAGGCGATCGCCGACGTCAGGTCCCCGTCCTCGAGGTCGCTCGCGCTGCCCGTGAAGGTGATCGAGGCGGACGAGGCGAGCGTCTGGCCGGAGGTGGGCGACGTGATGGTGACCAGCGGCGCCGTGTTGCCGGGGGGCGGCGGGTTCACGGTGACCGTGATCTGGCTCGAGCCGGTGAGGCTCTGGCCGTCGGTCGCCGACGCGGTGATCGTGTGCGTGCCCTGCCCGAGCGAGGTCGTGACCACGGCGCCCTGGCCGAGCGGCCCGGCCAGGTTGGAGCTCCACATCACGTGCGAGCTGAGGTCGACGTTCGCGCTGTCGTGGGCGCTCGCCTGGAGAGTGATCGCGTCGCCCGTGAAGTAGCTGGCGCCGGTAGGGGGCTGGCTGATGGTCACCGTCGGCGCCTGCGCCGCCACCGTGAGCACGAGCTGGGGCTTCTGGCCGCTCGTGGCGAGCGAGGAGTTGTAGCTGACCGTCGTGCTCGAGCTGTCGATCGCGAGGTTGTAGACGCCGTCGCCCGTGATGGCGCCGTCGAGATTGAACTCCGCGGTGGCGCCCGTTGCGACCGTGCCGAGGGTCTGGAGCCCGGAGCCGTCGACGGTGGGCCGCGTGTTGAAGGTGACGGCGGTCTCGCTCCACGCGTTGTTGCTGATCAGGTGCACGGTGCCGCCGGGGCCGCCGGCGCTGACGCCCAGGCGGAGGCGGACGTGCTGGACCTGGCGGCCGCTCACACCCGTCACCGCGAAGCGGAGATAGCTGGTGCGGGTGGGCGAGGCCGCGGCGCGGAGGATCACCGACGAGTTGAAGTTCTTCGTCGGCGAGCCGCTGTCGACGTATGTGTCGGCCGTCGAGTTGAAGGTGAGCGTCGTCGACGGCAGCGCCTGGGCTTTCGCCTTGCCACCCCGATGCGCCACGAATGGCAGGAGCGCGAGGACGATCCAGAGTCCAAGCGCCCCGCGGCGGACGGCCTTGCGGGTTACAGCGTGTCGAAAGCTCATGTCAGACCCTCTCCGGTGAGCGGTGGCTCGTGTAGAGTGCGAGGACGAGTTCGGCCATGCGGTCGATGACGGCGGTGCGGTCCCCGTCGGCCGGCATCTCGCGGAAGTTACGGACCCAGCGGCTGAGGCCGCGGTAACAGGCGATCTGGCGCTCCGTCTCCGCCACCGTCAGCTCGTTCTTGCGCGCGGTGATCAGCGCCGGGTCGGCGACGAGGCAGAAGGCGAGCGCGGGCTCGGGGATGAGGCGCATGACGAGCGCCTCCACCCAGGGCCGCTTGATGAGCGGGTGCGGGAAGGTGCGCAGGTCGTAGAAGTAGCGGTCGAGAACCACCACCTCGCCCCGCGCCAGGCGCGGGCGGACGTAAACGATGTAGCGGAGCCACTTGTCGGCCATGATGTGGACGAGGCCGCGCAGCCGCTGCCGCCGCGTGACGTCCTTCACGACCTTGACCTTCGGGGCGGTCGAGAGGCGCTTGCGGATCTGCTGGCTCAGCCGCCGGGTGGGGAGGAGCGGCGCCTGCGCGCCGAGGTAGACGGCGGAGACCGGGATGCGCGTCTCGGCGAACCGCTGGCAGAGGAGCTCCGCGGAGGTGGTCTTCCCCGAGCCATCCGGCCCGACGAGGATGACGATGTGCCCCGACGGGCGGACCCAGCCGCGTACGCGGTCGGCGACCGCGCCGGCGCGGGCCCCGAGCCAGCGCACGAGCGTCTGGGGGCGCCGCCGCGCGCAGGCGCGGACGAGCCGGCCCCGCAGCGGCAGGGCCCGCTCGGGCTCGCCGGCCTCGAGGCAGCGGACGAGCTCCGCGGCCAGCCGGCCGCCGACGGCGAACGTGGCCGCCGCCAGGAGCTCGACCGGGTCGCTCACCCCGAGCTCGGCGAGCCGTGCCCGGTACGAGGCCCGGATCTCGCCGGTGTCGATGACGGTGTGCAGGAGGATCGCGAGGCTCTCGATCGCCGGCGACGGGATGTAGTAGCCGTCGGCGTGGCGCCGGCGCGACCCGAGCACGACCGGGCCCGGAAGGTAGACCAGGCCGTGGTGCACGACGTCGGGCCGGAGGTCGAGGATGATGCCCGCCTCCTGGCTCTCGATCGGCGCCACCAGGTAGTAGGTGACGTGCGAGCTGCGCTTGCGGCGCACGGTCACGTAGAGGCCGAAGGTGTCCGCGACGCGCTGGATGATCCGCTCCGCGAGCGCCATGTCGTTGGCGGCGACGACCAGGTCGACGTCCTTCCCGAAGTGCTCCGGCCAGCGCTCGTAGTTGCGGAGCACGGCGTAGCGGACGGTCTCGTCGTGGTAGGCGGCGAGCAGGGCCTCGAGGAACCGGCCGGTGAGCGAGCTCTCCCAGCCCGCGGGGGCCTGGGCGAGGGCGGCGGAGATGCGGGGTGGCGTCACAGTATCCTCCTCACGGCCTCCACCACCTCGTGGAGGTTCTGATCCAGCCAGGTCGGCGAGCGGACGAGCCAGCTGTCGCGGCGCAGTCGCAGGTGGTCGAGCCAGCAGCAGAGCGCGAGTGCCTGGTAGAGCTCCTCGTCGGCACCCACCGTGCGCATCTCCTCCTCGAGGAGGCGCGCCTCGAGCGGCGGCAGGTTGCGGGCGAGGATCGAGCGGGCGAAGAGCGTGCCGAACGCGAACCCGGTCCGCCGGATGGGCCGGCGCGCGACCAGGACCATCAGGTCGATCAGCGGCAGCCCGCGCGCGTCGAACACCTCGAAGTCGAGGATGCCGGTGACGGCGTCGCGCGGGCCGTAGAGCAGGTTGGCGAAGTCGTAGTCGCCGTGGTGCCAGCCGAGCGGCAGCCTCCGGCCGAGCAGGGTTTGCTCGAGGCGCCGCTCGATCGCGTCGAGCGCGCCGCGCGGCTCGCGGCCGACGATTCCGCGGAGCTCCTCGAGCCAGCGGCCGCAGAGGCGCGCGAACTCGTCGCCGTCTACGTGCACGAGCTTCTCGGTGCTGCGCCGGAGCCGGCAGAGGACCTCGGCGGCGTTCACGATCGCCCGGTCGTAGCGGCGCGTGCCGCGCGAATAGTAGACGCGCCCGGCCTCGCCCGTCACGGCGCTCTCCGCGAAGAAGGGCTGCCCCTCGAAGCTTCCCCGCCCGTACGGCGCCGGGAAGAGGCGACGGAGCTCCTCGGGGATGCGGAGGTCGCTCACCAGCGTCTCGAGTGCCTGGTGGTGCGCGGCGCACGCGCCCTCGGCGGCGACGTCGAACGGCAGGCGGATGATCACGCCGTCGCCGTCCGGGGCGTTGGCGACCAGCACCGCCGCGCCCTTGGCGCGCACGAAGTAGCGCGTGAGGCGGCAGCCGGGCGCGACGTGGCCGTCGGCGGCGAGGTGCGCGAGGAGACGCTCGGCCAGCGAGGGGACCTCGGCCTCCGTCGAGAGCACGGCGCCGATGCCCGGCAGGAGCGGATGGAGGCGCCGCTCGAGCGCCCCGTTGCGGTTCAAGACGTCCCACGCCTTGACGAGCGGACGGACGAGCCGGCCGCGCGTGCGGTACGGGTCGGCTGACAGCCTGACGGGGCTCGACGGCTCCAGCTCGAGCACCTGGTGGAACTTGTGATGGAAGGGAATGGGCGCCAGCACCCGGGAGGCGCGGAAGCCGGCGGCGCTGGCCGCCTCGCGCAGCCCGCGCGCCGAGAAGCTCGCGCCCGACACGCGACGCGCGCCGAGGAGCCGGGTGAGGCCGGTGCGGTTGTCGGTCGCCACGTAGGCCTGGCCGCGCGGCGCGAGCACGCGGCGGAGCTCGCAGAGGAGCTCGCGGCCGCAGGCCGCGGACAGCACGCGCTCGCCCGCGACCGCCATGAACCATTCGACGATCGCCGGGGCGACGACGAGGTTCACGCTGCCGTCGGGCAGCGGCAGCCGGAGCGGATCGACCACCCGGGCGAAGGTCAGGTTGTCGAGGCCGGCCGCGGCGGCCTGCTCGCTGACCAGCCGCAGGCGCTCGACGTTGCCGTCGAGGACGACCACGTGGGCCGCGCTGCGCGCCAGGCTCACCGGGGCGGCGCCCCAGCTCGGCCCGAGGAACAGCACCCAGTCCGTGGAACGGAGGTTCAGGAGGAACTTCCAGCCGGCGCGCGTCGGGTCGACGAGGTCCTGGAGCGTGTCTTCCCAGGTGGTGCCCGCGAGCTTCGCGCGGAGCCGGGCCCAGCGCGACTGCTCCGGGGCGCGCAGCGTCCCCGAGAGCACCTCGGCAGCGAAGCGCTGGCGGGCGGCGTCCCAGCCGACGGCGTGGGCGTCGGCCGCGAGCCGGCGCATGCGGTCGGTGGCGAACGTGCGGCCGCCGGCGTTCACCGCGAACGGCGGTCCGAGCAGGTAGACGCCGTCGCGGCGCGGGTAGCGGAGCGCGCACGCCGTGCAGCGCACGGAGGCCGCCCGCACCGAGAGCGGACCGCGGCAGACCGGGCAGGCGAGCGGATCGGGGCCGCTCGGCAGTGGGTTACGCAAGGTCAGGGGAGTACTCCTTCATGCCCATCAGCTGGGGCAGCGAGATGCCGGAGGTGGAGAGGAAGAGGAGCGTGAGGGCGGCTGCCTTGACCGAGTAGGCGACGCTCGAGGTGACCGCGGCGCCGATCAGGCTGTAGTGCGGGATCAGCGTGACGTCGCCGATCACCGTGATGACGAGCCCCGCGAGCGCCGTGTAGCTGTTGAACTCGGGGCGCCCGATGCCGACGTTGTAGCCGTTCAGCACGCCCGCCCCGCCGAGCGCGGCCAGGCCGACGAGCAGGATCTGGAACGCCGGGACGGCGGCGACGAAGTCGGGCCCGAACATGCGGATGATGATCGGACCGCCCGCGAACGCCATGACGACGACGAGGACCATGTTGAGGGCGAAGACCCGGCGGTAGAGCGCCACGCCCTGCTTGCGTGCCTCCGTGATGGAGAGGCTCGCGATCATGGGGCGCAGCACGAAGGTGAAGGCGGCGGACAGCGGCCGGAAGGTCTCGGCCACCTTGGTGGCGACCGCGTAGAAGCCGACGACCTCCACCGGGGCGAGCACCGAGAGGATCATCACGTCGAGCCGCCAGTT
>VBLD01000497.1 GCA_005879205.1 Deltaproteobacteria bacterium
CGGGCGGCGCGACATCGTGCAGTGAAAGACCGGCACTCGCGCCCGCCGCGCGGCGTGAAGGAGGCGGGCGATGTGCGCCACCGTGTGGTGCCTCGCCACCGTCTCGGCGAGCGCCCCGAATCCCCCGCCGCCGATGATGCCCTCCTGGCACTCCATCATGAGAAAGGCCGCGCGCGACGGCTCGAGCAGCGCCTGCAGGTCGAGCGGCATCAGGAGAGCGCGTAGAGCCGGCGCGGGTTGTCGTCGAAGATCGCCTGCTTGGCGCGCTCCGACAGGTCCGTCCGGCCGCTCAGTATCTTCACCGTGTCCGGGAACTTGCAGTCCCAGTGGCAGTAGTCGGACGCATAGACGACGACGCCCTGGCCGAGCGAGTCGACGACGTGCGGAATGCCCTTCTCGTCGGGGTCGCAGCCGATGAAGCAGCGTCCGGAGAGGAAGTACTCGCTCGGCGCCCGGTCGATCGCCGGCGCCTGCTCGGGCGTGAGCTCCCAGTGCTCGTCGAGCCGCTCGAGCCAGAAGGGAAGCCAGCCCACGCCCGCCTCGAGGAAGGCGACGCGGAGCCGCGGGAAGCGGTGCAGGATGCCACCCACCGTGAACGCCATGATGGCGATCATCTGCCCGACGGGATGGGTGAAGGCGTGCACCTCGACGCGCGTCTTCCACCGATCGACGCCGATCGGCACCTGGTCGATCGCCTGGCCGCCGCCGTGGACGCAGACCGCGACGCCGAGGCGCTCGGCCTCCGCCCACACGACGTCGAAGCTCGGGTGATCGAGGTTCTTCTCGCGGATGTGCTGCGGCGTCACCATGCCGACCATGCCGAGCTCGGTGACCGCCCGGCGGAGCTCGGCCGCGGCGGCCTCCGGGTCGATCATCGGCAGCTTCGCGACCGATTTGAGCCGCGCCGGACGGTAGCGGGTGTACTCGGCGCGCGCGTCGTTCAGCGTGCGGCAGAGCGCGATCGCGAAGTCGCGGTCGAGGCCTGCCCACTCCTCGCCCGCGCCGCCCGGGAACATGATCGTCTGGTCGATCCCCTCGAGGTCCATGTCCTCGAGCCGCGCCTTCGGGTCGGTCATCCCGGGACGCTCGAGGCTGTCGAGCTTGGCCGTGCCCTTGGTCTGCTTCACGCCCACGCCGGGCAGGTTGGCGAACTGCTGCTTGATGCGCTCGCGACGCGCCTCCCAGAGCGGCTGGAAGCGCGCCGGGATGCGCTCCTGCCAGCGCGGCAGGTCGCCGCCGTGCCCGTCGGCGTCGATCACGTGGTGCCCGAATCTGCCCATCGTGCCTCTCCTGTCAGGCGGCGCGGTCGAGGAGGAAGACGCCGCGCGCCAGACGTGCCTGCTTGAGGTCCTCGAGCGCGCGGGGGAACTCCTCGAGCGCGTAGTGCTGCGTGATGAGCTCGTCGATCTTGAGGCGCCCGCCGAGATAGAGGTCGGCGAGGAGCGCGAAGTCGCGACGCGGTCGCGCGGTGCCGTAGCGGCAGCCGAGGATCGCCTTGTTCTGGTAGAGCGCGTGGACGACGAACTCGAGGCTCGAGCCGAGCTTCGGGACGCCGACGATGGTGAGCGCGCCGCCGGGTCCGAGCGCCTCGAGCGCCTGCTTGATGACCGCGAGGCTGCCGACGGCCTCGAACGTGTAGTCGGCGCCGCCGCCGGTCAGGTCCTTGATCGCGTCCACCGTGTGCGTCGCGCCGAGCCGGCGCGCGAGCGCGAGCTTCTCGGCGACCACGTCGACCGCGACGATCTTGGACGCCCCCGCGAGCACGCCGCCCTGCACGCAGCTGAGCCCGATGCCGCCGAGCCCGAAGACGGCCATCGTCGCCCCGGTCTCGACCTTGGCGCGGTTCACGACCGCGCCCACGCCCGTCATGATGCCGCAGCCGATCAGCGCCGCGCGGTCGAACGGCACGCGCGGGTCGATCGGGATGGCGCTCTGCTCGCGGACGACCGTCCGCTCGGCGAAGGCCGACGCGTTGGCGAACTGGTAGGCCGGCCGCCCGTTCACCGTGAACGGCTGCGTGTCCTTCGGGTTCGGGGCGTTGCGACACTCGGTGGCGCGCCCGGTCTCGCAGGCCGCGCAGCGGCCGCAGTGCGCGAGCGTCGAGAGGACCACCGCGTCGCCTTCCTTGACCGCCACAACGCCCGGACCGACGGCCTCGACGACGCCGGCGCCCTCGTGACCGAGGACGACCGGCGTCGGATACGGGATCGAGCCGTCGATCACGCTGAGATCGGAGTGACAGAGCCCCGCCGCCTTGATCAGGACACGGACCTCGCCGACGCCGGGGTCCTTGACGCGCACGTCCTCGACCCCGACCGGGCGCCCGCCTCCGTGATAGACGACGGCGCGCATCACTCGCGGTTGCCGACGCGGAGCACGCGCCCGGGGCGCGCGCCGGTGAGCTTCCCGTCCTCGACGATCGTCTCCCCGTTGACCAGGACCCTGACCACGCCCTCCGGCTGCACCTGCCAGCGCTCCTCGCCGCCCGGCATGTCGCGCACCAGTGCCTTCTTGCCGAGCGCGAGCCGGGCCGGGTCGAAGAGGAGCACGTCGGCGTGGTAGCCGCGTGCGAGGAGCCCGCGGCCTGCGATGCCGGTCACCATCGCGGGCAGGTGCGTGATGCGCCGGACGCCGTCCTCGAGCGACACGAGCTTGCGGTCGAGCACCCAGGAGCGGAGGTAGTACGTCGACCACTCCGAGCCGTCGTCCCGGTCGGCGTGCGCGCCGCCGTCGCCCGTGCCGACGATCATGTGCAGGTTCCGTTGCGACTCGGCGTTGGCCTCGACCCACGCCGGGCTCTCGCTGTTCCAGAGGAACTGCGTCTCGAGGCCGTCGGCCAGCGACAGCTCGCACATCACGTCGGCGGCGTGCACGCGCGGCGACGCGGCGAGCTCGGCGAGGCTCTTGCCGACCGCGTCGGGATGCGCCTCCGAGCGGTCGACGAAGACGCGGTCGAGCGCCGGCATGGGGAGCGTCGAGCCCTGCTTCGGGTCGGTGTTCGGATGGTCGAGGCCCGAGCGCAGCTTCTCGCG
>VBLD01000140.1 GCA_005879205.1 Deltaproteobacteria bacterium
ATTGCTGGTGATCTGGCAGAGTATCCGATCTCCCCGACCCCCCTCGGCCAGCACCACGGTCGGCCGCAACTTCGATTTCGAGAGGTCTGAGAAGGGGAACGGAACGAGGACTACCGAGCCCGCTGGAGATGTGCCCATGCCGCATCCTCCTCCACCCGGTCCCAGTCGGCGGCGAGCGCTTGCTCGCTGAGGAGGGCGGTCTCCGTAGCAGCGACGCCATCCTCAAGGATGATGACAACAGCCCGACGCGTCCCGCGAAGACGCACGGGCTCGTGCAGGCGAACGGTGCCGTCCGGTTCGATCGTGGCCTCGATCGCTTCGAGCATGGGACGCATCCTCCGAAGTGCCAGTCTACATGAGGCCCCTGGGGGCCGGTAGCTCTGGAGAGGCGGAGTCGCGGAGCCTGGCCGAGACCCGGGCTCGGGTCGGGAGGATGGTTGGAAGAGCGACGGGACCGAGGAACCCTCGGGCGGGCAGACGGCCGCGCCAACAAGATCGCGCCCCGTCATTTGTCGCAATCGCCAGGAAGTGCTCCACCCTGACCCGGTATCCGAGCCTGTCCGTTCTCCGCGGACGACTGAGACATGACCTTAGAGGCCTTGGAGTCGTAGACCCGCCGTCCCCGCTCGCGTCAGGCGTGGACTCCGAGCCAGCTGAAGCTTGGGGATTGCGACAGCGTGTCGTGATCCTTCACCAAGGGAATCTCCGGTGGATCCCCGGTCGCGGCGCTCACGATACGGGGCTGCCCCAAAGCGCTCGTACTCGTGCCCGACACGACGCTCCAGGACGCCCGCGTCAATACCGCCGCAATGATTGCGCCCGACACACCTCGCACACGCAGTCGCAAAGCCACCCCGCCCTGCTCGTGCGCCACGGCAAGCGTCGAGGGCGCGCCGCCGCTCGGACACGCACGCCCCGTAGAACAGGCCGGCAACGTGACGCAGCTCCCGTCGACACTCCGGGCTCCGCCGTGCGAGCGGCGCGCCCGCCACTACCGGCGCATGCCGGCGCCGAAGGCGATCCGGCCGCCTACGGTCCGGGGACATCGGAGCAGAGCAGCGCGCGAGCAGCTCCCGAACCCCTCGGATCGAAACACGCGCAGCGCGGCTCCGCCGCGCGAGGCGCCCGCGCCGCCAAGACTCACCGGAGGCCGGCGCCGAAGGCGCCGCGCCGGCCGACGGGGTCCGGGGGCATCGGAGGAGCGCAGCGCGCGCAGCGCGCGAGCACCGCACGGGCCCCCGGAGTCAATTGACACGACCAATCACGCCCTCTTATAGTGAAATCCCGTAGCCGGTCCCGGTGGTTCGATCGAGTGCCGCGCCGCTTCGCGCGTCGAGGCCAGCTTCGTACTCCGGCCTCGGCTGCGGTTTTTCATTTTATGGACGTGCGCGCCGTGGCGGTCATCCCAGCTCGGTATCAGTCGAGCCGCCTCCCGGGAAAGGCGCTCGCACTGATCGCCGGACGGCCCATGATCTGCCACGTCGCCGAGCGCACCCGGCGCGCGCGCGGCCTCGGGCGGGTCATCGTCGCCACGGACGACCCGCGCATCCGCGACGCCGTGCTGCCGCTCGGCGTGGAGGTGGCGATGACGCGGCCCGACCACCCGACCGGGACGGACCGGCTGGCCGAGGTCGCGGCCCGTCTCGAGGCCGAGGTCGTGGTGAACGTGCAGGGCGACCTGCCCTTCGTCGAGCCCGCCATGGTCGAGCGCCTGGTCGCGCGCCTCGCCGCCGACGCCACGCTGCCCATGGCGACGCTCGCCATACCCATCCGCGACGAGGCCGACTGGCGCTCGCCGCACGTGGTGAAGGTGGTGGCGAGCGGCGAGGGGCGGGCACTCTACTTCTCGCGGAGCCCGATCCCGCACGACCGCGACGGCGCGCGGTCCGCCGGCGACCCGTTCGGGCTCCGGCACATCGGCATGTACGCGTTCCGGCGCGACGTGCTGCTGCGGCTCGCGGCGCTGCCGCCGTCGCCGCTCGAGCGCCGCGAGCAGCTCGAGCAGCTGCGGGCGCTCGAGCACGGGATCGCGATCGGCGTGGTCGCGTGGGAGCAAACCGAGCCGCTCGTCGAGGTCGACACCCAGGCCGACCTCGACCGGGCGCGGGCCATGGTGGACGGGGGCGGTCGATGACCAAGCAGAACGGCTCGAAGACCAAGTTCATCTTCGTGACGGGCGGGGTGGTGTCCTCGCTCGGCAAGGGCGTGGCCTCGGCGTCGATGGGCGCGCTCCTCGAGGCGCGTGGCCTCAAGGTGACGCTCGTCAAGATGGACCCCTACATCAACGTCGACCCGGGGACGATGAGCCCCTTCCAGCACGGCGAGGTGTTCGTCACCGACGACGGCGCCGAGACCGACCTCGATCTCGGCCACTACGAGCGCTACGTCTCGACGCGGATGGGTCGGCGGAACAACCTCACCACCGGCCAGGTCTACGACACGGTGATCACCAAGGAGCGCCGCGGCGACTACCTGGGCGGCACGGTGCAGGTGATCCCGCACATCACCGACGAGATCAAGCGGCGCATCCGCGAGGCGGCCGAGGGCGCCAACGTCTGCATCTGCGAGGTGGGCGGCACCGTCGGCGACATCGAGAGCCTGCCCTTCATCGAGGCGATCCGCCAGTTCGGCTGGGAGGTCGGCCGCCAGAACGCGCTCTACGTGCACCTGACGCTGGTGCCCTTCATCTCGACCGCCGGCGAGCTCAAGACCAAGCCCACCCAGCACAGCGTGAAGGAGCTCACCGGCCTCGGCATCCAGCCCGACCTCCTCCTCTGCCGCGCGGCGCAGCCGCTCGAGAAGAAGGTGAAGGCCAAGATCGCGCTCTTCTGCAACGTGGACGAGACCAGCGTCATCAGCGCGCCGGACGCGCAGACCATCTACGAGCTGCCCCTCCTCTTCCACGCCGACGGCCTGGACGAGCGGATCGTCGAGAAGCTCAACATCTTCACCGGCTCGCCCAACCTGACGCGCTGGCGGCGCATCGTCGCGGCGATCAAGAACCCCAAGGACACCGTGCGCATCGCGATGGTCGGCAAGTACGTCGACCTGACCGACTCCTACAAGAGCCTCAACGAAGCGCTCACCCACGGCGGCATCGCCAACGAGTGCCGGGTGGAGGTCACCTACGTCGACTCGGAGAAGATCGAGCAGGAGGGCCTCCCCGACAGCGTGCGCGACGCCGACGCGATCCTCGTCCCCATGGGCTTCGGGCCGCGCGGCACCGAGGGCAAGATCACCGCGGTCCGCTGGGCGCGCGAGCAGCGCATCCCGTTCTTCGGCATCTGCTTCGGGATGCAGATGGCGGTCATCGAGTTCGCCCGCCACGTGTGCGGCCTCGCGCGTGCCAACTCGACGGAGGTCGACCCGGCGACGCCGCACCCCGTGATCGACCTCTTGACGACGCAACGGGGACTCACCCAGAAGGGCGGCACGATGCGCCTCGGCGCCTGTCCGTGCGACCTCCTCGAGGGGTCGCTCGCGCGCAAGGTCTACAGCCGCAAGAAGGTCTCCGAGCGTCACCGTCACCGCTACGAGTTCAACAATACCTATCGGGACCAGCTCGAGGCGGGCGGGCTCGTGCTCTCCGGCATCTCCCCCGACGGGACCCTGGTGGAGATGATCGAGCTCCGCGACCACCCCTGGTTCATCGCGAGCCAGTTCCACCCCGAGCTCCGGTCGCGCCCGATGGACTGCCACCCGCTCTTCAAGGGGTTCATCCGCGCCGCGCTCCAGCACCGGGCGAAGCGCCGGGAGGCCCCGCTCCTCGGCGGCCTCAAGGTGGTGAAGCGTTAGTGGCAACGCGGCGGGTCCGCGCCGGGACGGTCGAGATCGGGGGCGGCGCGCCGCTCGTGCTGATCGCGGGCCCCTGCGTCATCGAGTCGCGGGAGGCGGCGTTGCGCCACGCCGAGCGTCTCGCCGACCTCGCCGCGCGCGCCGGCCTGCCGCTCGTCTACAAGTCGTCCTTCGACAAGGCCAACCGGACCGCGCTCGCGTCATTCCGGGGTATGGGTCTCCACGAGGGCCTCGCCATCCTCGCCGAGGTGCGCCGCACGACCGGCCTTCCCGTCCTGACCGACGTGCACGAGAAGGAGCAGATCGCCGCGGTCGCGGAGGTGGTGGACGTGCTGCAGACGCCCGCCTTCCTCTGCCGGCAGACGGACTTCATCGTCGCCGTCGCGGCCGCGGGCCGGCCCGTCAACCTGAAGAAGGGCCAGTTCCTCTCGCCCTGGGAGATGGAGCAGGTGGTCGCCAAGGCGCGCTCGACCGGCAACCAGGATCTGCTCGTCTGCGAGCGCGGCTTCACCTTCGGCTACAACAACCTGGTGGCGGACTTCCGCGCGCTCCCCGTGCTCGCCGCCACCGGCTGCCCGGTCGTGTTCGACGCCACGCACAGCGTGCAGCAACCGGGCGGGCAGGGCACGGCCTCGGGCGGCGACCGTCGCTTCGTCGCGCCGCTGGCGCGGGCGGCGGTGGGGGCGGGCGTCGACGCGGTCTTCATGGAAGTGCACGAGGACCCGAGCCGCGCCCGCTCCGACGGAGCCACGAGCGTGCCGCTCGCCGAGCTGCCCGCGCTGCTCGCCCAGCTGGTGGCAATCGACCGCGCGGTGCGGGCGTGAGGCGATGACGCGCGAACGGCTCGAGCGGGCCCGGCGCGTCCTCGACGTCGAGGCACACGCGCTCACCGCCATCCGGGACCGCCTCGACGCCCGTTTCACGCACGCCCTCGACCTGCTCCTCGCCTGCCGCGGCAAGGTCGTCGTCACGGGCGTCGGCAAGTCGGGCATCGTCTGCCGGAAGATCGCCGCGACGCTCGCCTCGACCGGCACCCCGGCCTTCTTCCTGCACGCCGCCGAGGGCAGCCACGGCGACGTCGGCACGCTCGTCCGGGGCGACGTCCTGCTCGCCGTGTCGAACAGCGGCGAGAGCGAGGAGGTGCTGCGCCTCCTCCCGGTCGCCCGCCGCTTCGGCATCCCGCTGGTGGCGATCTCCGGCGATCCCGACTCCACGCTCGCGCGCCAGGCCGACGTGGCGCTCGACGTGAGCGTCGCCGTCGAGGCGTGCCCGCTCGGGCTCGCGCCCACCACCAGCACGACCGCGGCCATGGCGGTCGGCGACGCGCTGGCGCTCACCCTGCTCGAGGAGCGGGGCTTCTCGGCCGAGGACTTCGCGCTCCTCCACCCGGGTGGCGCGCTCGGCCGGCGGCTGACGCGCGTGGAAGACCTGATGCACCGGGGCGACGCCATGCCGCTGGTCGCCGAGGACACGCCCTTCAAGGACACGCTCGTCGAGATCACCTCGAAGCGCCTCGGCGTGACCGGCGTGCTGAGCGCCACCGGCGCGCTCGCCGGCATCATCACCGACGGCGACCTGCGCCGGGTTCTCGAGCACACCGAGGACCCGCGCCGCTTGAGAGCCCGCGATCTGATGACGACGTCTCCCAAGACCATCGCCGGTGGCGCGCTCGCCGCCGAGGCGGTGGCGCTCATGGAGCGGCACGCGATCACTTCGCTCTTCATCCTCGGCGACGGCTCCCGGCGGCCCGCGGGCGTGATCCACCTGCACGACCTGCTGCGCGCCGGCATCGTGTGAAGGCCAGCCGCTCGCCCTGGCGCCGGCTCCGTCGCGCGACGCGCGGCCCACGCAATGCGCTGCTCGCCCGCACGATTGAGGGCGCCGGCCGGGCACTCGGCGGCCTGCCGCCGTTCCTCGGGCTCGGCGTCGGGCGCGCGCTCGGCCGGGCGGCGTATCTCGTCCTGGCCCGCCCGCGGCGCCTCGCCATCGAGCACCTCGGGGTCGCGTTCCCGGAGCTCGACGTCGGCGCCCGTCGCTGCCTCGCCCGCTCGACGTTCCGCCACGCCGGCGAATCGTTCGCCGAGCTCGCGCTCTGGCCGCAGCTCGCCGCGCAACCGGAGTACGTGATCGTCGAGGGCCTGGCGGCCCTCGACGCCGCCGTCGGGGCCGGCAAAGGCTGCATCGCCGTCGCGGCCCACGTCGGCAACTGGGAGCTCCTGGCCGCGACGATCGCGCATCGCGGCTATCCGCTCACGGTGGTCGCGCGGCGCGTGCACGAGGAGCGCTTCCATCATCTGATCGCTCGCTTCCGGACCGGGGCCGGCATCGAGATCGTGCTCCGTGAGGATGCGCGCTTCTGGCACTCCGTGCGCGACGCGCTCCGGCGCGGCCGCATCGTGGCGCTGCTCATCGACCAGGACACACGCGGCGCCGGCGTGTTCGTGCCGTTCTTCGGCCGCCCCGCGCACACGCCGCCGGGGGCGGCCCTTCTCGCGCTGCGCGGCCGGGTGCCCGTGATCACGGCCTTCATCCAGCGCCGCCCGGGCGGAGGGCATTTGATCCGCATGGCGGCGGTACCGCTCGGCGAGGGAAACGGGCGCGGGCGCGTGACCGAGCTCACCGCGCGCTTCACCGCCGCCATCGAAGGGCAGATCCGGAGAGCCCCGGCCGAGTGGGTGTGGTGGCACGAGCGGTGGCGGCAGCGGCCGGCGTGAACGTCGCCGTGGGGCGATGACGGCCGGAGCTAGACGCCCCTCCGACGGGCCACGACGAGCTCCACCGCTCCGTCGCCGAGCGTCTCGACGATGTCGAGCCCCGCGCTCGCCAGCGCGCGTCGCAGGCCTCCCGGCGGGAAGGGCCGGCGGGCCGTTGCGGCTCGCGACGGTGGAGGGGCAGTACCCGCTGCTGCCGTGGCTCGCGGTCTACGTGGGGGGGTTCGTCGCCGGCGGCGACAGTGCGTTCGCTCGCGCAGCTCGCGCTCGCGATGGTGGCCGTCGGCGGCGTCGCGTGCAGCTTCGAGCTTTCGGGGGCCGTCCACCCGGTGCTCGCCCGGGCGTTCCGGCTGCCGGTCCCGTACTTCCCCGCATCGGTGACGATCATCCTGCTCCTTCTCGGCACCACGCTGCTCGCCGTGAGCCTGGCCGCCTGGCGCGAGGTCCGCCGACCGCTCGCGCCGACGCACGTCCTCGTCGCGCTCGGCCGTGCGTCGCTCACCGTCTTCGTGGTGCACGTGTGGCTCTTCCGCGAGGCGGGTCCTCGACTGGGATTGTGGCGGACGCTCTCGCCGGGCGCGACGCTGGTGGCGATCGGACTCGTCGGTGCCGCGGCGACGGGACTCGCCTGTCGCTGGCAGCGCGTTCAATACCGTTACGGGGCCGAGTGGCTGGTGCGCAAGCTCGCCGGGTGACGCGCTACCGGACGCGGGGGAGGGTTTTTACCTTTACTCGCTTTCGAACCCGTGGTACCACTGCGTGCGACCTCGAACCTCTCGGGAGCGCATGCGAAGGACCCGGCTACGCGCCGCGTTGCTCGTCGTGGTAGCCGCGGCCCTCGCGGGCATCGGCTACGAGGTTTCGCGCACCGTCGGGGCCCATCGCGCGCGCACCCTCGCCGACCTCGGCAGCGATTTCCTTCCCACCGTCGCGCAGCACATCCGCAGCTTTCGGCGGATCAAGGTGAAGAACGGACGGATGCTCTGGGAGATCACGGCGCGGGATGCGCAGTACTTCGACAAGCAGGACGAGATCGTCGTTCGCGAGCCGCAGATCACCCTCTACCTTTCCGACGGCGAGCGGCGCGCGCACGTCTCGGGGGCGGAGGGACGGCTGGTGCTCGCCGGCCGCGAGCTGCGCACGCTCACCCTGCGCGGTGGCGTGACGGTACGCCTCGACGACCTCCAGCTCGAGACCGGCGAGGCTACCTATGACCGCGCCCGCGACCTGATCACCTCGCCGGGACCGGTCACGATGCGCGGACGCACCCTCGACGTCAGCGGACGCGGTATGGAGGTCCAGGTGGCCCCGCAGCACGTGCGCCTGCTCGAGGACGTCCACACCACCCTGCGGAGCAATGCGGCACCCTCGTGAGGCGCTGGCCGCGGCCGTCCTCGCCGCCTGGGCCGCCGGCCAGCCGAGCGCCGCGGCGCCCGAGGAGCCGGCGCCCGGCGGCGCGCTGTTCGACCTCGGCAGGGTCGACAATCACAAGGAGCCGATCACGGTGAACGCCGACACCCTGGAGTACGACTACAAGAACAACGTGGTCGTGTACCGCGGCGACGTGCAGGCCGGCCAGGGCGAGGTGAAGCTGCGCAGCGACACCTTGACGGTCACCTTCGAGACCGTGAAGGACGGCGCCCAGCCGAAGGCCGCGGACAAGGACGATGCCCAACCCAAGGCAGCCGACCCGCCGCTGCCCAATCCCACCGGCAAGGGAACGCAGCGCGTGCACGAGGTCGTCGCGGTGGGCAGCGTCCGCATCGACCAGGGCACGCGCTGGGCGACCGGAGGCAAGGCGGTCTTCGACCAGACGCATCGCACCATGGTGCTCACCGAGAACCCGGTTCTGCACGAGGGGCCGAACGAGGTGGCGGGCGATCGGGTCGTGGTCTACCTCGACGAGAATCGGAGCGTCGTCGAGGGCGGGCGCAAGCGCGTGAAGGCGATTCTCTACCCCGCCAAGGACGGGACGCTCTCCTCGACGAAGGAGCCAGGCCGCCCGCAACCGGCGCAGACCACGCCGCCGGCGGCCGCGGGGGGCGGGCAGCCGTGAACG
>VBLD01000498.1 GCA_005879205.1 Deltaproteobacteria bacterium
AGCGGGCGGCCGGCCGAACGTGCTCGTCCGCTATGCCGACGGGATCTACGGCGAGTTCTTCTACCAGAAGCGCGCGCCCGCCTCGCGGCCGGCGTGGATCGAGGTCGTCGCCCTTCGCTTCCCCTCCGGCCGCCTCGCCGAAGAGGTGGTGCCGCGCGACGCGGCGGCCCTCGCCTGGATGGCGAACCTCGGGTGCCTGGAGCTCCATCCGCATCCCGTCCGCGCCGAAGACCTCGAGCATCCCGATGAGCTCAGGGTGGACCTCGATCCCGTTCCAGGCGTCGAGTGGCCGCAGCTCCAGGCGGTGGCGCGGGTGGTCCGGGGCGCGCTGGCCGACTTCGGCCTCCTGGGCTGGCCGAAGACCTCGGGCTCGCGGGGCATCCACGTCAACGTACGCCTCCACCCGCGCTGGTCGTTCTCGCAAGTGCGGCGCGCCGTCCTGGCGCTGGCGCGTGAAGTCGAGCGGCGGGCTCCCCGCCTGGCGACCAGCAAGTGGTGGAAGGAGGAGCGCCACGTCGTCTTCCTCGACTACAACCAGAACGACAAGGACCGCACGGTGGCGAGCGTCTATTCGGTCCGTCCCACACCCGAGGCGCGGGTCTCGGCACCGCTCACCTGGGAGGAGCTCGACGAGTGCCGCCCGGAGGACTTCACGCTGCGGACCATGCCTGACCGTTTCGCCGCGATCGGCGACCGCCACGCGACGATCGACGGCCACCCGTGCTCGCTGGAAGCTCTCCTCGAGCTCTCGGCCAGGCAGGAAGCCGAGGGCCTCGGCGACGCACCGTGGCCGCCCCACTACGCCAAGCAGGCGGGCGAGCCGCCGCGCGTCCAGCCGTCGCGGCGGAAGCCGGCGGCGGGAACCGGCCGGCGGATCCCGGAGAAGCCGCTGATCGAGACCGGCCGCGCCGCGAGGAAGGCGGACGTCCTCGCGGGACTCGAGCGCTGGAAGGCGCGGCACGCCGAGGCCGCCGCCCACCTCCGACCGGCCGACGTCCTGGTCGACGCCATGCGCGGGCGCTCCTCCACCTGGACGCGCGTCCGCCTGAACCTCGAGCACGTGCCCGAGCATCTCCGCCCCGCCCAGGAGCCGCTCGATCCGGACGAACCGCCCGCCGCGCGCCGCGCGGACGGCGACCTCACTTCGACCTCCCGCCGAAGAGCTCGGCGAGCTCGGCGGGAGGAGTGACCTCGAGCTGATCGTAGCGACAGTCCGACGGCCGCTTGTCGGGACGCCAGCGCATGAAGACGGCTGCATGCCGGAAGCGGGCGCCCTGCAGGTGATCGTACTTCACCTCGCAGACGCGCTCGATCCGCAGCGGCTCCCAGGAGAGGTCCTTGCCCTGGCTCCACCGGCTGGACGCACCCGGCATCCGGGTCCCTCCCTCGACGGCGCCGGCCCACTCCCGCCACGGGTGCGACACGAGCGCCTGCTTGCGCAGCGGTTCGAGCTCCTGCGCGAGCCGCCGTCTGGCCGCCATCGTGAACGCCGAGGTCACGCCCACGTGGTGGAGCGCTCCCTCCGCGTCGTAGAGCCCGAGGAGCAACGAGCCGACCAGCTCGCCCCTGCCCTGCTTGTGCCAGCGGAAGCCTGCCACGACGCAGTCGGCCGCGCGCACGTGCTTGATCTTGACCATCACGCGCTTGCCGGGCTCGTAGAGGCTCGACTCGTGCTTGGCGATCACCCCGTCGAGCCCGGCGCCCTCGAAGCGATGGAACCATTCATCCGCGACCGGCCGCTCGCGGGTGCACGGGGTGAGGTGGACGCGCCCCCGGGTTCCGGCGAGCGCCCGCTCGAGGCGGGCGCGGCGGTCGGCCTGCCGCCGCGCGCGAAGATCCTGCTCGCCCAGCGCGAGGAGGTCGAAGGCGACGAAGGACGCCGGCGTCTCCGCGGCGAGCTTCGCCACCCGCGAGGCGGCCGGATGCAGGCGCAGTTGCAGCGCCTCGAAGTCGAGCCCGCGCTCACCGCCGATCACGATCTCGCCGTCGACGACGCAGCGTACGGGAAGGCTCGCGAGCAGTGGGGCGTGGAGATCGGGGAAGTAGCGATCGAGGGGTCTCAGGTCGCGGCTCTGGAGGTAGAGGCGATCGCCGTCGCGGAAGACGATCGCGCGGAATCCGTCCCACTTGGGCTCGAAGAGCCAGCCTTCGCCCACGGGAAGCTGCGCGGCGACCTTCGACAGCATCGGCTCGATCGGCGGCTCGATCGGAAATCCCACCGGCCGAATCCTCAGGCGGGACGCGAGCGCCGCGCCGCGATCCGCCCCTCGGCGGACGTCCACCCGGCGTCGAAGGGATGCCCTCGCTCGTCGAGGTCGATCACCAGTGGCGCATGGTCCGAGGGCACCGGCTTGCCCTTGCGCGCCTCCGAGGAGCGGCGCCGTCACCAGCAGGTGGTCGATGCGCATGCCGAAGTTCTTGTGGAAGTTCCCCGCGCGATAGTCCCACCAGGTGTAGCGGCCGGACTCCGGATGCTGGCGCCGGTACACATCGCCGAGGCCCCACCGGCAGAGCCGCGCGAAGGCTTCCCGCTCCGGGCCGGAGACGTGGGTACCGCCGTGACAGGCGGCGGGATCCCACACGTCGATGTCTTCGGGCGCCACGTTGAGGTCGCCACCGAGCGCGATGGGCTCGCGCGGGTCCGCCGCGTCGGCGAGCCAGCGCGACAGGCGGTCGAACCAGGCGAGCTTCGCCGCGAAGAAGGTCGAGCCGACGACCCGTCCGTTCGGGGCATAGACGCAGACAATCCGGATGCCCCCACAGCTGGCCGAGATCATGCGCGCCTCCGCGAGCGGCTCGTCGTCGCCCACCTCGGGTGTCCTCGCGGGGAGCCGCGGCTCGCCGAAGTTGGTCACGACGTTTTCGATCCCGCACCGGCTGGCGATGGCGACGCCGTTCCACCGGCCTTCG
>VBLD01000141.1 GCA_005879205.1 Deltaproteobacteria bacterium
TGCCCGGCCGACGCCTTCAAGCCCGCCTCCGTCGAGTGCCGCTCCGCCGCCGGCGACTGTGACGTCGCCGAAACCTGCACCGGCACCGCGGCTGCCTGCCCGGCCGACGCCTTCCAGCCCGCCTCGGTCGAGTGCCGGCCTGCGGCCGGCGACTGCGATGTCGCCGAGACCTGCACCGGCACCGGCGTCGCCTGCCCGGCCGATGCCTTCAAGCCTGCCACGGTCGAATGCCGCGCGGCCGCCGGCGCTTGCGATGTCGCCGAGAGCTGCACGGGCATGGGCGCCGCGTGTCCCATCGACCTGAAGAGCACCGCCATCTGCCGGCCCGCGGCCGGCGAGTGCGACGCGGCCGAGACCTGTGACGGCGTGAGCAACGACTGCCCGGCCGACGCTTTCCAGCCGAGCACGGTCGTGTGCCGCCCGTCGGCCAAACCTTGCGACGCCGCCGAGAATTGCACCGGCTCGAGCGCCAGCTGCCCGGAGGACGGCCCCGCAGTCGACGGCGCCGCCTGCAACGACGGCAACGCCTGCACCGCGAATGACGCGTGCCGCAACGGCTCTTGCGTGGGAGATCCCGCGCTTCTCAACGGCGCGGCCTGTGACGACGGCAACTCCTGCACCACCGACGATCTCTGCGAGGGCGGGGCCTGCGTCGGCATCCCGCAGGCCGACGAGACGCCGTGCAACGACGGCAACGACTGCACCGCAGCCGACGTCTGCCGGGAGGGCGTCTGTGTGGGGGCGGGGCTCGAGGACGACACGCCCTGCGACGACGGCAACGAGTGCACCGAGAACGACACCTGCCAGGGCGGCATCTGCACCGGCGCCCCGCTCGCGGATGACACCCCGTGCAGTGACGCCAACGACTGCACGACCGGCGACGTGTGCCGGCACGGGGTGTGCGCTGGAACGCCGCTCGACAACGGCACTCCCTGCGACGACCTGAACGCCTGCAGCGGCCTCGACACCTGCCAGAACGGAACGTGCGTCGGCAGCCCGCAGGCGGCAGACACCGCGTGCACGGACGACGAGAATCCGTGCACCAGCGACGTGTGCGACACCGCCGGGGCGTGCATCCATCCGCCGGACCGGAACGGGACGAACGTCGTCTGCCGCGCAGCGGCCGGCGACTGCGACCTGCCGGAGTTCTGCACCGGCTCGAGCGCCTATTGCCCGGCCGACGCCAAGAGCACCGACGTGTGCCGGCCGAGCGCCGGAGACTGTGACGTGACCGAGACGTGCGACGGCATCGGCAACGACTGCCCACCGGACGCCGTCCTCCCCACCACGACCGAGTGCCGGCCGGCGGCGGGCGACTGTGACGTCGCCGAATTCTGCACCGGCGCCGACGCAACCTGCCCGGAGGACGTGCTGCAGCCTGCCACCGTCGAGTGTCGCGCAGCGGCGGGGGCATGCGACGCGGCCGAGTTCTGCACGGGCGCGGACGTGACGTGCCCGGCCGACGTGAAGGGCACGGGCATCTGCCGGCCAGCGGCCGGGGAGTGCGACGTGGCCGAGAGCTGCGATGGGATCGGGAACGACTGCCCGGCGGACGCGCTGGTGTCCGCGGCCATCGAGTGCCGCCCCGCCGCGGGCGACTGCGACGTCGCGGAAGCGTGCACGGGCTCGAGCCCGGCCTGCCCGGAGGACACCTTCAAGCCGAGCAGCGTGGAGTGCCGGCCCGTCGCGGGGGACTGTGACGTCGCCGAGAGCTGCACGGGGTCGACCGCCGGCTGCCCCGCCGACACCTTCAAGCCGAGCAGCGTGGAGTGCCGGGCCGCCTCCGGTCCGTGCGACCTCGCCGAGCGCTGCACGGGCGCGGATGCCGGCTGCCCTCCCGACACGAAGAGCACCGCCATCTGCCGGCCCTCCATCGGGGACTGCGACCTCGCCGACAGCTGTGACGGCGTCAGCGACGACTGCCCTGCGGACGCGAAGAGCACGGGGGTCTGCCGGCCGGCGGCGGGCACGTGCGACGTCGTCGAGACCTGCGACGGCAAGGGCGACTACTGCCCGCCCGACGAGGTTCTGCCGGCCGGGTTCGAGTGCCGGCCCACCGCGGGCGAGTGCGACGTCGCCGAGACCTGCGACGGGTCGGTCGGGGAGTGCCCGACGGACGGCTTCCAGCCGAGCACGGTCGTCTGCCGGCCCTCGACCGGTCCGTGCGATCCGGAGGAGACCTGCACCGGGTCGACCGCCACCTGCCCTGCCGACGAGACCTCGCCGGACCAGGACGGTGACGGCGTGTGCGACGCGATCGACAACTGCAAGACCGTCGCCAACACCGATCAAGTCGACACCGACGACGACGGCATCGGCGACGCCTGCGATCCGTGCGACGACACCATCGCCGGAGAGGCGATCACGCCGCAGCTGAAGCTCGGCAAGCGCGGGGGCGCCAGTGGCACCCTCCGGTTCACCGGGGGGATGGTCCTTCCGCATCCGTTCTCGCCACCCATCGATCCCCTCCGCAAGGGCGTCCGCATCCTCGTCGAGGACGCGCAGACCGGACGGCTGATCGACGCGATCATCCCCGGCGGTCCCTTCAACCCGGCGACCAAGTCGGGATGGAGGGTGAACAAGGCGGGCACGGTGTGGACGTACCGCGACACCGGCCACTCCGTGCCGGCCGTGGACGGCATCACGAGGATCACGGTGAAGGACCTCTCGAGCAAGCGCCCGGGCTACCTGACGATCAGCGTGACTGGGAAGCGCGGCCTGCGCGGACGGCCGCACCTGCCGCTGCGCGTGACGCTCGTGCTCGACTCGCCCATCGCGTTGTCGGGCCAGTGCGCCGAGGCGTCCTTCACGGGACCGTCGCCGGCACCCGCCTGCAGCGGGGGTAACGGCAGCGTGGTGTGCAAGTAGCGCGGGAGGGCTCGCACCTCCGCGCGACGACCGGGCAGTCGTCAGCGGAAATGGTCGAACCCCGCCCGGCGCGTCGCGACGGGCTGTCCCGCCGCGTCGAGCACTCGGACGACGGGCCGTCCGGCGACGATGCGGCCGATCCGCGTGAGCCGGCAGCCGAGGCGCAGCCGTAGCCCGGCGAGCGCGCGCTCGGCGCGCGGCGGCACGGCGACGAGGAGCTCGTAGTCCTCGCCCGAGGTGGCGGCGAAGCGCGCCGCCTCGTCGCCGAGCGCGCGCCGACAGGCCGTGGCGACGGGAAGACACGCGGCCAGGATCTCCGCGCTCGCGCCGCTCGCGCGGCAGAGGTGGCCTGCGTCTTGTAGAAGCCCGTCGCTCACGTCGATCATCGCGTGTGCCAGTGGGGCGAGGAGACGTCCGGCCCGAAGGCGAAGCGGGGGCAAGGGCCACGGCGTCCGGCGTCCCGCCCGGAGCGCACGCACCGCGACCCCGGCACGCCCGAGCGTGCCGGTCACGTACAGGGCATCGCCCGGCCGTGCTCCCGCCCTGCCGACGACCGGACCGGATGCCTCGCCGAGCAGCGTCGCGGTGATCGCCAGGTGCGAGCCGGCGACGAGGTTCCCGCCCACCAGCCGGGCGCCGGCCCGCGCCGCCGCGCGCGCGAAGCCCCGGACGAGCGCGTCGAGATCGGCCGTCCGCAGCCTTCCCGGCGCTTCGAGCGCGAGCAGCGCGAAGGTGGGCTCGCCGCCCATGGCCGCGAGGTCGCTGGCGTTGACCGCGAACGCCCGGCGGCCGAGTACCGAAGGCGCCGCCCACCCGGCGCGGAAGTGGACGCCCTCGATCAGCGCGTCGGTGGTGAGGAGCAGGGGCCGTCGACCTGGACGGATCGCGGCCGCATCATCTCCTGGGCCCACGAGCACGCGACGGTCGCGCGCGGCGGCGCCGAGACGGCCCACGAGCCGCGCGATCCACGCATGCTCGCCGACGTCGCGCAGGAGGCGCGCCACGGGTGCGTCAGCCGAGCACCGACTTGACCTTGTCGAGGAAGCTCTTCGAGAGCGGATGAACTTCCTCGCCCGCGAGCCGTGCGAACTCCTCGAGGAGCTCGCGCTGGCGGGACGAGAGCTTCTTCGGCGTCTCGACGAGGATCCTCACCAGCTCGTCGCCGCGGGCGTACCCGTTCAGGTCCGGAATGCCCTGACCCTTCAGCCGGAAGACCTGCGCCGATTGCGTGCCGGCCGGGATCTTCACCCGCGCCGTGCCCTCGAGCGTGGGCACCTCCATCTCGGTCCCGAGCGCGGCCTGCGTGATGCTGATCGGCACCTCGCAGACGATGTCCCGCCCCTCGCGCACGAACAACGGATGCTCGCGCACGTGGAGGAGGACGTAGAGGTCGCCGGCGGGACCACCGTTCATCCCCGGCTCGCCTTCGCCGCGCAACTTCAGTCGCGAGCCGGCGTCGACGCCCGCGGGGACCTTGATGTTCAGCTGATGCGTCCGGCGCTGGACGCCCGCCCCGGTGCAGCTCGGGCACGGGTTGGCGATGATCGTCCCCTGCCCGTTGCAGTGGCCGCAGGTCTTGGCGATCGAGAAGAATCCCTGCTGGAAGCGGACCTGGCCCGAGCCGCGGCACTGCGGACACGTCTTCGGCATCGTCCCGGGCTTGGCGCCCCGGCCCCCGCACGTCTCGCAGGTGGAGAGACGGGGCACGGCGATCGTCTTCTCGGAGCCGAAGGCCGCCTCCTCGAAGTTCACCTCGAGATCGTAGCGGAGGTCCTGTCCGCGACGCGCGCGCGTGCGACCCCGCGTCCGGCCGGTGCCGAAGAAGTCACCGAACAGGTCACCGATGATGTCCTCGAAGCCCGCGCCGAAGTCGAAGCCGGCGGCCCCCGCACCCTGCTCGAAGGCGGCGTGGCCGAAGCGGTCGTACATCGTCCGGCGCTCGGGATCGCAGAGCACCTGGTACGCCTCCGCGAGCTCCTTGAAGCGCTCTTCCGCCTTGCGATTCCCGGGATTCTTGTCGGGGTGGTGCTGATGCGCGAGCTTGCGGAAGGCTTTCTTGATTTCCTCGTCGGTCGCGCCGCGCGAGACGCCGAGCACCTCGTAGTAGTCGCGCTTCATGGGACGCAAAAAGCCCTCACCCGCCCGCGGCAGGTGAGGGCTTGTCTACTCTCCGCACCTCGTTCTCGCAAGCGAAAGCGGGCGGCTACGGCTACTCCTTGACCTCCTCGAACTCCGCCTCGACGACGTCCTCCTTGCTCTTCCCGTCGCCGGCGGTGCTCGCGGTCGGTGGCTCCTGCGCGCCTTCGGCGCCCCCGCCGCGGCCCTGCGACGCCTTGGCGTACATCGCCTCCGCGAGCTTGTGCGAGGTCCGCGCAAGGGCATCCGCCGCACTTCGCATCCGTGCGGGATCCTGGGATTCGAGTGCCTTCTTGGCGTCGGCGAGCGCGGCCTCGACGGCGCTCTTGGCCGCGGCGTCGACCGACGCACCGTGCTCCGCCAGCGTCTTCTCGGTCTGGTAGACGAGCCCGTCGAGCTGGTTTCGCGCGTCGGCCACCTCGCGCTTGCGCTTGTCGTCCTCGGCGTGGAGCTCCGCCTCCTTGACCATCCGGTCGATCTCGTCCTTTGCAAGACCGCTCGAGGCGGTGATCTGGATCGACTGCTCCTTGCCGGTGCCGAGATCCTTGGCGCCCACGTGGACGATGCCGTTGGCATCGATGTCGAAGGTGACCTCGACCTGCGGCACGCCGCGCGGCGCGGGCGGAATGCCGACCAGGTCGAACTGGCCGAGCAGCTTGTTGTCGGCCGCCATCTCCCGTTCGCCCTGGAACACCCGAATGGTCACGGCCGATTGATTGTCGGCGGCCGTCGAGAAGATCTGGCTCTTGCGGGTGGGAATCGTGGTGTTCTTCTCGATGAGCTTGGTGAACACCCCGCCGAGCGTCTCGATGCCGAGCGAGAGCGGCGTCACGTCGAGGAGCAGGACGTCCTTCACCTCACCCCGCAGCACGGCGCCCTGAATCGCGGCACCCACCGCCACCACCTCGTCCGGGTTGACGCCCCGGTGCGGCTCCTTGTTGAAGAGCTTCTTGACGCGCGCCTGGACCACCGGCATGCGCGTCATGCCGCCGACCAGCACCACCTCGTCGATCTGCCGCGTGGTGAGGCCCGCGTCCTTGAGCGCCGTGACGCACGGGCCGTCGAGGCGATCGAGGAGATCCGCGCACAGCGCCTCCAGCTTGGCGCGCGTGAGCTTCATGGTCAGGTGCTTCGGCCCGCTCTGGTCCGCGGTGATGAACGGCAGGTTGATGTCGGTCTCCATCACCGTCGACAGCTCGCACTTGGCCTTCTCCGCGGCCTCCTTGAGTCGCTCGAGCGCCATGCGATCCTTGCGCAGGTCGATGCCCTGATCCTTCTTGAACTCGTCGGCGAGGTAATCCATCACCCGCTGGTCGAAATCCTCGCCGCCGAGGAACGTGTCGCCGTGGGTGGCCTTCACCTCGAAAACGCCCTCGCCGATCTCGAGGATGGAGATGTCGAAGGTCCCGCCGCCGAGGTCGAAGACCGCGATCTTCTCGTCCTTCTTCTTGTCGAGCCCATAGGCGAGCGAGGCCGCCGTGGGCTCGTTGATGATGCGCAGCACGTTCAGACCCGCGATCTTGCCGGCATCCTTGGTTGCCTGGCGCTGGCTGTCGTTGAAGTAGGCGGGCACCGTGACCACCGCGTCCGTCACCTTCTCTCCCAGGTGATCCTCCGCGGTCTGCTTCATCTTCTGCAGGATGAACGCCGAGATCTCCGCCGGGCTGTAGCGCCGGCCGCGTACCTCGACCCAGGCATCACCGTTGTCCG
>VBLD01000142.1:0-563 GCA_005879205.1 Deltaproteobacteria bacterium
AGAACGTGCTCCGGTCACCGTCGTCTACCCCGATCAGGATGGTATGGGTACGCTCGTGATGCCGACGGCGGTCGTGCTCCTGAAGGGAGGTCCGCACCCCGAGCGCGCCAGACAGCTCGTCGACTGTCTGCTGCGCCCCGCGGTCGAGCAACGCCTCGCCGAGTCCGCTGCGCACATGCCGCTGCGTCCCGACGTGTCGACGCCCCAGGGCGTCGTGGCGATCGGCGAGCTGCACGCCATGCCGGTCGACTACGCGCGCCTCGGGGAGATCATGGAACGCATCGAGCCCTGGCTCCGCGAATGGGCCGGCGTCTGAAAGGAAAGAGCATGGGCTTTGGAGATGTCGGCTGGAGCTCGCGCCTCGCAACCGTGGTCCTCCTCCTCGCCACCGCCCAGGCCCTCGCCGCCCCGCCGGACGAGGGGCTGATCGCGAGGATCACGGGCCTCGAGCCCGAGGTGAAGGCCGGCGTGGTCAAGGTGTCGGTCCCCCGCACCGCGCTCACCGTCACGGTCGACGGTGTCAGGATGGATCCCTTCCAGGGGCTCACCTCCTGGGCGGCATT
>VBLD01000142.1:629-5359 GCA_005879205.1 Deltaproteobacteria bacterium
GCCATGACCGCCGCGCTGGCGAACGGGCTGGCAGTCACGGCGCTCCACAATCACTTCGCCTTCGATCATCCCCGGATCCTGTTCATGCACATCGACGGGACGGGCACGACCGAACGGCTCGCGACCGCCATCCGCAAGACCCTCGACGCCGTCCAGCAGGTGCGGCGGACGCCGTCGCCCGCCGAGAGCTTCGGGGGACCCGCGATCCCGGACACGAGCACGATCGAGCCGAAGCCGCTCGAGGCGATACTCGGCCGGACCGGGCAGGCCAAGAACGGCATGGTGAAGTTCGTCTTCGAGCGGAAGACCACCATGCACGGCGCGGAGATGGGCGCAACGATGGGCGTCAGCACCTGGGCGGTGTTCGCGGGCAGCCCGGAGAGCGCGGTCGTGGACGGGGATTTCGCGATGCTCGAAACCGAGGTCCAGGGGGTGCTGAAGGCGTTGCGTGCGGCGGGCATCCACATCGTCGCGCTCCACAGCCACATGTTGCACGAGCAACCTCGCATCCTGTTCCTCCATTACTGGGGCAAGGGCCCGGAGGAGGGGCTGGCGCGCGCGCTGAAGAAGGCGATGGCGACGCAGCGAAAGTGATCTGCTGGCCGCGCTAGCGTCGACTCAGGTCCGCCGACCGAACGACGCGAAAGGCGACGAAGTCACGGCTGCGTCCGGTCTCGACGAAGCGCGCGTCGGCGGCGAGCACGCCGGCGTCGCGCCGGGCGGTGACGACCGGCGTGTCAGGGGGCAGCTCGGCGAGCGCGCTGACGTGGTCGGAGTTCTCCACGTCACGGTCGAGGTAGTAGGCAAAGCGCGCCCGGGTTCCCCAGTGGTCGAGTCGAAAGCCGATCACCGGCGAAGTCTGTGGGCCGAGGACGGGTGCGAGCGTGACGACCGCCTCGCGGGTGCCCGACGGATGGAGCGACCCCGGCCAGAAGACGACGGTGAGCCAGGCGAGCCCCGCGAGCACGGTGACGGCCGGTGCGACCCGGCGACCGAGCCAGGGGGTGACCGCCAGCGCCGCCCAGAGCGCCACTGCGGGATGGAGCAGCATCAGATAGCGCGGCGAATGCTTGGCGACGATCAGGAGCGTGCCATAGGCGAGCGCGGTCCACACGACGAGCAGGCGGACCGCGAGCCCGCGCTCGGCCCGGCGCCAGGTTCGCCAGCCGCCGATCGCCGCCAGCGGAAGCCAGGGCAGCGTCGTCATGGCGAGGACGCGCGCGTAGGTCGCGAGTGGCCGGTGCCCCCCCATCTTCTCTTCCACGTCGTAGGCGTACCCGCCGGCGAGCGCGCCGCCCCAGAGCGCGAGCTCGTAGACGTGCCAGGGGAGCACGACGACGAGAAAGGCGATCCCGGCCGCCGCGAGCGTGCGGAACCGCGGTCGGGAGACCGCCGGCGTCGCGAGCCAGAGGACCGGAACGATCGCCGCGGCCGTGAGCGCCAGGGCACCTTTGGCGAGGAAGGCGACGCCGAACCACGCCCCGGCCCGCCACAGACCCGCCCCGCCGTGCTCCCACGTCCGCGCCACGCAGAGCAGCCCGAGGAGGGCGGCGAGGAGCATCGTCGGGTCGAGCAGGAGCGTGCTCGAGAAGCGGACGAACCCGGGCGTGAGCGCGAGGATGGCGCCGGCGGCGATGCCGACCTCCGGCCCGGCGAGGACCGTGCCGAGCCGCGCGAGCACGAGGCAGGCGAGCACCCCGGAGACCGCGCCGACGAGCCGCGCGCTCCAGGTGGCGACGCCGAACGCCTTGAAGGAGAGCGCGGTGAGCCAGAGGACCAGGGGCGGCTTCAGGAAGAACGGCTCTCCGGCGAGGTAGAGCGTGCCCCAGTCCCCCCGGCGGAGGATCGCCTTGGCGAGCGCCGCATAGAGGACGGGATCGCCGACGAGGTCGCCGGCGGCGATCCGGCCGGCGAGCAGCGCGGTCGCGAGGGCCGCGAGCGCGAAGACGGGGCCGGGTCGAAGGCCAGCGCGATGCGGCGCACGCATCACCGGCTCTCGTCCTCAGGACGCGCCGGCGGGACGCCGGGCGCCGGTGTCGCCGACGGGATTCGCGTCCACCCGATGGGCGGCGAGCAGCACGCTGCGCCGGTCGACGTACAGCGGCACGAACCGGCGGCGGCCGAGACGGCGAAGCTCCCGGAGCCGGGCCGGTGCCGCGACCAGATACAGGGGCGTCGGGTCGCGCAGGAGCGCGTGCAGGGCGGCGACCGGGCGCAGGGTCGCGCTCCGGCCGAGCCGCGCGTGCGCGGAGCGCACGTAGTTGCTGGTGAGCTCCTGGCCCGTGTCACTGAGCAGGAGGACGGGGTGACCGAGGTAGAGCGCGAGGCCGGGCTCGAACGTCTGGAAGGCGACGACGCGGGCGGCCGGGTCGATGTGGCTGGCGAGCGCGCGGGCGGAACGAGCCTCGGCGTACGGCGTGAGCGGCCCGAGGAGCGCGAGGCCGAGGCCGGGCGCGAAGCAGGCGGCGCAGACGACGGCCGCGAGCGGCCGGCGCGCACTCGTCGCGGCCACCAGCGCTCCCCACACGACGAGGACCAACCCCGACGCGGTGAACACGCGCGGTGTCAGGACGAAGAACTCGCGGCCCTCGACGTGAGGCGCCGCAACTGCCAGCGCGAAAGCGACGACGCCAGCGAGCAGGGCGGATCGGCCGGCCGCGGCCATCGCGGTGGCAATGCGGGCGGGCGCCGCCGCGATGCCAATCGCGGCGAGGAGCGCGAGCGGCATGAGCGCCGGGAGCACGTATTGCGCCGCTTGGAGGCGGAGAGACTGAAGAAGAGCACGATGATCGCGGCCGCCCGGGCCGCAAACCCGACGGCAGCCGCCTCCGGCGCGCCCTCTCGCCAGAGGCGGACGAGCGGCCCGGCCGAGGCGGCGAGCACGACCGTCCAGACCCCGAGCGCCCAGGGCAGGACGGTGGCGTAGAAGTAGACCGGCCCTGCGCGGTGGAAGCGGGCCGGCGACAGGAAGCGGAGCGCCGTCTCGTCGACGAGCGCGTAGCGCAGGAAATCGGGTTCGCGCGTCGCGGCGGCGACGAGCCACGGGACCACGGGGAGCGCACCGGCCAGGAGGGCGAGCACGAGCGGCACGACGCCGGCACGACCCGCCGGGCGGGGCAGGGCGCCGCGGGCGGCGGCCCACGCGAGCAACGGAACGGCGACCCCGACCGGACCCTTGGTGAGCACCGCGAGGCCCATGGCCAGGCCCGCCGCGGGCCACCAGCGCATCGGGGCGCCGTCGAGCCGCGCGCGCACCAGGCAGTAGAGCGCCGCGGTGATGAACGCGGTGAGCGGCACGTCGAAGATCGCGAGCCTCCCGAAGACGAGCATCATCGGCGTCGTTGCCACGACGCCGGCGGCGACGAGCGCCCGGGAGCGCCCGATCAGCCGCGTGCCGAGCGCCGCCGTGAAAACCACCGTCGCGATCGCCGCCAGGGCCGCCGGCAGGCGCGCGGCCACCTCGCCGACGCCGAGCACACGGAAGGCGGCCGCCACGAGCCAGAAGAAGAGCACGGGCTTGTCGAGATAGGGAAGGCCGTTGAAATGCGGGACCGTCCAGTCGCCGCCCACCAGCATCTCGCGCGCGACCTCGGCGTTTCGCCCTTCGTCGGGGTCGAAGAGCGGCCAGGCGCCGAGGTAGGCCGCGAAGAGGAGCCCGAGGAGCACGAGCCCGCCGAGGCGCGCGATGGTGTCGGGGCGCACGCCGTCGACGCGCAGGCCGAGGGGTGCTGCGAGCGCCCTCAGCGCGTCACTTGCAGGTGACCGCGTTTCCGAGACGGCTGCGGGTGCATGCCGGTCCCCCACCGCCCGGGAATGCCGCGGTGCCGCACTGACCCGTCTGCGCCGTCGGCGAGTCGATGACGAACGTGGCCGTGAGCGGCAGCCCGTTGGGCGCGACGGTGTACGTGCCATTCCGCCCGGCGGCCGTGAACCGGACGAGGGACGGTGTGGCGGTGCTGGTCTTCACGGACACCTTGATGATGCCCTGGATGCCGCCGAGACCGTTCTTGTACGTCCAGGTCGTGTGCGAAGCGTTCATCTTCCAGCCGGTCTGCGTCGCGTAGTTGTAGGCGCCGCCGGGAATGACCACGTCGAGGACGCTCTGGGTGCTCGAGTCGGTGATGAGGATCCGGACGCCTTTGGTCGTCGGGTCGAGCGCCGGTGAGAAGGGATAGGCGAGCGTCATCTGTCCCTTGAGCTTCAGTCGATCGTCGCCCGACGGTGGGCTGATGCGGAGCAACGTCAGCTTCGCGTTCGAGACCGTCGTGCCATTCGTGCACGGATCGCAGACGTCGCCGAGCCCGTCGCCGTCGCCGTCCGCCTGATCGGCGTTCGCGTTCTGCGGGCAGTTGTCGCTCGCGTCGCACACCCCGTCGCTGTCCGCGTCGGGACAGGGGGGCAGCGTCGTCGTGCTCGACGTGGTCGTGGTGGTCGTCGGCACGGTGGTGGTGGTCGAGGTCGTCGTGGTCGACGTGGTCGAAGTCGTCGACGTGCTCGAAGTGGTCGACGTCGTCGAGGTGGTCGATGTGGTCGAAGTGGTCGAAGTGGTCGACGTCGTCGGTGGCGCTGTGGTGGTTGTGGTGGTCGCGATCGTCGTTGTCGTGGTGGCGGTTGTCGTCGTCGTGGTCGTGGTCGACGTCGTGGTGGTCGGCGATGTCGTCGTCGTGGACGTCGTCGTCGTGGACGTCGTGGTCGTCGGGATCGTGGTGGTGGTGGTGGTCGCGATCGTC
>VBLD01000142.1:5403-12712 GCA_005879205.1 Deltaproteobacteria bacterium
AGGTCGTGGTTGAGGTCGTGGTGGTCGTCGACGTCGTGGTCGTCGTGGTGCTTGTCGTAGTGCTCGTCGTCGTCGTGACGGTCGTTGTCGTGGTGGCCACGCCCTTCGTGATCGTGAAGGTGTCGAAGGTGTTCCCGGATTCGTCGATCGCGCTTGCCGTGAGGGTGGTGTCGAGCGACAGGCGCACGGACGTGTACGAGAACCGCGCGAAGCTGCAGTAGTTGTTGAGCCCCGAGCCCGGGCAGTCGTTGGCGAGCCAGGTGCAGATCGTCTTGCTGCCGAAGAGGGGCTGGCGGTAGGGCTGCCCGTTGCCGTCGATCTGGGCGGCGCTGTCGAGCGTCGCGCCGCCGCCGCCGGTCATGATGTAGGTGGTGCCGAGGCCGTCCTGGCCGCTCGAGCCGTTGATCAGGTAGTCGTCGATGTACTTGGTGCGCTCGTAGATGTGGTCGTGCCCGTCGAAGACGATGTCGACGCCGTACTGCTCGAAGAGCGGACCCCACTGACCCCGGACGTTCGCGTCGCTGCCGATCGAGGCGATGCCGTTGGCACACGAGTAGGGAGTCTGGTGGAGGAAGACGAACTTCCACTTCCGCGTGGTGGCGGCCAGGTCGCTCGCCAGCCAGGCACGCTGCGTGGCGTTGGTGGGCGCGTTCGCGTCGAGGACGATGAAGTGGGCGTCGCCGTCGTCGAAGGAATAGTAGCGCTCCTGGTCGGTGCCGTTGCGCGGCAGGGCGAACATCTTGATCTCGACCGAGCTCGCCCAGTTGGAGGCGCCGACGTTGTTCAGGTCATGGTTGCCGAGCGTCGTGAAGAACGTGACCCGCCTCATTGGGTTCACGTAGTCGGCGAGCGCGTTGGTGTCCCAGTCGGACTGTGTGCCGTTCTGATAGGCGTTGTCGCCCACCGTGACGATCATCTGCGGGTCGGCCGCGTCCTGGAGGTTGGAGACGGACTGCTCATGGCCGCTGGCCTGGCCCCAGTCGCCGATGACCGTGAAGAACAGGTCGGTCGGATCGGTCGGGCTCTTGAGGGTCGTGAAGTAGGGTCCCGACGCGCCCGTGGCCTGCACGGTGACGCCGTTGACCTTCAGCTGGTAGTAGTAGCGCGTGCCGGCAAGGAGGCCGCTCAGGCCGACGATGTGACACGTCCCGGCCGAGCCGATCTCGCAGCTGCCCGCCTGCGCCACCGTCTGGCTGAAGCCGAGGACCGGCGTGGGCCCGTACTCCACCGTGCTGTCGCCGGTGGTGTCCGTCCACCAGGCGATCGTCATGGTAGTGGTGAGCGCGTCCGGGTTCTCGATGATGGGTCCGCGGGTGATCGTGACCGCCCGGGCCCGACCCGCGATCATGAGTCCTGCGGCGACGAGAAGAAGGGTCTTCGCTCGCATCAAGCAGTCTCCCTCGAGAAGCCGGTGGCTGGCGTGGACGGATCTGCGCCGCTGGGATGTGCGGGCGCGCGACCATACACCACCGACCGGTGGCGAGGGAAGGAGAAAAGCTTGAAAGCGTGGACACGGCTCCGGCCGGGGCGCGCGCGCTGCCGGCGTCGGCCGTTGTTTCCGCAAGCATGGCGGTCACCTGCATGACCCAGCTTGCGTCGAACCCGTGCGCAGCCTAACGTCGCGCGAGCCGGATCCGGAGCTTCGGTCGGACGACGCACCGAGCCAGTGACCCGGCCCTGACCGGCGCATGGCGAAGCGAACGGAAAGATCGGCCGAGCTTCAGAAGCCGGCCGTCCGGCGCGACCCCGAGCCCGCCCCCGCCGACCCGCTCGAGCTGCTCCTCGGGCGTGGCTGGGGGGCCGAGACCTTCGCGGGTGGGGAGCTCTATCGGACCCTGGCGGAGACGGCGACGGACGCGATCGTCACGATCGACGAGCACAGCACAATCCTGTTTGCCAACCGGGCGGCCGAACGGACCTTCGGCTATGCGCGGGAGGCTCTCGTCGGGCAGTCGCTGACCGTCCTCATGCCGGCGGACCTGCGCGAACGCCATCTCGAGGCGATCCAACGTTACCTCCTGACGGCCAAGCGGCGCGTGCCCTGGCAGGCCTTCGAGCTCCCCGGCCTGCACAAGGAGGGCCACCTGATCCCGCTCGAGATATCGCTCGGTCACTTCACCCAGAGCGGCCGGCACTTCTTCGCCGGCATCATGCGCGACCTGACGGCACGCAAGCGAAGCGAGCGGCGCCTGGCCGTCCAGCACGTGACGACGCGCATCCTTGCCGAGTCGGCCACCCTCGACGAGGCGACCCCGCGTATCCTCCAGGCCATTGCCGAGACGCTCGGATGGCAGGTGGGCGCCATCTGGATCGTCGACCGCGGGCGGAAGGTGATGCGCTGTGTCGAGCTCTGGCACGTCCGCTCGACCGCCGTCCCCGAGTTCGAGGCGATGTCGCGACGCATCACGCTGCCGCCGGGCGCCGGGCTTCCAGGGCGCGTCTGGGCCACGGGCGAGTCGGCATGGATCTGCGACATTGCGGACGATCCGAACTTTCCCCGGGTGGCGACGGCGCGCCGGGAGGGATTGCACGGTGGATTCGCCTTCCCGATCCGCGTCGCGAGCGAGGTGCTGGGGGTCGTGGAGTTCTTCAGCCGCGCGATCGAGCAGCCCGACAAGGCCCTCCTGCAGATGACCGAGGCGATCGGCAGTCAGATCGGTCAATTCATGGAGCGCCGCCGGGCGGAGCAGGCGGCGAGAGAGAGCCACGCGCTCGTCCGGTCGGTCATCGAGGGGACCACCGACGCGGTCTTCGTGAAGGACCGCGAGGGTCGTTATCTGATGATCAACTCGGCCGGCGCCGCGGCACTCCGGGGAACCGTCGACGACGTCGTGGGGAAGGACGACCGCCAGCTCCTGCCCCCCGAGACGGCGGCGGCGCTCCAGGCTGCCGACCATGAAGTCATGACGACGGAGGCCACCCGGACGTTCGAGGACGTCATCACGACCGCCGACGGGCCGCGCACCTATCTCACCACCAAGGGGCCGTACCGCGACCCGGCAGGCAACGTCGTGGGCGTCATCGGCATCGCGCGGGACATCACGGAACGCAGCGAGCTCCTCGCTCGCGAGCAGGCCGCGCGGGCGGCGGCCGAGGCCGCCGAGCGGCGAGCCGCGTTTCTCGCCGAGGGAGAGCGGCTGCTCGCCTCCTCCCTCGATCTCGATACGACGCTCTCGACCCTCGCGCGTCTCGCCGTGCCGGAGCTCGCCGACTGGTGCTCGGTCGACGTGCTCGAGACCGACGGGTCCGTCCGGCGCATCGCGGTGGCGCACGCGGACCCGTCGAGGGCCGAGATCGCGCGTCAGCTCCAGGTCTATCCCCCCGATCCAGCCGGCCGCCATCCGCGCTCGCGGGTCCTGCGCACCGGCCGCGCGGAGCTGATCCCCGAGATCACCGAGGCAGAACTCGCCGCCGTCGCCGCCAGTCCCGAGCACTTCGAGGTGATGCGCCGGCTCGGCTACCGCTCGTGCATGATCGTGCCCCTGGTGGCGCGGGGGCGGTCGCTCGGCGCGCTGACCTTCGTCACCGCCGAGTCCGGTCGTCGTTACGGCGCACCGGATCTGTCGCTCGCCCAGGAGCTCGCCGCGCGCGCCGCGCTGGCCGTCGACAACGCCCGGCTCTACCGCGAGGCCCAGGAGGCGCTCGGCCAGGCCGAGCGCGCCAACCGCGCCAAGGACGAGTTCCTGGCCACCGTGTCGCACGAGCTGCGCACCCCGCTGTCGGCGGTGCTGCTCTGGACCCGGCTGATCGCCCGCGGCTCGCTCGACGGGACCAAGCAGGCGCGCGCGCTCGAGCTGATCGAGCGCAACGCGAAGCTCCAGGCGCAGCTGGTCGAGGATCTGCTCGACGTCTCGCGCATCGTCAGCGGCAAGCTCCGCGTCGACCTCCGTCCCATGGACCTCGGGAGCGCGGTCGAAGCGGCGCTCGATGCCATTCGCCCCGCGGCCGAGGCCAAGTCGATCCGGATCGAGTCGTCGCTCGAGCCGGGCGCGGCGTTGGTGGCGGGAGACTCGGCGCGGCTGCAGCAGGTGGTCTGGAACCTGCTGTCGAACGCCATCAAGTTCACGCCCAAGGGTGGGCGCGTCGACGTTCGCCTGCGGCGCGCCGAGTCCCACGTGGAGCTCAGCGTGAGCGACACGGGCGAGGGCATCAGCGCCGACTTCCTGCCGCATGTTTTCGAACGGTTCCGGCAGGCCGACAGCACGAGCACGCGGGCATACGGCGGGCTCGGCCTGGGGCTGGGCATCGTGCGTCATCTGGTGGAGCTGCACGGGGGGACGGTCCGGGCGGAGAGCGCCGGTCCCGGCCAGGGCGCCACCTTCATCGTACGTCTGCCCATGCCGGCCGTGCGCGGCGCCTTCCCGCGTCCCGAGGCCGCCGCGGCGGCGGAGCTCTCGCTCGACGCGCTGCCGGCGCTCGATGGTGTCCGGGTGCTCGTGGTCGACGACGAGCCGGATGCCCGCGCGGCGGTGGTCGTGATCCTCCAGGAACGGCAGGCGAGCGTCACTGCGGTGGGCTCGGTCGCGGAGGCACTCGACGTGCTCGAGCGCGATCCGCCCGACGTCCTGCTGAGCGACATCGCGATGCCGGGCGAAGACGGCTTCACGCTCATCCGGCGCGTTCGCGGCCTGCCGCGAGGGCGAGGCCGGGGGGTGCCGGCGGCGGCGCTCACGGCCCGTGCCGCCCGGGAGGACCGCATGCGCGTGCTGTTGGCCGGATACCAGAGCTATCTCGTGAAGCCCGTCGAGCCGGCCGAGCTGGTGGCGGTGATCGCCAACCTCGCCGGGCGGACCGGAACGTCGCCATGAGGACAGTGCGCACCGAGACGGCCGACGGGGTCCGCTCGATCGTGTTCTGCCGGGCCGCCGAGTACAACACGATCAACCCGGAGCTGCGGGACGAGCTCGCGCAGGCGATCGACGAGGCCGACGCCGACCGCGACGTCCACGTCATCCTGCTGCGCGCCGAGGGGCCGGCGTTCTGCGCCGGCTATGGCCTGGACTGGGCGGTCGACGCCCAGGCCGCCGAGCGCGCCGCGACGCAGGCGGGGTCGAGTCGCGTGTGGGACTCGGTGGCGGACCACCAGTGGATGAGCCGCTTCGTCGAGACCTACCTGAAGCTCTGGTATGCGCGGAAGCCGACGATCGCCGCCGTCCAGGGCTGGTGCATCGGGGGCGGCACGGACATGGTCCTCTGCGCCGACCTGATCGTCGCCGCCGAGAGCGCGCGCTTCGGGTACCCGCCGTCCCGCGTCTGGGGCACGCCGACCACCGCGATGTGGGTCTACCGTCTGGGGTTCGAGCGGGCGAAGCGCTATCTCCTGACCGGCGACGAGATCCCCGCGCGCACGGCGGCCGAGATCGGGCTCGTCCTGGAGGTGGTGCCCGACGATGCGCTCCAGGCGCACGCCTTCGCGCTCGCCCGCCGGATGGCGCAGGTGCCCGTGAGCCAGCTCGTCATGCTGAAGCTGCTCGTCAATCAGACGGCGGAGAACATGGGCCTCGCCGCCAGCCGCACGCTCGGCACCCTGTTCGACGGCGTCGCCCGCCACACCCAGGAGGGCCACGACTTCGTCCGGCGCGCCGCGGAGGTGGGCTTCCGCCAGGCGGTGCGCGAGCGCGACGACCCGTTCGGCGACTACGGCAGCCGCAAGCGCTAGGTCTCGGGCGGATGGCGCGCCGCGCGATCCTGGGCGACCTCTACCACCTTCTTCTCACCAGCTCGTGGCCACAGCTCCTGACGCTCCTGGCCGCGGCCTACGTGGCGATGAACGCGCTCTTCGCGGTCGGCTACGTGCTCGAGCCCGACGCCCTCGAGAACGCGCGGCCCGGGTCGTTCGCCGACGCCTTCTTCTTCAGCGTGCAGACCATGGCGACGATCGGCTACGGCCGGATGGTCCCGCGGACGACGCTCGCGAACGTGCTCGTCACGCTCGAGACCATGACGGGACTCCTCGGCCTCGCCATGGTCACGGGTCTCGTATTCGTCAAGTTCTCGCGCCCGACGGCGCGCGTCCTGTTCAGCCGGGTCGCCGTCGTGGGCCGGCGGGACGGCGCCCCGGCGTTCATGTTCCGGATGGCCAACGAGCGCGACAACAACATCGTCGAGGCGCAGGTGCACGTGGCGCTCGCACGCCAGGAGATCACCGTCGAAGGAGAATCCGCCCGGCGCTTCTACGATCTCGAGCTGGTACGGCGTCTGAATCCCATCTTTCCCAACACCTGGACGGTGGTCCATCCGATCACCGAGTCGAGTCCCTTGCGCGACGCAACCCCGGCGTCGCTCGACGCCGACGAGGCTCGCATCGTCGTCTCCGTGGTCGGCCTCGACGAGAGCTACTCGCAGACGGTGCACGCGCGCCACACGTATGTGCCTGCGAACATCGTGTGGAATGCGCGTTTCGTCGACGTCGTGTCGCGGGAGCCGGACGGGGCCGTGCGCATCGACTACTCGCGCTTCCACGACGTCGTGCCGATGGAGCCGGCGGCGGCGGCCGTGCGCCCGTCGCGGGCGCGTTGAAGTCTTGCGTCGACGTCGTGGTCCCGCTACTCACGGCAGCAATGGGCTCGTCCCTCGCCGCCGCGCTCTCGACGATCACCTTACCGGATGTCGACGGACGCGAGGTCCGGCTCGGGTCCCTTTGGGAGTCCGGCCCCGCCGTCCTCGTCTTCCTCCGGCACTACGGCTGAATCTTCTGCGCGAGCACGAGGAGGCCTTCCGCGCCGCAGGCGCTCGCGTGGCGGCCGTCGGGCTCGGCGACCGCGAGTACGCGCGGGCGTTCCGTGAGGAGACCGGGATCGGGTTTCCTCTGCTCATCGACGAGGAGCGCCGCACCTATCGTGCCGCAGGGCTGCGGAAGGCCTCGCTGCTGCACCTCCTTCGCCGCAGCAACGCGACGGCCAGGAGCCGCGCCCGGCAGGCGGGGCACCGCCAGCACCGCCTCGGGCAGAACCCGTTTCAGCTCGGTGGCAGCTTCGTATTCGCGCCGGGAGACGCGGTCCGGTTCGCGCACGTGAGCGAGACGTTCGGGGACAACGCGTCACCGGAGGCGTTGCTGGCAGCGGTGCGGGGTCCGTCGCCGTCTGCTCGTCATGAGCCCTGACGCGTCTTCACGGATTCTCGCGGCGTGGTGAGCGCCCGAGCGTGATATCGATCCCCCCAAACGGCACCGCGCCGAGCGAGCGCTCGGTTCACGGCGCGAGCTACGCGGATCGCCAGGCCGCGAACACCGCGGCTGAGCGCCCGATGGCTATCCGCTTCGACGATCAGATGGAGGTGATCGTCCTGCGCGCTGAAGTGCAGGAGCCGG
>VBLD01000143.1 GCA_005879205.1 Deltaproteobacteria bacterium
ACAAGCTTCGCGCCGCCCTCCTCACCCTCGACCTCGAAGCCGGCGTAGCAATCGGACTTCTTCTTCCCTCCGCCGGGGACGACGACGCCAAAAGCCGCGCCCGCCAGGCCGAGCGCGACGCCGAATGCGACGAGCAACGAAATGGGTCTGCGTTTCATCGAAATCGTCTCCTTCTCGTCTCCGCCTCCGCCGTCACGGTTTCGTCAGGAGCTGTGCTCTACCAGACAGGCTCACCAGCCCCGGGCCAGGGAGAGACGCGGCGGCATCGACCTCGTTCCTGAGCGTTGGTGGGATGCAGAACACGCTCACCAGCGTCGCGTCGTGCTTGAGGTGGTCACCGCCCGGGCCGGCTCCCTTGCCCGTCGCCTCCACCGTCTTGGACACCTGGCCGAAGGATCCGGCGGTGTTCTGCTGGCAGCTCGTGTAGCCGCCCAGGCACCGTCCTCCTCCCGTACAGCAGAGGACGCCGGGCGTGGGACCGCCGGTGCACGTTCCGGCGGGGCACGTCCCACCGGGCCCGCAGGTCGGCACCTCGCACACCGCCCCGGCGTTGGTCCCGCCGCTGCAGATCTCGCGACAGGCGGCGTTGCCGGGCAACGGGCACGTCCCGCCCGGACAATCTGCATCCGACCCGCAGGCGACCCCGTCGTTCACCCCGCCGCTGCAGCCCGAACAGGGCACCCCCTGGGTGGAGGAACAGGAGCCGCTCGGGCACTCGAGGTCGATGAGGCATGGATTGCCGTCGTTCGCGCCGCCGCTGCACCTGCCCTTCGCGTAGGCGAGCGTCACCGGGTGCCGACAGAAGCCGCAGTAGACGTTCGTCTGGTTGGGAAGGTCGACCGCCACGTGGGTGGCGGTGCCCGTCGTCAGCCGAAAGCTGATCGGCAGGGTTCCGAGGAACTTCTCGGGTGGAGGCGGGCAATCGTGCGTGGTCGGGTACGCATCGCCCAGGCTGGCGGAGTCGGCCGGCGTGCAGGCGAGGCCGTTGTTCGGGCCGCCGTTGCACTTCCCGGTCCCCGGGTTGCAGATGGGGCAGGGCCGGATGGGCACCGCGCAGGTGCCTCCGCCCGGGCACTCGCTGTCCTGGAGACAGATGCCGCCGGCCTTCGTGCCGCCGCCGCACCGCGCGACGCTGTCGTCCTCACAGACGCCCGGCGCGCACCCGGTGTCGGTCACGCCCGTGCACGGCTCGCCGCGCTTCGGTCCGCCGCAGCAGCGGAACGCGAGCAGGTTTCCCGTGAGATAGATGTCCGAACTGAGCGGCACGCTCAGCGCGGACGATGCGGTTGACGATGCACGTGCTCAGCGAGGCGTTGGGTGGGTTCGTGACCGGCAACGGTGGCCCGAACAGGCATCCCGCGCTGGTGCAAGTGCGGTTGCTGCCGGTATCCGCGGCGGTCGTCGGACCGAGCGTCAGCGTGCAGTTGTTGGCGCAGCCCGTGACCTTCGAGAGCGCCGTGCTCAGGTCGGGAACGACGGACGGCAGCGGAACGCTGACGCCGCTCCCCCCGAAGTACAGGCCGCCGCACGCGAACGTTCCGGCCGAGCAGATGCCGCCCGGGCAATCCTTCGTCGTGTTGCAGGGCTCGCCGGACTTGGACCCACCGCCGGCGCACACATTGGGCAGCAGCGTGCCGCCGTCGTCCTTCATCATGCCGCAGGTCCCGCTCCCGATATTCGAGGTGAACTGCAGCATGGTCGGCTCTGGCGTGCCGCACGCGCAGGCGGTGGTCGTCTCGCACGTGCAGCTGTTCGTGCACACCTGTCCGCCGGGGCAACCAGGTCCGCAGGGCGGATCGCACGCCTCGTTCCCCGTCTTGACGCCGTTGCCGCAGCGGGTCTTCGTGCAGTTCGAGTCGCAGCCGTCTCCGTCCACGGTGTTCCCGTCGTCGCATTCCTCGTCGCCGGCCACGACCCCGTCGCCGCAGACGGCCGGTATCGTCGTCGGGGTGACGTTCACCACGGGGCACTTGCAGGTCGCCTCTTTCGGTTTGCAGACGAAAACGAACTTATCCTTGTCCGTCCGCCTCGCCTTGCCCTTGCCGGTCGAGACGCCGGTGAGGAGAATGACGGCCTTCCCCGGCTTATCGTGCCTCTTCCCCTTGAGCTTGACCTGGAAGTTGTCGGCGAAGGCAGCACAGGCCGCGCCGCCGCTCAGGTCCGATTGGGGCAGGGTGGGAAGCGTGTGGACCTTCTTGACGCCCATCACCCGGGCGAGCGCCCGCTTGAGCGCCACCGGCTTGCAGGCAGAATCGCCCGTCTGGTTCGCGCACAGTGCCACCCGGAAGGTGCATGCGCCCTCGGGCGTGGCATCCGCGTCGCAGTTGCCGTCGCAGTCGCTGCAGGTGAACGTGGATCCGCTCTGGCCCACGTTGGGCTGGACGCTGAGCTCGACCAGGCAGTCGTCGGCCGCCTTTCCCTTTCCGTCGCCCTCGACCAGCCCGGCAACGGCGGACGCGCTGGAGCCAAATGCCACCGCCGCCGCGAAAAGCAGCGCGAAACGACACCCGGCGCGTCGCGTCTGATGCATGTATCCCCCTTGTGGAGTTGGGTTCGAGCCGAGCCCGCGTTAGCAGGTCTGAGTTTGAGGCGTCAATACGGCCGCGGGCCGGATGCGTGCGTAGAACTGAGCAACGAGAGACCAGGACTACGACGCGGTGCAGCTATCCCTTCGCGCCGAGCTCCTGGTCGATGAGCTGCTTGAAGCTCTCGTACGTCTGGGCGCCGCTCAGACGCCTGCCGTTCACGAAGAACGTCGGCGTGGAGTTGACGCCGAGGGCGGTTGCCTCGCTCTCGTCGGCCTTGACGGCATCGAGCGATTTCTTGCCCTCCAGGCACTCCTTCAGCTTGGCGACGTCGAGGCCGCCGGCCTCGCCGATTTCCGCCGCCTTGGCGGCGACGTTGTCCTTGCTGATCTCGGACTGCTTGGAGAAGAGGCCGTTGTACATCGTCCAGAACTGATCGTTGCCCTGCTGAAACGCGCATTCCGAGGCGACGGCGGCGTCCTCGGCCCACGGATGAATGCTCGTGAGCGGATAATTCTTGAAAATGAAGCGAACCTTGTCCCCGTATTCCTTGATCACCTGGGTTTCGAACGTCGTGTAGACGCGGCTGCAGAACGGACACTGAAAGTCCGAATACTCGACGAGACGGCTCGCCGTCGAGCTTGATCTTGTCGCGCACCTGCTTCAGCGGATCAATGGTCAGATCCACCGCGTCGCCGCGGAAGAGGTAGCGGTCGTCGCGGCTCACGTAGAAAGCGACGTTCTGGGTCTGCTGGCCGAGCGACACCTCGAGGTTGCCCTTCCGCCAGCCCGGGATGTCCGAGTCCTCGACCTTCGTCACCTTGAAGCTGAGGCCGGGGGTGGTGACCGTCTTCTGGAAGTAGTCGACGATTCGCTGGGAAAGCGTCGCGTCGTCCGCCGCGGGACCGCCTCCGCCGCCTCCTCCTCCCGGCCCCCCGCCGCAGGCGGCGACGAGGAGCAGGGCGACGGCGGTCGATCGATGGATGAGGTTCATCGGCCGCTCTCTAGTTCCCTGCCCCACGGCAGTCAATGCGCGCTCACTCGCGCAAGGTGAGGCGGTAGAGCTCCATGCGTACGCCGCGATGGAACGGCGCCGCGACGAAGTAGTCCATCGCCTGGCTGGGCGGGATGTCGGCCACGCGCTCGACCAGGAACGCCTGCCCGAGCTCCTCGAGCATCCGCGACCCACCGGGTTGCGTCGGCGGAATCAAGAGATACGGCTTCATCCGGGCGCGCGCGAAACGCTCCGCCGCGTCGCTCACCCCGATGCCCCAGCGCGCGAGGTCGGTGAAATAGACCGCCCAGGCGAGCCCGCTGTAGTACTCGATGTTCTCGGCCGGGCGGCCGACGTCCTCGGTCGTGATGACCACCGCCCGCGGCTCGACGGCGCGCTCGAAGGTGGCACGCGCCCTGAGCATCTCCGGCCGCTGGAAGCCGCCGCGCACGTTGAGGCCGGCCCGAGCTCGTGTCACGGCGAGGACGGTGAGCGCCACCGCGAACAGCGGCGCGGCGACGGCGCCGACGCGCCGGTCGGGCGCGACCGCGGCGGCGAAGAGCGCCGCGGCCGTGACGCCCGGGACCAGCCAGGCGAGCGTCGGCAGCGCCGCGGTGCGCGGGGCGTCGATCAGGGTGGCGCCCAGGAGGAGCGCGCAGGCGCCGCCGAACGCGAGCCCGCGCGCGCCGGTGACCAAACGGCGGCGAGCCAGGCGGCGCACGACGTCGAGGGTGCCGAGCGTCCCTTCGACGATGAGCATCGGCAGCATGCAGAACACGCCCGAGAGATACCGTCCGTCGGGCCGGGACCAGCAGCTGAAGAAGAAGAGGCCGGCGAGCACGTACGAGACTGCGAGGACGCAGAGCACTCGCCGCTGGAAGAACGCGACGACGGCGCCCCAGATCGCGACCGCGAGCATCAGGTCGCCGTATGCGCTCCGCAGGAGCGCCAGGTTGCCGGGCAGCGTTCGCGGAAGATTGGAGAGGCGGAGTCCACCGCCCTGTACCGCCTCGACCGTGCCGCCGTGCCACCCGGGCGGCGGGTAGCCGACGCGCGGGTCGCCGGCCGGCGGGGCCACCGCGGCGCCCGGTTTCTGGAAGAAGCGCTCGATCTCCACGGCCTGCGTCGGCCGGAACGGGTTTCCCGAGGTCATCTGGTTGAAGGCGAGCAGGGGGGCGAGCCCGAGGAGCATGCCGAGCGCGACCGTGCGGACCGTGGTCACCACGGCGCTCCGCACGGGGGTTCCCGCCCGTAACCACTCTCGCGCGAGCACGAGCCCTGCCGGCACGAGGTAGAGCAAAGCGTCGGGGCGGATCGTGACGGCGTAGCCGAGCGCGGCGCCGGCGGCCGTGCGGTGGCGGCCGCCGGGCAACAGCAGATAGAGCCCGAGGAAGCCGGCGACGTGGGCCGAGAGGTCGCGGGTCGGCGTGATCGCCCAGAGGTGGATATAGGTGGGGAACAGGGTCACCAGGGCGACGGCCGCGAGTGCCCGCCAGCGCGAGTGGAAGATGCGTCGCGCGAAGGCGAGGAGGAGCAGGAGCAGCACGGCGAAGATGGTCGGGTTCAGATAGTGCGCCCCGTCATCGCCGAAGAGCCGGAGCCACGCCGCCAGCAGGATCGGGAAGCCGGGCGAGTACCGGCAGTACGCCCGATCGCCGTCGGCGATGTAGGTCTGCGCCAGGATGTCGACGCGCGGCGGGAGCCGGCCCACCAGCGCGTCGAGCGGGGGCCAGTGATGGAAGACCCGCCCGTGCAGGAGGTCGTGGGCGAAGGTGAGGTAGCCGAACTGGTCGACGGCGAGGTACCAGGTGATCTTCCGTCCGACGTTGACGGCCGTGAAGCCGAGCAGCATCAGGAGCGCGCCCCACCAGAGGACGGTCGAGCCGATCGGCAACCAGCGGACCTCGCGCCGGACGCCCGGAGGGCTGGTCGGCGGCCGCGCCGTGCGTCCTGCAGCCCGGGCGGCGGCACGCCGGGCGCTGCGTCTGGAGGCGGGCCGGGCCGGCACGGACGGTTTATAACCGCTCGCTGCCCCGGGGCGCGAGAGAAGATGCGACCCGCATTGGCGCCTGCGGAAGCCCGGTGATAGCAGGCGGGAGGGAGCGCTGGTGAACGAGTTCTCTTCGCTGGTCGCGGACTGGTTCCGGGATCGCTTCGGTGAGCCGACGCCCATCCAGACCGCCGGCTGGCCTTCGATCGCGGCGGGTGCGGATACGCTGCTGGCGGCCCCGACCGGCTCGGGCAAGACGCTCGCCGCGTTCCTCTGGTCGGTCGACCGGCTGCTCGGCCTGGCGGAGCGGAATCTGCTGGAGGACCGGACCGACGTCGTCTACGTCTCGCCCTTGAAGGCCCTCGGTAACGACATCCAGAAGAACCTGGCCGCGCCGCTCGCCGAGCTCGCTGGGCGAGCGGCGGCTCGTGGGATGGCGCTTCCGGACATCCGGGTGCTGGTCCGCTCCGGCGACACGCCGCCGGGTGCGCGGCAGGCGATGGCGCGCCGTCCACCGCACATCCTCGTCACCACGCCGGAGTCGCTCTACATCCTGCTCACGGCCGAGGGGAGCCGCCGCTTCCTCGCCGGCGCGCGGACCGTGATCGTCGACGAGATCCACGCCGTCGCCGCCGACAAGCGGGGCGCCCACCTCGCGTTCTCGCTCGAGCGGCTCGACGCGCTCGCCGGCCGCCGGCTCCAGCGCATCGGGCTCTCGGCGACGCAGCGCCCGATCGAGGAGGTGGCGCGGCTGCTGGTCGGCGCTCGTCCCGGCGGCGAGGCACCGCCGTGCCGGATCATCGACGTTGGACACCGCCGCGACCTGGATCTCGCCGTCGAGGTGGCCGATCAGGAGCTCGGCCCGATCGCCACTCACGAGCTGTGGGCCGAGGTGTACGACCGCATCGCCGCCCACGCACGGGCCGAGCGCACGACCATCGTGTTCGTCAACACGCGGCGCTTGGTCGAGCGGGTGGCCCACCAGCTCGAGCAGCGGCTCGGCGAGGGGCGTGTCGCGGCGCATCACGGCAGCATGGCGCGGCGCCTGCGGCTCGACGCCGAGGAGCGACTCAAGTCGGGCGCCGTGCCGGTGGTGGTCGCCACCGCGTCGCTCGAGCTCGGCATCGACATCGGGAGCGTCGACCTCGTGTGCCACGTGGGCGCGCCGCGGGCCATCGCCACGCTCATCCAGCGCATCGGCCGTTCCGGCCACGCGCGCGGCGCCGTGCCGCGCGGCATCTTCTTCCCGCTGACGCGCGACGACCTGGTGCAGACCGCCGCCGCGGTGCGAGCCGTGCGCGCCGGCGAGCTCGACCGCCTGTGCGTGCCCGAGAACCCGCTCGACATCCTGGCCCAGCAGTGCGCCGCGACGGTGTCGACGGGGGAGATCGGCGTCGAGGAGCTGTGGGCGCTGGTGCGCCGCGCGCACTCGTTCCGGCGGCTCGCGCGCGACGACTTCGACGCCGTGGTGGACATGCTGGCCGAGGGGGTGGCGACCCGGCGCGGCCGGCGCGGGGCCCTCGTCCACCTCGACCGGGTGCACGGCCGCCTGCGGCCGCGGCGCGGCACGCGCCTCGCGGCGATCACGAGCGGCGGGGCGATCCCCGATACCGCCGACTACGACGTCGTCGAGGAACCGGCAGGGCTGACCGTCGGCAAGGTGAACGAGGACTTCGCGGTCGAGAGCATGGCGGGCGACATCTTCCTGCTCGGCAACCGCTCGTGGCGCATCCGGCGCGTCGAGGCGGGGCGGGTACGCGTCGAGGACGCGGGCGGCGCGCCGCCGACGATCCCCTTCTGGCTCGGCGAGGCGCCGGCGCGCACGCGCGAGCTGTCGGCGGCGGTCTCCGCGCTGCGCGCCGAGGTGGGCGCGCGGCTCGGCGACCGGGGCGCCGCCGTCGCATGGCTCGGCGCGGAGTGTGGGCTCACGCCCGACGGCGCCGAGCAGATCGTCGGCTACCTCGCCGAAGGCCAGGCCGGCCTCGGCGCGCTGCCGACCGACCGGTGCGTCGTCGCCGAGCGCTTCTTCGACGAGGCCGGAGGGATGCAGCTCGTCGTGCACGCGCCTTTCGGCGGGCGCATCAACCGGGCCTGGGGGTACGCGCTGCGCAAGCGGTTCTGCGTCACGTTCGACTTCGAGCTCCAGGCGGCGGCCACCGACGACGGCTTTGTCCTCTCGCTCGGGCCGCAGCACAGCTTCCCGCTCGACGGCGTGTTCGGCATGGTGCGGCGCGAGGGCCTGGTCGAGGACCTCACCCAGGCCACGCTCGCGGCGCCGATGTTCGCCAACCGCTGGCGGTGGAACGCCACCCGCGCGCTCGCCCTCCTGCGCTTCCAGGGCGGCCGCCGCGTGCCGATGCCGCTCCAGCGCATGCGCGCCGACGACCTGCTCGCCGCCGTCTTCCCCGCCCAGGCGGCGTGTGCCGACAACGCCACCGGGCCGATCGTCGTCCCCGACCATCCGCTGGTGCGCGAGACGCTGGACAACTGCCTCCACGAGGCGATGGACACCGAGGGCCTCGACGTCGTGCTGGCCGAAATCGAGCGCGGTGCGATCGCCACCCGCGTGATCGACACGCCGGCGCCCTCGGTGCTCTCGCACGAGATTCTCCATTCGAACCCTTACACGTACCTGGACGACGCGCCGCTCGAGGAACGTCGCGCGCGTGCCGTGGCGCTCAGGCGGATGGATCCGGACCTCGCGGGCGGCCTCGGCGCGCTCGACGTCGCGGCGATCGCCGCCGTCCGCGCCGAGGCGTGGCCCGACGTCCGCGATGCCGACGAGCTGCACGACGCGCTCTCCTCGCTCGGGCTCGTGCCGGACGCCGAGGTCGAGGCCGCCGGATGGGCGGGGCTCGCGGCGGAGCTGGTGGCCGCCAGGCGTGCGACGTGGGCCTCCGACGGAGCGTGGCGGGCCCTGGTCGCGGCCGAGCGCGTGGTGCTGGTACGGCGGCTGGTGCCGGCGGCGCGCTTCGAGCCCCAGCCCGTCGAGGTCGCGGTCCCGCGCGGCGAGGATCTTGCCGAGGAGGACGCGCGACGGGCGGTTTCGGGCGGCTGGCTCGAGTGCACCGGCCCGATCACCGCCGAGGCGCTCGCCGCGCGCACCGGCCTCGCGCGCCCCGCGATCGACGTCGGGCTCGCGGCGCTCGAGCACACCGGCGTGGCGCTGCGCGGACGCTTCACCCCGGGCGCGGCGGCCGAGGAATGGTGCGAGCGCGGTCTCCTCGCCCGCATCCATCGGCTGACGCTGGCGCGCTTGCGGCGCGAGATCGAGCCCGTCTCGGCCGCCGAGCTGATGCGCTTCCTCTTCCGCTGGCAGCACGTCGAGACCGGGACGCAGCTCCACGGCCGCCCGGGGCTGCTCGAGGTGATCGGCCAGCTCCAGGGGCTCGAGCTGCCGGCGCGTGCCTGGGAGACGCAGGTGCTGCCGTCCCGGATCGCGCGCTACGACCCGGCGGACCTCGAGCATCTCTGCCTGGCGGGCGCAGTGGTGTGGGGGCGGCTCCGGACCGGCGCCCCCGAGGCAGACGGCACGCCGCCGCGGCGCGGCCAGGCGCCGTCGCGCGCGCTGCCCCTGGCACTCGTGCTGCGCGAGGACCTCGGCTGGCTCCTCGCACCGGCCCAGCCCGGAAGCGCCACCGTCATGGCGGCCGCCGCCCAGGCGGTGCTCGGCTTCCTCGAGCATCACGGGGCCTCGTTCGTCGGCGACATCGCGCGCGGGACGGCTTTGCTGCCCGCCCAGGTCGAGGACGCGCTCTGGACGCTGGTCGCGCGTGGACTGGTCACGGGCGACGGTATGGCGGCGCTGCGCGCACTCCTCGGGGGACCGGAGCGGCGGCGCCGTCGCCGGCTCGCCGCGATCGGCGCCGGCCGGCCGCGGCTCGTGGCCGCGGGACGGTGGTCGCTCCTCCGCAGGGTCGGGGACGGGGCCGACGCCGGGCCAATGCCTCTCGCGCGCCAGCTGCTTCGCCGCTACGGCGTCGTGACGCGCGAGCTCATGGCCCGCGAGCCCGGGGTGTCCTCGTGGCGCGCGCTGCTCGGCGCGCTCCGCACGCTCGAGGCGCGCGGCGAGGTGCGTGGCGGCCGCTTCGTCGCGGGGCTC
>VBLD01000144.1 GCA_005879205.1 Deltaproteobacteria bacterium
GCCGTGCCTGCTCGGACGCGAGGTGCCGCGTCAGACGCTCGACCTCGGCGGCATGTGCGGCGGCGGCCGTCTCGAGCGCCGCCGGCAGGCGTGCCTGCTCCGACGCGAGGTGCCCGGTTAGACGCTCGACCTCGGCGGCGGAGGTCTTGAGTTCGGTCTCGAGGCGGGCCTGCTCCGACGCGAAGCGCTCGTTCAGGCGCTCGACCTCGGCGGCGGAGGTCTCGAGTGCCCGGAGGCGGGCGTGCTCCGACGCGAGACCCTCGGTCAGGCGCTGGACCTCGGCGGCATGCTCGGCGGCCGAGGTGTCGAGCGCCGCCTGGAGGCGGGCCCGCTCCGACGCGAGGCGCTCGGTCAGGCGCTGGACCTCGGCGGCCTGCTCGGCGGCGCGCGCCTCGAGCGTCGCCTGGCCGCGCGCCTGCTCCGCGCGCTCAGCAGCGGCAGCCTCCAGAGCGGTAGCAAGGCCGGACCGTTCGCGTTCCGTCGCAGCCAGCGACGCGATCTGGCGGGAGCGGGTGGCGGCACGGCCGCCGGCGGAGACGTCTGCTCGCCGCCGCGTCGTCGGGTTGCCTGGATCATCTTGATGAGCACGCCGAGCGGGGCCTCGAGGGCGTGGATGTCGCGCTCGACGAACGTCCGCGGGGCGACGGCGACGAGGATCAGGCTGCCGAGCGGACTCGGGCCGGCATGGAGCGGGATGCAGACGACGGCGCGCATCGAGCCGGGCGGCTCGACCAGCGGCGGCACGTAGCGGTTCTGCGCGGCGCTGTCGATCAGGTAGGCACGCCGGTTGAGGAGTCCGTGGAGCGGGATGTCCCAGCCGGTCGCGGCACCGCGGCGCACGGCGCGGAGCTGCCGGCATCCCTCGTCCGACAGCCCCACCTCGGCGGCGAGGCGCAGGAGATCCTGGCGGGAATCGAAGAAGCAGAGGGCGCCGGCCGCGGCGCCACTCTCGCTCACGATCGCGCGCAGCGCCGGCTCGAGCATGTCCTCCGGGGCCGCGCTCGCTGCGATCTCGCCCAGTCGCTGGGCAAGGCGTCCGCCCTCGAGGGAGTCTCCAGGCTCCGCAGCCATTGATACGGCGCCTGCCGTCGCCATCCACCTGATCGTGCAACGCGTGTGCCCGTCATGCGTCGAGACCGACGGCCGCGCCGCGAAAGCGAGCCTGTCCAAAAATGAACAGCCGAGGATACGACCATGGCGCCGCCGGCAGGAAACCGAGGATGCCGGCGCGACGTGCGGGACGCCCAGGCGAAGAGGGCGGGGCACGGGAGCGTCATTCGACGCCGGACCTCTGCGCCCGCTGTGGCCGGAACGGCCGCCCCAGATGGTCTAGTCGGGGATAGTCGGGTCGGACGAGATGCGCCCGACCCAGCGCCGTCCGACGTGGTGCGGTCGAGCGGGAAGGAGCATTGTGGGGGATGCTGCCTCGACGGCCGTCGAGCAGGACCTGCGCGCCCAAGTCACGAAGGAGAAGCTGTGACCAAGATCATGCTGGGAGTCGTCGCGGGGCTCGTTGCCGGTGCGGCGGTGACCTGGATCGTTTTGAAACAGGACGCCGCCGACGATGCGGAGGCGAGGAAGGAAGCAAAGGAGGAAGAGTCGCACGTCCGTCGTACCGACGGCCAGGTCTTCGTGCGACTCGACCGTGAAGGTCAGCAGCACGCAGGTCTGAAGACCGCGCCGCTCGAGGTCGCCACGCTCGAGCCCGAAGTCAAGGCGTACGGTCGCGTCCTGGATCCCGCGCCGCTGTCCGCGCAGATGGTCGAGCTCGCCAACGCCCGCGCGGCGCTGGAAGCCTCGACGAAGGAATTCAATCGTCTGAAGGTCCTCCATACCCCGGACCAGAACGTCTCGACGCGTGCCCTCGAAGGCGCCGAGGCTGCCCTGATACACGATCGGATCGCGCTCGACGCGGCGCAGCTGAAGCTCGTCGCCGCCTGGGGCAAATCCATCGCCACGCGGCCGGACCTGCCGGCCTTCGTCCAGTCGCTGGCCTCGCTGGACACCGCGCTCGTACGAGTCGATGTGCCGCTCGGGGTCGCTCTCCGAGCTCCGCCGACGGGCGCTCGCATCGCTGCAGCCACTGCCCCGGAACTTCCGGTCGAAGCGCAGCTCCTCGGCCCCGCCGTCACGGCCGATCCGCAGATGCAAGGCCAGGGCTTCCTGTTCTTGCTCGGCGGAAGCTCGCTTCGCCCCGGGGCGGCGGTCGTGGCGTGGTTGAGCATGGCCGGCGAAGAGGAGAAAGGCGTCATCGTGCCGCGCTCGGCCATCGTCCGGCACGAGGGGGATGCGTTCGTCTACGTGCAGTCGAGTGCCGACGTCTTCGAGCGCCAACGCGTTCAACTGGCGCACCCGACCGAGAACGGTTGGTTCGTGGATGAAGCCTCGAGAGCCGGGCAGCTGGCCGTCGTGGTGGGCGCGCAGGAGCTGCTCTCCGAAGAACTCAAGGGGCAGGGAGGAGAGCAGGAATGACCACGTGACCGAGTGAGCCGGCCTTCCTGACCATGCTCCGCTCGATCGTCACGTTCTCGCTCCGCTTCAGAGGCGCCGGCGTCGCCTTGGCCTGCGTGCTCCTCGGCTACGGGATCTACGTCGCCGCCAACTCGAAGCTCGACGTCTTCCCGGACTTCGTCCAACCGCAGGTCGTGATTCAGACCGAGTGCCCGGGCCTCTCGCCGGAACAAGCGGAGCAGCTCGTCACCCGCCCGGTCGAGACGGCGATCAATGGTCTCGGCAACCAGGAATCCGTCCGCTCCGAGTCGATCCAGGGCCTGTCGATCATCACGGTGGTCTTCAAGGAGGGCACCGACGTGTTCCTTGCCCGCCAGATGCTCGCCGAAAGGCTCGGCGAGACCGCCGGCCAGCTCCCGGTCGGCGTGAAGACACCGAAGATGACCCCGCTCACCTCGTCCACGATGGATCTTTTGAAGATCGGCCTCGTCTCCACCGCCCTCGGGCCGATGGAGCTGCGCACGTTTGCCGACTGGGTGCTCAAGCCGCGCCTGCTCGCCGTGCCAGGCGTGGCCAAATGCAGCGTCTTTGGCGGTGAAGTGCGGCAACTGCAGATCCGGGTCAAGTCCGACCGGCTCATGGCGTACGACCTTTCCTTCACCGACGTGCTCAACGCTGCCCGTGTGTCCACCGGGGTGATCGGCGCGGGGTTCGTCGACACGGCGAACCAGCGCGTCGTCATCGAAACAGAGGGCCAATCAGTCACGCCCGAAATTCTGGGAAACGTGGTGGTCGTCACCTCGACCAACGGCCAGAGCGTGCGGCTGAGAGACGTGGCCACCGTCAAGGAAGGCGCCGAGCCGAAATTCGGTGACACGATCATCCAGGGCAAGCCGGGCGTGCTCATGACGATGTCCAGCCAGTACGGCACGAACACCCTGGAGGTGACCCGAGGGCTCGAAGCAGCGCTCGGCGAGATGAAGCCCGTCCTCGCCCAGCAGGGCATCGAGCTGTACCCGCGACTCCACCGGCCGGCCACGTTCATCGAGGTGGCGCTGCGAAATATCCGCTCCTCGCTGCTCCTCGGCGGTGTATTCGTGGCGGTGGTGCTGATGCTGTTCCTCGGCCATTTCCGCACTGCCTTCATCTCGGTCACCGCCATTCCGCTGTCGCTCCTCACCGCGATCATCCTGCTCGACGCGTTCGGCGTCACCCTCAACACGATGACGCTGGGCGGCCTGGCCATTGCGATCGGTGAAGTGGTGGATGATGCCATCATCGACGTGGAGAACATCTTCCGGCGGCTGCGCGAGAATCAGTTGCTGGCGCAGCCGCGTTCGGCATTCCAAGTGGTCGTCGACGCGTCGCTCGAAGTGCGGAGCGCGGTGGTCTACGCCACGTTCGTCGTCGCGCTGGTCTTCGTGCCCGTGCTCACCCTGAGCGGGCTGCAGGGCAGCTTCTTCGCGCCACTGGCGCTCAGTTACATCCTCGCCATCATGGCCTCGCTGGGCGTCGCCCTCACCCTCACACCGGCGCTGTCCTTGCTCTTCTTCGGCCACGGTGTGCGTAGCGCCCGAGAGCCACGCCTCCAGTCGTGGCTCAAAGCCACGTACGGCGGCATCCTCCGTTCCGCGGTGCAGTGGCCGCGCGCGCTGGTCGGCGGGGTGCTGGTGATCTGCGCGGCGGGCGTCACGACGGTGCCGTTCTTCGGCCAGGAGTTCCTGCCCGCGTTCCGCGAAGGCCACTTCGTGCTGCAAGTGTTTGCCGCGCCGGGGACGTCGCTCCAGGAAACGCTCCGTATCGGCCGGAACATTTCCGAGGCGCTTCTCGCGCACGAGAACATCGCCACCGTCGAGCAGCAGGTGGGTCGCGCCGAGCTGGGCGAAGACCCGTGGGGCCCACATCGCAGCGAGTTCCACGTCGACCTCAAGCCGATCGCCGCCAAGGAAGAGGAGACGATGGAGAAGGAGATCCGGACGATCCTCGAAGGTTTCCCCGGCATTCAGTTCGAGGTGCTGACGTTCCTCGGTGATCGCATCGGCGAGACCATTGCCGGTGAGACCGCGCCGGTGGTGATCAGCATCTTCGGTGACGACCTCGACGTGCTCGACGCCAAGGCACAGGAAGTGGTGCGAGTGCTGGAGAAGGTGCCGGGCGCGAAGGACGTCCAGCTGAAGTCCCCACCCGGCGCGCCGCGCCTGGCCGTCAAGCTGCGCACGGAGCGGCTGGTGCAATTCGGGTACCGACCCGTGGAAGTGCTCGAGGCCATCCAGGCCGCCTTTCAGGGCACCGTGGTCGCGCAGACCTACCAGGGCAGCCGCGTGTCGGACGTCGCCGTGATCCTCGACGAGCCGGAGCGCCGCGACCCCGAAACCATCGGCGCGCTCCTGCTGCGCAACGCCAGCGGCCTGCGCGTGCCGTTGAGCGAGCTGGCGGAAATCTATCCGACCAGCGGACGCCAGTCGATCCTGCACGAAGGCACGCGGCGGCGCCAAACCGTGACGTGCAACCCGCAAGGCCGTGACGTGACCTCGTTCGTCACGAATGCCAGGGAAGCAATTGCATCGAAGGTGAGCTTTCCGGCCGGCGTCTATGCCGTGTTCAGCGGCGCCGCCCAGGCGCGGGCGCAGGCACAGCGTCAACTCCTCGTCCATTCGCTGATGGCGGCCGCGGGCATTCTGCTGCTGCTCACGACCGTCTATCGAAACTGGCGAAACCTGCTGCTGGTGCTCGCCAACGTGCCCTTCGCGCTGGTCGGCGGGGTGCTGGCCGTGTGGTTGACGGAAGCGGGCCTGACCATCGGCTCACTCGTCGGGTTCGTCACGCTCTTCGGCATCACCATGCGCAACTCGATCATGATGATCTCGCATTTCGAGCACCTCGTGCGCGAAGAAGGCATGACGTGGGGCCTGGAAGCCGCGATGCGCGGCGCCTCCGAGCGCCTGGTCCCGATCCTGATGACCGCGCTGGTCACCGCTCTGGGCCTGCTCCCGCTGGCCATGGGCTCCGGCGAGGCGGGCCGCGAGATCGAAGGTCCGATGGCGATCGTTATCCTCGGCGGGCTGATCACGTCGACGATCCTGAACCTGCTGGTGCTGCCGACCCTGGCGCTCGAGTACGGGCGGTTCGAGCCGACGGCTTCAATTCTCGAGTGATTCGAACGCCCCGCGTCGCCGTCGCTGCTTGCATGTCAGCGCTCGTGGGTGTCATGTTGCGCCGAAAGCGGATGGAAGCGGAGGAGCGGGGGGTGGAGGGCCCGGGTGCGCTTCCCGGCAGTGCGGTGACGGCACGCGTGAAACGCCTCGCCGCGTTGCCGATTGCCGCAACGGTACTCGGCGCCGTCCTGGGGACGACGACCGCTCACGGTCAGGCGTCGGAGGCGGTGCGCAGGGTCCGCGTCGAGCCGATCGGTGGCGGCCGCCGCGTGACGATCACGCTCACGCGCGAACCCGAGGGCGTCCGCGGTTCCCGTCTCGACAACCCGCCGCGCCTCGAGATCGACGTCGACGGGCCGCAGCCGGAGGGCGGGGGGGAGACGCGCTTCCCCGTCACGGATGAGATCGTGTCCGGCGTGCGTGCCGTCCCGCGTGCCGGCGGCCTGTCCGTGATCCTGGACCTGAAGCGCGACCCGGGCCCCTCCGAGGTGCGCGCCGAGGGTGCGGAGGTGATCGCGGAGCTCGGCGAGCTGCACGTGAGCCGGCCAGCCCTCGGCGTCGACCTCGAGGGGAGGCGGTTGAAGATCAGCGGGCGCTGGGTCGACGAGCGGCTCGAGGCGTCGCGCGTGGAGCACAAGCATTCGCGCAAGGACCCCCTGAGCGGCCGTGTCGACGGTCCGATCACGGCGGTCGGCCCCGAGCCGCGGACCTTCCGGATCGGCCCTCTCGTCGTCGAATGGACGGAATCGACGAGCTTCATCGGTCTCACCCCGGAGAAGCTGGTCCCGGACGCGCCGGTCGAGGCGGCCGGCCGGCTGAGCGCACCGGGACATCTGGTCGCCAACACGATCGAGAAGACCAGGCCGGGGAAGGCAGAGATCCTGGGCGCCGTGGCCGCCGAGGAGCGCCGGCCCGACGGCTCGATCGCGCTCACCGTGCTGGGCATCGAGGTGGTCGTGCCGGTCGGTGTTCCGACCCATGGATCGGACCTCGCCAAGCGCCTGGACGAGAAGCGTCCCGACAAGCAGCAGACGTTCTCGATCTTCGGCCGCCCGCTCACCATCGGCGGCGAGCTGCAGGCTCTCACCGAGTACCGGAAGAACTTCGATCTCGACAATGCCACGCAGAAGGACAAGGTCGAGCTGGACGACCACATCGAGCTCGAGGGACTCTACTTCGTCACGCCCCGCGTGCTGCTCTTCGCACAGGGGCGGTTCACCTACGCGCCCGCGTTCAGGCTCGACACCGGAGAGCGGGACGAGTCGACGGCGAAGGAGGTCGAGCGGCGTGAGCACTGGCTCTTCGTGGGCGACGTCATGCAGAACGTCCTCGGTCCCGGATACTCCGTGCAGATCGGACGGCAGAAGTTCCAGGAGGTGCGCGAGTGGTGGTGGGACCACAACCTGGACGCGTTCCGCATCTACTACGACCGTCCGCAGGTGCACACCGAGCTGGGCGTCGGCCAGGAACTGGCGCCCGACGCCACCCTGACCCGGTTCATCTCGCCCGACGAGGAAGACGTCTTCCGCGTCCTCGGCAACGCCGCCTGGGGCTGGAGCGAGAGACAACGGCTCGATCTCTTCTACCTCTGGCACTTCGACCATTCGGGTCAGCGCTCGATCGGCCAGATCCTGACGCCGGATCGCGAGGACCCGAGCGACGCGCGGCTCCTCTGGCTCGGCGGGCGGGCGTCCGGCGAGCTCGACTGGGGCGGGTTCGGAGACCTGTTCTACGGTCTCGACGGGGCCTGGGTCGGTGGCGACGAGACCGTGCTCTCGTTCGAGAACTGCGCCGACACGAACAAGTGTCCCCCGAGCAAGAGTGACCCGACCCACGAGCGGCTCGCCTCGCGCGGCCACCACGACGTGGGCGGCTTTGCGATCGACGCCCGGACGACGCTCGCGTCGCCGCTGCGGTGGCGGCCCGCGTTCACGCTCGGCTACGCCTTCGGGTCGGGCGACTCCAACGCCAGGCACGGCGAGGACACGGGCTTTCGCCAGACGGGGCTGCAGCGCGACAACGACCGCTTCCTCGGCGTCGACCGCTTCCGGTACTACGGCGAGCTCGTGCGCCCCGAGCTCGCGAACCTCCACGTCGTCACCGCCGCGATCGGCTACCGCATCCTCCACTCGAGCTCGCTCGAGCTCCTCCTACCAGCAGGCGGTGCCGGCCCCGTTCCTGCGCGATACGAAGCTCAAGGCGGATCCGAACGGCAAGAGCGGTGCGATCGGGCACGAGTGGGACCTGGCGCTCGGGCTGGAGGAGTGGGAGCACCTCGAGATCGAGCTCATCGGGGCGCTCTTCCGTGCGGGATCCGCCTTCGGACCAACCCGCGACCATCCAGACGACTTCTCGGGCAACCTCGCCGAGGGCGTGTTCCTGAAGGTCAAGTGGAACTTCTGAGTGTCGATGAGCGGTGCCACGCCGATGATGACGCCGAGCATGGATGAGGGGTCGCATGCCGGCGGGCATCGCTAGAGCCGCTTGAGGCCGTGAAACCCCGGCATCCGCAGCCCGGGGGCGGCGTCCGCGCTGGCGCCGTCGCGCCGCAGGCCGACGACGATCCGGTCCCCCTCGCGGAGGTCGCCGCCGAGCACCTCCACGTGCTGGCTGTCCCGGACGCCGGCTTCCAGCGTGACGCGACGGAGCGCGCC
>VBLD01000168.1:0-559 GCA_005879205.1 Deltaproteobacteria bacterium
AAGTGTAGGGCTTGCTCACCCGCCCCGCCTTCACATCCGCCTCCGCTTCCGCAAGCGCTTTTTCCAGGCCGCGATCGACGAGGACCTTGGGCTTTAAGAGAACGCCCTGCGGGTGCGGAGCTGCCTCGATGAGGTCACCGGGCTTAAACGGAGTTGTCAAGGGCGCCGCCGCGGGGACACTGGGACCAAAAGTCTAGAACCATCCCAGGAGACGGCCGGTCCAGAGGAGCGGCGCGCTGAGCAGAAGCAAGGCGGGGATGGCAGCGAGGGACGCTGCGGTCACGACTTCGAACCTGACCCATACTCGTAGGGGACCAACCGCGCCAGTCTTCGGGTTGGTCCCGCGCCTCTGTCGCGGTCGACGCATTTTCGAGGCATGGTGTCCGGAAAGCCGTCGCCGATGCCGCCATCCCGCCATATCCTGAGCTTTGCCGAGTACGCCACGATTCGGCACGCCACGCCCTACGTGGTCAACGTTGCGCGTGGCGGGGCTCGCCTGCTGCTCTTTGGCGGGCGGCACAGCTCGGATCCGGTCGACCCGATGTTCGACCAAATCGAG
>VBLD01000168.1:602-1138 GCA_005879205.1 Deltaproteobacteria bacterium
CGTACCCCGAGACCGACCGAGAGATCGCGATCCGCAGGCACGGCGAGGCAGGGCTGGTTCGACACCTTGCGGCGCGCGCCGGCGTCGACACCGCGAGCATGGACATCCCGTTGGCGGACGAAGCGCGACTGCTGCGGCGAGAGATCGCGCCGGGCGCAGCGCTCGTGTTTCTGGTCCTGCGGCAGTTGGCGTCGTTCAACCGCAAGACGGCGCGCATGGATTTCGACGCGTACTTCGGCGAGTTCTTCGACCGAATAGCGCCGGCGCTGGAACTCGCGGCGATCGATTGGCCACTCATTGAAACCGAGCACCGGCGCGTGCTCGGGCGTCCGCTGTCGGCGCGGCGCGTGACCGCGACCGAGACGGATCCGATGTACGACGATCTTCCGACGCAGCGGATCTCGCGCGTGTCGAATCGCCTGCGTGACGAGCACATGCTCGACCGTCTGATCGATGCGCTTGCCCAGCACGAGCGCGTGTTCGCGACGGTGGGCGTGACGCACGCCGTGATGCTCGAACCGGCGCTCTCGGCGGCC
>VBLD01000168.1:1273-12792 GCA_005879205.1 Deltaproteobacteria bacterium
GGTTGCGATCTTCTCGAGGTGCGCGAAATCCTTTGGGTTGCGCGTGTACAGGGGGAGCCGCGCCGACACGGCCGTCGCGGCAATGAGCAGGTCCGCCATCCTTCGCCCTCGTGCCTTGCGACCGGCACGAGCCACGGCGGCGTACACGCGCCCGTAAGCTCGCGCGGCTTCCGCGTCGAAGGGGAGAGGGTCGAATGTCGCCTCCACGCGCTGCAGCCGGTCCTGGCGCTTGGCCCGTTCTTCAAGATCGTCGGTCGCTTGCGGGCCCGCAGTGAGCTCGGCGAGAGTGATGACCGAGATCGCAACCTCCCTCGGTAGCGATTGGACGTCGACGCGATCGAGGTCGATCACGACCGAGGTGTCGACGAGCCCGCGGGCGTGCCGGCGCTCACGCACGAGGGCGAGGATCCTGGTCGATCAAGGCATCGAGGTCCCGTCGCAAACGGCGGGCGTCGAGCCGAGGAGCGCCGGCGAAGGCCGCAACGGCGGTGCTGGCGGCCACGAAACGCCTTCGTCGCGCCGGCACCAGCTCTCCAACTGCGACGCCATTCCGGGTAACCAGGAAGCTCTCGCCGCGGTCGAGCGCTCGCATCACTTCCCCGCTGTCGTTGCGCAGCTCACGCTGCGTGATCTCGCGCTTCACCTCGACCCCTCGTAGCACGGGTGCTACTCAGGCGCAATTCATGGCTTGGAGGCGCCGCGCCCAGCGTGACGGCAACCGGTGCTGATCGGCCGATCAGCGTCCACTTGCCGGGCCCAGAGTGATGCAGACTCGGTGGGACGCGCCATCGCCCCGGAGTGCCACCAGCGCCGCCCCGCCCTCGACGGACGCGGGCCCGCCATCGACTGTCGCGGACGTGACCGCCGCGGCGCTGCGGCCGGGATTCTCGACCTCGATGTCGTAACGCGTCTTCCCGTCAGGCAACCGGAGCTTCACGGTGAACCCCGGCCAGCCATCGGGAATGCACGGTGCCAGGCGCAGCGTGTGGCCGCCCTCGAGCGTAACGCCGAGCACGGACTCGAGCGCGACGCGCAACATCCAGCCGGCCGAGCCGGTGTACCACGTCCACCCACCTCGCCCGACGTGCGGTGCGACCCCGTAGACGTCGGCGGCGACGACGTACGGCTCGACGCAATAGACCGCGGCGGCCTCGCGACTCCGCGCATGGTGGACGGGCCCCAGCATTTCGAGCAGCGCCGCCGCCCGATCGCGCCGGCCGAGCTCGGCCATCGCGCGCACCACCCAGACGGCCGCATGGGTGTACTGCCCGCCGTTCTCGCGGATGCCGGGGACGTAGCCCTTGATGTACCCCGGGTCGTGCACCGTGCGATCGAAGGGCGGCGTGAGGAGCCGGATGAGCCCCGCGTCGCGGGAGACGAGCTCGCGCTCGACCGCATCCATGGCTTGTGCCGCACGCTCGCGCGGCGCCGCTCCGGAGATGACCGCCCACGCCTGCGCCAGGGCGTCGATCCGGCACTCGTCGCTCGCCGCCGAGCCGAGCGGCGTGCCGTCATCGTAGTACGCCCGCCGGTACCAGGCACCGTCCCAGCCCGCCTCCTCCAGCGCCGCCTGGACGGCGGTGCGGTAGGCCCGATAGCGCGCCGCCCGCGCATGATCCGCGCGCCGCTCGCAGAGCGGGATGAAGTCGCCGAGGACGGAGTAGAGGAAGAACCCCAGCCACACGCTCTCGCCGCGCCCTTCCCGTCCGACGCGGTTCATGCCGTCGTTCCAGTCGCCGGTGCCCATGAGCGGCAACCCGTGCGCGCCCCGCGTGAGCGAGCGGTCGAGCGCGCGACAGCAGTGCGCGTAGACGTCGGCCGTCTCACCGGACGGCGCCGGCAGGAGGTAAGCCTCATCCTCGCCCGGTTCGAGCGGCCGCGCTTCGACGAAGGGCGCCGGCTCGTCGAGGACGCTCCCATCGCCGGTGGTGCGAACGTAGAACGCGGTGACGTACGGCAGCCACAGCAGGTCGTCGGAGAAGCGCGTGCGCGTGCCGCGGTCGCCCGGCGGGTGCCACCAGTGCAGCACGTCGCCCTCGACGAACTGGTGCGCCGCGTGGAGAAGAATCTGCGCGCGCGTCAGCTCGGGCCGCGCGTAGACGAGAGCGGCCGCATCCTGGAGCTGGTCGCGAAAGCCGAAGGCGCCGCCCGACTGGTAGAAGGCCGAGCGGCCCCAGAGCCGGCAGGCGAGCGTCTGATAGCCGAGCCAGCCGTTCACCATGACGTCGATGGATCGTGAGGGCGTTTCCACCTGAACGGCAGAGAGGATCTCGCGCCAGAACGCCCGCACCTCGTCGAGCGCCTCGTCCAGCGCGCCGGGACGCCGGTACCGCGCGACGAGGGCTCGCGCCGCGCCGGCGTCCGTCGTCTCACCGAGAAGGAACGCGCACTCGACCGTGGCGTGTGGCTCGACCGTCACGCCGACCTGGAGCGCGGCGCACGGATCGAGGCCGGCTCCCGTCCGGCCGTCGAGCCCGGCGGCGCCCGAGACTGCCGCGGGATCAGCCGTCGTCTCGTTCCGGCCGAGGAAGGCCGTGCGGTCAGACGTGACCCGAACCGCTCCTTCCGCCACGGCCGCGGCGAAGACGACCCCGTCCGCGAACTCGCCGTTGGCCGGGTTCCTCGCCAGCACCGCGCCCGACCCGGAGTCGAGCTCGGTGACGACCGTCCGCGCCGGGAGGACACCGAGCACGAGCCGCGCATAGGAGAAGACCGACAGCCGGCGCGTCTGCGAGCCGGTGTTCCGGAGCCGCAGCCGTACGACCTTCACCGGATCGTGCCGCGGCACGAAGAGACACACCGCCTGCTCGAGCTCCCGGCTCGAGTGTCGCCAGAGCGAGTAGCCGAAGCCGTGCCGCACCTCGAACGGCCCGAGCGGCGGGACGGGGCCCGGCAGCGGCGACCAGAAGACGCCGGCATCCTCGTCGCGCACGTAGAGGGCCTCGCCGTGCGGATCGACGATGGGATCGTTGTACCAGGGAGTCAGGCGGTTCTGCCGGCTGTTCCGGCTCCAGGTGGTGCCGGCGCCCGACTCGCTCACCAGACAGCCGAAGCGCTCGTTCGCCACCACGTTGACCCATGGCATGGGTGGCCGCTCACCGTCGACGCGGATGACGTACTCGCGCCCGTCGGACGTGAAGCCCCCGTACCCGTTGTCGAGGAGGAGCGGCGTCTCCTCGCCTCGTACGGCGGGTTCGGGGCTCGCGGGGCGGAAGACACGGGTCGGGCGGTCGTGGCGCGGCGGAGGGTCGGAGCCAACAGCCGACGGGTCGACCACCACCGCCTTCGCGCGCCAGTACGCATCGGCCTTCCCGGCATCCACGCAAGGTCCCGGCACTCCGTAAAGAATGCACCCGGCGAGCTCCTGGAAGCGCTCGGCCTCGAACTCCGAGAGCCCGAGCCGGTCGAGCAGCGCGCGCTCCCTGCCCTCCGCGCGCGCGAGCACGGCCGCGCCTGCGTCCGCATGACGCCGTGCAAGCCCGACCGCCGCGTCGCGCGTCTCGGCCGCGCCGAGCACCACGGCGAACCGTACGGGCTCGCCCGGCGCGAGCGTGAGCATGCGTCTCAGGCACAGCACCGGGTCGAGCACGCTGCCCGTGGTGCCCGAGAGCGGCGCGCGCGCGACGAGGGCCAGCGGCCCGGCCGCGTTCCGGCCGCGACCGATGAAGCGCGCGCGATCGGTCTCGTGCTCGAGCGGTCCCTCGCCGCCGAGCGCGTGCAGCATCCACGGCGTCCGCTCGCCCCGGCTCCGCGGCCGGCGGCGTGCCAGGAGCGCGCCGCCGTCGGCCACCTCCGTCTCGACGAAGAGCTTCGAGAAGGCCGGATGCGCGGCGTGCGCCGCGGGCTCGTTCAGCACCACCTCGGCGCACGTCGTCACCTCGAGACGGCGCTGCCGGCGCGAATGATTCACGAGATGGACGAGACGGACCTCGACGTCGTCGTCCGGATCGACGGCGACCTCGAGACGCGTCTCGACGTCGTCGTCCAGGCGCGCGATCGTCACCACACCAGGACGATAGCGCGCGTCGTACCGGTCGGAGGGGCGCCCGACCGGCTGATGGCCCACCGACCAGATGGTCCCGCGGTCGAGATCGCGCAGGTAGACGAAGACGCCGTCGGCGTCTTCCGTCCGGTCCGCCGCCCAGGCGGTGAGCGCGAGGCCGTTCCACGCCGAGTAGCCGGTCCCGGCGCCGGTCAGGAGCACCGTGTAGCGCCCGTTCGAGAGGAGACGGGCGTGCGGCGCCGGGTCGTCGAGGGCGCCGAGCGCGGCGCCCTCGCTCATGTCGAGCCGGGCTCGTAGCCGAGCACGACGTCGGCCGGGCATTCGCCGACGACGGCCGCGTCGGCGGTGAAGGTGTCGACGGGCTTGCCGTTGACCTTGACGGAGCGGAGCGGTCGCGGGAGCGGCGAGCTGACGACGATCTTCCCCGGCGGCACCGCGAGGTCGCCGCTCAGCCGGAGGCGGACCGCGTCGGCCCCGTCGGCGCGCAGCGTGTAGTTGAGGACGCCGTAGTGTGTCGGCAGGCGCTTCACGGTGACCCCGGGGTCGTCGCGTACCCAGGCCGCCGGGACCCCGGCCGCCAGCACCAGCGCACCGTCGGACTCGCGCTCGTAGGCGAACAGGCTCCGCACGGAACGGATGTACCCCGCGCCCACCCACGTGTGCGGCATGTCGCCGATGAACCTGGGCGCCGTCGGGTCGCGCCAGGCGATCTCGGCCCACTCGTTCCAGCCGACGGGCCGGCGGTCGGCGAGGAACCAGTCGAGGAGCGCGAGCGCGCGGTCGCGTTGGCCGAGCCGCACGAAGGTGCCCACGTTGCGGATCTCGTACGGCGTGTACGCGTCCCAGTCGGTCGCCCCGCCCCTGCGCTTCTCGAACTCCTCCCAGTAGCGGTCGAACGTCCGCGTCAGCGCGGGCTCGGGGAGATTCGCGAGCTCGCCGCCGGGGAGGTCGAAGTCGCCGAGCTCGACCGAGCCGGGAATGTAGTCGATCCCGTGGTCCGCGACGCTCCGGCCGATGGACGTGTAGAGCGCCTCCCGGAACGCGTCGCGGAGCGCCGCAAACTTGGTCGCGTGCTCGTCGTCGCCGACCACGACGGCGAGCTCGGCCGCATCCTTGAACCCCCTGAGCGCGAAGAAGTCGTCCCAGTACGAGTGGACGGGATGCGCGGCGTAGCCCTCGTGGCTGATCGACTCGGGCAGGAGGCCGTACAGCGCCTGCTTGTCCGGCGCCTTGAACTCCTCGGTCATGCGCCGCTTGCGCAACGTCGCCATGTACTCGACGGCACGCACCACGCGGGGCCACAGGTCGGCGAGGAAGCCGACGTCGTGGGTGAAGCGGTAGTACTCCGCGATGCCGAAGATCAACGCGCCCGCGCTGTCGTTCTCGACCACGGGGTCCGCCCCGCGGCCGTCGATGCAGCACGGCACCTTGCCGTCGGCCGCCTGATAGCGCGCGAACCATTCGAGGAACTCGCGCACCTCCTCCACCGTTCCGAGCTGGAGCAGCGCCACCGAGGTGAGGGCCCCGTCGCGGATCCACGCGCGCGCGTAGTTCCGGGAGCCGGGGCGGATGGCGGGTCCGTCGCGGTTGATGAGGATGTAGGCGAGCTCGGTCTTGAGCGTGCGGGCGATCTTCTCGGCGCTGGGCGGCAGCGAGATCTCGACGCGCCCGAGGACGTTCTGCCACCGCCGCCGGGTCTCCTCCTGCCGCTCCGCGACCCAGCTCGGATTGCCGTCCGCCCCGAGCCCGGCGACGGCGACGTGGGCGTCGTGGAAGGGCACCGCCAGGTCGACCTCGGCGTGTGCCCGCGGCTCGAGATAGAAGTTGTACTGCAGGGCGCCGGAGGCGAAGCCGAAGGGGTCCGACACGTCGGTCTGGGACGGCACCTTGCCGCGCACCAGGAACTGGGTGACGAAACCCTCCTCGAACGTGCCAGCGCCGAAATGATCGGGCGTCATGAGCGACACGACGCCCTTGTCGCGGTTGACCCACACCGTGCGCCCGTCGAAGCGCATCTCCTGGATGTGCGTCACGCCGCCGTTCATGTTGAGCGACTGCCAGGGCGGGTTCACCTGGAACGGACGGATGGCGAGGAAGAGCTGGACGGGCTCGCCGTGGTCGCCGTGGTTCTCGACCCGGTAGCGGGCGATGAGCGTCGAGCGACCCGCCTCCCCGTTGGCGAAGGCGGTGACGCGGAGCCCGAGGCGGTCCTGGCGCCACGTGACGGAAGGAATCGGCAGGTAGCCGTCCTCGAGCGTCTGCTCGGTGCGCGCCGAGCTCCAGGTGATGAGCCCGCCGTCGGTGTAGAGAAAGGGCTCGATCGAGAACCCGCCCTTCTCCACCTCGAGCATGCCCTCCTCGTTGAGGATCGCCGACTTGTCGTCGCCCTCGACGCCGATCACCGTCCAGTACGTCTGCTTCCCGTAGAGGTACTTCGGGTACGTGCCGGGCGGCGCATCCTTCGCGATCGCCCCGAAGAACTGGTTCGCGGACGCGGAGAACTCGAAGGGCTTGACCACCAGCGAAACGATGCCGTAGCCGCGGCTGCGGCTGCTGCGCTGCAGGGCGAGGCGGATGAACCGCGACTCGGCGTCGGGCATGTAGATGTAGTCGCGCCCGCCGTGGCCCGTCGCCGTCCGGTAGGCCGTCGTCCACGTCGAGCCGTCGCTCGACACCTGCACCTCGAAGGCCACCGCGTAATCGTCGGCGTCCCAGTCGATCACGAGCCCGCCGTACTCCCGGTTCTTGCCGAAATCGATCATCGCCCACTGCTCGCGCGGCAGGGGCGCGCTCTTCCAGGTGGTGGCGCCGTCCTGGTCGAGAAAGAGCGGCGGCTCGTGGCCCGGAAGAGACGTCGACGCCTGCGCCTCGGGCGCCGCGTTGTCCTGTCCCGCCGGCTCGCGGGCCTCGAGGCCGAGGTCGCCGATCCAGACCGAGCCGCTGCCGCCCTGTCCCGCCGAGATCGCGAACTCGATGGCGCCCACCTGCTTCGGCTCTCCCCCGCCTGCGAGCCCCCACGCAAAGTCGAGACGCGACTTGCGGATGGTCACCCGCTGCCACTCCCGCGGAAAGACGAAATCGCGCTGGTTGCGCCACCAGACGTTCTTGCCGCGAGAGTCGACGAGCTTGAACTCGAGGTTGTTGGGCCGCGCCTCGCCCCGCACCCGGAAGGAGAACGCGTAGTTCTCGGGCAGCGTCAGCGAGAAGCTCTTCCGCACGATGACGTAGCCGCCGCCGGCGTTCAGATCGAACCCGATGCGCATGCCGGTGCCGAGCTCGTCGGACTCCCGGGCAATCCAGACGTGCGTGCCCTCGGAGGAGATGGCCGTCCAGCCCGCCAGCTCCGCGAAGTCGTCCAGCACGACGCGGTCGGCGAAGACCGCGCGACTGCCGATCGCCTGCGTCGCGACGAGGAGGGCGAGCAGGCTCCACGGGCTCGCGGCGCGCACGCTACTCCTTCACCCCGCCGCTCATGATCCCCGCCACGTAGTAGCGCTGCAGGAAGACGAAGAGCAGCACGACGGGGAGGACGGTCAGCACCGCGCCCGCCATCATCAGCTCCGTGTCCTGGACGTGCTCGCCCGCGAGGTTGGCGAGCGCGACCGGCAGCGTGTAGAGGCGGTCGTCCGCCAGCACGATGAGCGGCCACATGAAGTCGTTCCACGTGCCCATGAAGGTGAAGACGGCGAGCGTGACCAGGACCGGCGCGCACAGGAAGAGCACGAGGGAACGGTAGATGCGGAACTCGCCGGCGCCGTCGACGCGGGCCGCGTCGAGCAGGCTGTCGGGGATCGCCAGCGCGTACTGCCGGACGAGGAAGATGCCGAAGACGCTCGCCAGGCCGGGGATGACGACCCCCCAGTAGGTGTTGATCACGCCGAGGGCGCGCAGCATCAGGAAGAGCGGCAGCATCGCCACCTGCGCCGGGATCACCAGGGCCCCGAGCAGCAGGCGAAAGAGGCGGTCCCGGCCGGCGAAGCGGAACTTCGCGAAGCCGTAGCCCGCCATCGAGTTGAAGAGGAGCGAGACGAGCGTCACGGCGGCGGCGAGCCCCGCGCTGTTGAGGAACGCGCGCGTCAGGTGGAGCCGGGCGAAGAGCGCGCGGTAGTGCTCGAGCGTGACGGCGCTCGGCACGAGCCGCGGCGGCACGCCGCTCGCCTCGCCGGTCGGCATGACGGACGCGGCGAGCATCCAGAGAAGCGGCAGCACGGTGAGCGCCGCGCCCAGAGCGAGCACGGCATGGAGCGCCACCCACTGGACGGTGCGCCTCACCGGATGGGCTCCGTTCCCGGCTGGAGCCGCCGGAGCCCGAGCTGCACCGCCGTCAGCCCGAGGATGATGGCGAACAGCACGAAGGCGACGGCGGCGCCGTAGCCCATGTTCCACCAGCGAAAGCCCTCCTCGTACATGAGGAGGACGACGCTGAGCGTACGGTTTGCCGGACCGCCCTGGGTCATGACGTAGGGCTCGGCGAACAGCTGGAAGTAGCCGATCATGGTGACGACGGCGACGAACACGAACGTCGGCGCGAGCATGGGAAGCGTGACGCGCCGGAACTGTTGCCAGGCGCTCGCGCCGTCCATCCGTGCCGCCTCGTAGAGCCGCTCGGGAATGCTCTGCAGGCCGGCGATGAAGATCACCATGTTGAAGCCGAAGTTCTTCCACACCGCCAGCAGGATGATGGCAGGCATGGCCCAGCGCGGGTCGCCGAGCCAGTCGATCGGGTGAACGCCCACCACCCCGAGCAGGAGATTCAGCAGGCCGTGGCGCGGGTGATAGAGGTAGCGCCACACCACCGCCACCGCCACCAGCGTGGTCACGACCGGCAGGAAGAACACGGTCCGGAAGAAACCCCTCCACCGGACGAGCTTCGCCTCGAGGAGCAGCGCCGCGCCGAGCGAGACCGCAACCGAGAGGGGCCCGCCGACGAAGACGAAGTAGGCGGTGTTGCCGAGCGCGGTCCAGAATCGCGGCTCGCCGAGCAGGCGAGCGTAGTTCCCGGCGCCGACGAAGCGCAGCCGGTCGGGACGGGCCACCGCGTAGACGTCGAAGTCCGTGAAGCTCAGGAGCAGCGACGCGGCCACCGGCACGATGAAGAACGCGCCGATCGCCGCGAGCGCCGGCCCGACGAACCCCCACCCAGCATTGATGTGCCCGCGCCGCATTCACCGCCCCGCCCCACGCATGAGCCAGCGCCGCTTCTCGAGGACATTATCCACGTCGCGGTCGAGTCCGGCCAGTGCCTGGTCGATCGTGAGGTCCCCACGGATCGCCGCCTCCGAATATTGCGAGATCTTGGCCGCAATCCGCTCCCATTCCGGGATCTTGGGGGTCGACTGGACCGATTGCAACTGAATCCAGAAAGCGTGCGCATGGGGCTTGCGCGGGAGATTCTCGTCGGCCCACGCCGCCTTGCGCGCGGGCAGGTCGCCCGTCAGCCGGTAGAAGCGGACCTGCTGCGCCGGCTCGGAGAGGAATTCGACGAGCTTCCAGGCCGCGTCCTTGCGCCCCGAGGCGCTGGAGACGGCGAGGCTCGCGCCGCCTGCAAGTGAGACGCCGGGATAGGCGTCCCCCGGCGCCGGCAGCGGCGCCGTCGTCCAGCGGTTGGCGAGCGTGGCGGGCAGGCGCCGGCCGAACTCGCCGATGTTCCACGGGCCGCTGATGTAGAGCGAGAAGTATCCGCGGGCGAAATCCTGGTAGAGGTTGGCGAGCGCGGTGTCGCCGGCGCGTGGCGCGAGGCTCCGCTGGAAGAGATCCAGGTAGAAGTCGAAGGCGGCGCGAACCGGCGGGCTCTCGAAGTTGCCGTAGCGGTCGCCCTCGCGGAGCAGGCTGGCGCCCCGTTGCAGCGCCAGGATGACCGGCGGCTGCCACTCGCGGAGCGGCAGCAGGATCGCGTAGCGGTCCGGGCCCGCCCGCTCCTTGACGCGCGTCATGGCGTCTTCCCAGGCCGTCCAGGTGCGCGGCGGCTCGGCATAGCCGGCCTCGGCGAGCACGTCGGTCCGGTAGAAGAGCACGCGGGTGTCGACGTACCACGGCACGGCGTAGGTGACGCCGTCGATCACGTTGGTGTCGAGGATACCCGGAAAGTAGTCGCCGCGGTCGAGACTCGACCAGCGCGCGAGGCGCTCGTCGAGCGGCTCGAGTGCCCCGAGCGCGACCAGCTCCGGCAGCCAGGTGTTGCCCGCCTGGAAGACGTCGGGCATCGCGCCTCCGACGTGCGCCGTCAGCAGCTTCTCGTGCGCCGCGCTCCACGGGATCGCCTGCACGCGGACGTGGACGCCCGGATGACGGCGCTCGAACTCGGGCAGGAGCTGCTGCACCTCCTCCCCCTCCCGCCCCATGGCCCAGAAGCGGACCGCGCCGGCATCGTCGCGATCGAGGCGGCAGCCGGGGGCGGCGACGAGCGCCGGTGCCAGCGCGAGCAGGAGCAGCGCGGGCGCCGGACGGGAGAGGCTCAAGGTGCGGGCGCGACCAGCCCCGGACGGCCCCAGCGCGCCGCCCGCTCCCGCTCGGGAAGCCCCCAGACCGCGTCGTGCAGCGCATCGGTCAGATCGGGATCGAGGAGCAGGATGCGGCGCTCGCGCGCCGCGAGCGCCTCGGGACCCTCGGCGAGCGCGCGGTCGAGGAGCGCCCGGCGGGCCGCGCGGATGGTCGCGCGCAGCGAGCGTCGCGGGCCGAGGAGCGCACGATGGACGGCGTTCACGTGGGGGTCGACGGCGGCGCGGACGAACCCGTCGTGCTCCGGGTCGGGCAGGCGTGCGGCCCGCTGCCGGGCGGCCGTCAGGAAGGCGCCGAGATCGCGCAGCTCGGACGGCGGCGCGCTCTCCTCGGGAATCAGGAAGAGTCCCCATCGCCGCGCGCGGTCGCCGGGGCCGACGCGGCTCGTGTGGACCGAGAGCGGGACCGCGAGGATCAGCGCGGCGATGATGGGCGTCACCCACCAGAAGTAGTGCGGGTTCAGCCAGAAGAGGCTCGCCCCCCAGGCGCTGGCCCACAGCGAGTCGAGGCCGTGCTGGCGGATGGCCTCGCCCCAGCCCGTCTCGTCGTCGCCCCGCTCCTGCGAACGCCATGCGACGGTGCGCCCGAGGAGGTTCAGCAGAACGAAGCGGCTGTGGAACACCATGCGGATGGGGGCGAGCAGGCTCGAGAGGAGGATCTCCAGGAGGACGCTCACCGTGAGCCGCCCCACGCCGCCGTAAGCTCGCGCGTCGCGCCGCTTGAGGACGATCAGGAGGATGCTCAACGCCTTCGGGAAGAAGAGCAGCATGCCGATCACCGCCAGCAACGAGTACGCCCACTCGGGGCGCCAGACCGGCCACTCGGGAAACAGGCTCGCCCCGTGCGGGAAGTACTCGGGGGTGCGGATGGCGAACTGGATGGCCTCGACCGTGCTCACGGTGAGGAACATGAACCAGAGGAGCGCCGACATGTACGAGAGGGCCCCGTTCAGGAAGAGTGCGCGATGGGCGCCGAACAAGCCCTCGGTGAAGAGCAGCCGCAGGTGCTGCAGGTTGCC
>VBLD01000168.1:12810-17155 GCA_005879205.1 Deltaproteobacteria bacterium
CTCGAGCAGCGTCGACGGAACCTCCTCGTAGCTGCCCTGGAGGTCGTAGGCGAGCCAGAGCGTCCAGCCGGCCCGGCCCATGAGCGCCGCCTCGACGAAGTCGTGGCTCAGGATCTCGCCGCCGAGCGGCTCGCGGCCCGGGAGCCGCGGCAGCGCGCAGTGATCCATGAACGGCTCGACGCGAATGATGGTGTTGTGGCCCCAGTACTGTCCGTCGCCGAGCTGCCAGAAGTGCAGGCCGGCCGCGAACATGGGCCCGTACACGCGGCTCGCGAACTGCTGCACGCGCGCGAACAGCGAGCGCCGGTTGACGGCCGTCGGGGCGGTCTGGATCATGCCGACGTCGGCGTTGCGCTCCATGAGCTCGACCAGGCGCACGAGGGTCCCGCCCGCCATCACGCTGTCGGCGTCGAGCATGATCATGTAGCGGTAGCGCTTCCCCCAGCGACGGCAGAAGTCGGCGACGTTGCCGCTCTTGCGCTCCAGGCGGACCTTCCGTCGGCGGTAGAAGATGCGGCCGAAGCCACCCACGGCGCGGCACCACTCGAACCAGGCCTCCTCCTCCTGGACGGCCGCGCCCGCATCCGCGGTGTCGCTCAGGATGAAGAAGTGGAAGCGGTCGAGTGCGCCGGCCCGTTCGAGCGAGCGGTGAATGGCGCGCAGCCCCGCAAAGACGCGGTCGACGGGCTCGGCGCAGATCGGCATCACGACGGCGGTGCGCACCGCCGGATCGACGGCGGCCGCCGGCTCGCCCGCGGGCGTCCCGAGGCTCGTGATGGCGAAGCGATCGCGGCGCCGGACGAGGGTCAGGAACCCGAGGAGTGCCGTCCAGAACCCGATCGAGATCCAGCCGAACAGCGCCCCGAAGAAGGCGACGATGGCGAGCTCGAGCCACGTGCTGCCGTGGTCGGGCAGCACGTTCACCATGAAGCCGCTGGCGACGGTGGTGGGCATGAGGACGAGCGCCATGAGCAGCAGGCGGCGCCGGTGCGCGGCGTGCGTCCACGGGAGGCGCCGACGGAGCAGCCGCAGCGGTCGGCCGTACAGCGCGTGGTCGGCCGGCGCGGCGCTGGGCGCGCGCCGGCGGCTGAAGAAGCCGCGGAAGAAGCGCGGGTCCATCGGCTCCGACACCATGGACCGGCGCGCGAGCGGAGGGGCGGCGCACAGGGTCCCGTCGCGCAGCGGGATCGGCGACAGGCCCGGCGCAGCGTCCGTCCCCGGGGCGAGACCGGCGAGCGCGCGATTCAGGCGCCAGGCGCGGAACGCACCCGCCCCGGCGTCTCCGCTCTCGCACACGAGCTGCCGGAGCGCGTCGAGCGTCGCAGCCACCGCGTCGCCGGTCCCCTCGACGGCGCGCTCGACGGCGTGGGCCGCGAGCGACTCGCGCTCGTCCTCCGGCACCCCGAGCGCATCGAGGTAAGCCACCGCCCGCGCGTGAGCGGCTTTCCAGTCCTGGAGGAGGCGCGCCGCGGACACCGCGAAGCGGCGCGCCGCGCCGTCGCTCCCCCGGCCGGCCGTGCCGTCCGGGGCTTGGAACGCGGGGAAATGGACGTCGTCGCTCATCGATATCCTTCGCTCGCGCTCATGGCAGGATCACGTAGGACCAGGTTTCCGTCCGCGCCTCCCCGCCCTCGTCGAGGAACGCCCGCAGCTCGAGCGGCTCGCGCTTCTTCGGCCGCACCTGGAACGACAGCCGCCAGCCGTGCCCGAAGGGGTTGCTCACCACCTGCTGATCGAGCAGCTCGCCGGCGTCCTCGCCGCCCACCACGGTCACGACGCCGCGCACCACCCGGTCGGTCGGAATGGTGCCCAGCTTTCCGCCGGCGAAGTCGATCACGAAGCGTTGCGCGTCCTTGGCCGTGCCGTTGTCCCGGCGGGTGGCAACGGCGCGGCCGCCCGGCGGTCGGGTCGGGTCGTCGTCGTACCACGAGAGCGAGTAGGAGAACGCCATCGGCTCGCCCGGCTTCGCGGGCTTTTCCGGCACCCAGTATGCGACGACGTTGTCGTTGACGTCTCCATTGGTCGGGATCTCCACCACTTCGATCCGGCCCGCTCCCCAGTCCTGGCGTGGGACCACCCAGGCGCTCGGGCGGCGCTCGGCCTGGGTCTCGAGATCCTGGTAATGATCGAAGTCGCGATCCCGCTGCAGAAGCCCGAAGCCCTTCGGATTCTCCGTCTGGAACGCGCTCACGTGCAGGGTGCGCGGGTTGTCGAGCGGGCGCCAGAGCCATTCGCCGGTGGCGAAGGTGATCAGAGCGCCATCCGAGTCGTGCGACTCCGGCCGGAAATCGCTGAACGTGCGGACCGTGTTCTCGCCGTGGAAGAACATGCTGTTGAGCGGCGCAATCCCGAGCTTTCGGACCTCCTTGCGGAGGAAGAGCCGGCAGTCCACGTTGACGACCGTCTGATCGCCCGGACCCACCGCGAAGCGATAGGCGCCGGTGAGGCTCGGGCTGTCGAGCAGCGCGTAGAGGGTCACCTCCTTGGCATTCGGCGGAGGCGTCACGAGCCAGAACTCCTTGAACCACGGAAACTCCTCGCCGCGGGACTCGGCGGTATCGATGGCGATTCCGCGCGCCGAGAGCCCGAAGACCTGATCCTTGCCGACGGAGCGGAAGTAGCTGGCGCCGAGGAAGACGATGACCTCGTCGTAGTAGTCGCGGGTCTTGATCGGATAGTGGATGCGAAAGCCGGCGTAGCCGAGCCCCTGCGGTACCTTGCTGGCAAAGTCGTTCTTGCCGTAGTCGAACCAGCTCGGAGAAAAGGGCACCGGGTGCACCCCGTCGGCCTTGACGACGTTCACCTTCACCGTCCGGTCGTAGTACAGGCCGGGGTGAAAGAACTGCACCCGGAACGCCGACCGATGGTCGTGCCAGAGCGCGCGTTCGGGCCGGAAGCGGATGTCGCGCCACTGGTCGTAGGTGATCTTGAGAAGCCAATCGGGGACCTGACCTCTGGGATCCTGGTAGGGCTCCGCGGCGAGCTTGCGCGCCTGGCCGGCGACCTCGTCGAGGTCGAAGGCCGCGGCTCTCGCCGCGGGAAGGGACGCGACGCCGAGGACCATCAGCGCCGCCAGGCCGAGGTCACGCGCCGCCCGACCCCGAGCGGCTCGAGACCGAGCCTTCACCAGCGCCTTCCGGGCCGCCCTGCCGGCACCATCCGACTCCTCTCCAGCACAACGCAAGGTTGCGGGCTAGTCTCACAACGACCGGCAGGACGGTCAAGTGCACATCGCCCGGCCCGGGCGGCCGGCCTGCGTCCGTCACCGCCCGCCGGCGGCGAACTCGACCTCCCTGAGAAAGCGCCATCCTGCCTGCTCGGCCGCGTCTCGATCGGGGGACTGACCGAACACGCGGGGGTCGTTGCCCACCATCACGTAGTCCTCGGCGCGACAGTGGCGCTTCACCTGGGCCAGGAAGGTGGCCTTCGACATCTCCATCGGTCCGATGAAGGAGAAGAGCCGGTGCCAGTCCGGTACGGTTCCGGTGACCGCGGCCCAGTTGCCGCAGAGCCCGAGGACGTGTCCCGCGCGCTGCAGGACCACGAGCTCGGCGAGCCGCACGGGTCCGCCCGAGACCTCGAGCGTGTCGTCGACGTCGAACGCATAGATCATTCAGTGCTCCCCGCCGACACGAGCTATATCCCGGCCGCGTTGCAGGGTCGAACCGCCGCACGTGCGGCATGCTTGATCATGCTGCAGCCGGCCTGTATCTCCGAGCGAGATGATCGACGACGCCGTCAATCAGCTCCGTCGCCTCGACGAAGAGCTCGAGACGCTTCTCACCTCCTTCGACACCAGCTACGCCTGGAACTACGGCAGCGTGAAGGAGGGCCTCCGCGACCTCTACGAGAAGGCGAAGCGCGAGCAGTGGAACGGCACGAGCCAGCTCGCGTGGGACACCGACGTCGACCCCGAGCGGGGGATCCTTCCCGAGGTCGTCCAGCCGCTCGCCGGCTATGCGCCCTACGAGCGGCTGAGCACCAGGGAGAAGACACGGGTGCGTCACGCGCAGGTGGCGCTCCAGCTCTCGCAGTTCCTGCACGGCGAGCAGGGCGCGCTCATCGTCGCCTCGCAGCTTGTCGGCGCGGTTCCCTGGATCGACGCCAAGTACTACGCCGGCACCCAGACGATGGACGAAGCGCGCCACGTCGAGGTGTTCAGCCGCTACCTCCGCGAGAAGCTCGAATGGCAGTGGCCGGTGAACGAGAGCCTGAAGGAGCTGCTCGACGCGACCATCAAGGACGGACGCTGGGACCTCAAGTACCTCGGCATGCAGATCATCATCGAAGGCCTCGCCATGGCCGCCTTCGGCAACCTCTTTCAGATGACGCAGGAGCCGCTCCT
>VBLD01000168.1:17164-18549 GCA_005879205.1 Deltaproteobacteria bacterium
TCCTGAAGGAGCTCGTGCGCTACGTGATGAAGGACGAGTCGCGCCACGTGGCGTTCGGCGTGCTCTCGCTGGCGGACCACTACCGGGACATGGCGCCGGGCGAGCTCGCCGACCGCGAGGAGTTCGTCATCTACGCGTGCGAGCTCATGCGCAACCGCCTGGTGGGCGACCAGATCTCCAGCGTCATGGGCTGGAACCGCGACGAGGTGAAGCGGGTCGTCCTCGACTCGGCCCCGGCGCAGGTGTTCCGGCGCATGCTGTTCGCGCGCGTCGTGCCGAACCTGCGGCGGCTCGGGCTGCTCACGCCGCGCGTGCGCGAGGCCTTCGAGCGTCTCGGCATCCTCGAGTTCGAGCACGCCGACCCCGAGGCGCAGGACCGGGCCCTCGGCCTCGCCTGAGGTACGCCGGCCGCCCACGCTGGCCGCAGCCGGCCGAGCGCGATACAGGGACGCCATGGCCGACGATCTCGGTGAGATGATGAACCAGGCCCGCGGAGGCTGGGACGAGGCGATGGGGCTCCGCTTCGTCAGCGCCACCCGCGACGAGGTGGTGGCCGAGTACGTCGTCGACCGCCGCCACCACCAGGGCTACGGGATCGTGCACGGCGGCATGCACTGCGGCGCCATCGAGACCGTCTGCTCGACCGGCGCCGCGCTCGACGCGATGCCGCGCGGGCTGGCGGTGGTCGGGGTCGAGAACAACACGAGCTTCGTGCGGGCCGTGCGTGCCGGGCGCGTGCGCGTGACCGCCAGGCCGATCACCCGCGGCCGCCGCTCGCAGCTCTGGGAGGCGGTGGCGCACGACGAGGAGGGCCGCGTCGTCTCCTGCGGGCGCGTGCGGCTCCTCTGCCTGGAAGCGGGAAGCGACCTCGCCGGGGAGTCGGTCAAGCCCCGGCCCGGCGGCTGAGACGCTTCAGGGCGCGACCGTGACCAGCACGGTCGGGCCGCCGCCGCCCGCCTCGCGGGAGTCGTACTGCACGCCGTTCGACGACGTCGTGTCGAGGGCCAGGCAGTAGGTGCCGTCGCCGGCGGTGACCGCCCCGGTCACCTCGAAGTCGACCACCTGCCCCGCCACCGCGGAGCCCGCCGGTGCATCGAGCACGATCGCATCGATCGCCGGCTGCGGCCGGGTCGTCCCCGTGAGGGTGGACTCGGTCCAGCCGCACGCCGACCGGTGCACGCGGCCCTTGGAGTCGCTCGCCGCGCCGGCCGCGCTCGCCACGTGGAGACGGAGGACGGCGTTGGTCACCGGGCGGCCTGCCGTGCCGCCAGTAGACGTGTACGTGCGATCCCGATTCCGTCGACAGCCAGAGACGGCCCGCCGAGTCGACGTCGATCGTCGCCGTCTCGCTGCCCGGCAGCGCAACCGGGGTCGGCGTCGGACGA
>VBLD01000499.1:0-1613 GCA_005879205.1 Deltaproteobacteria bacterium
ACCTCTGCGACCCGGGCACGTTCGTCGAGTACGGGCCGCTGGTGATCGCCGCGCAGCGGCGCCGGCGGCCGGTCGAGGAGCTGATCGAGCGGACGCCCGCGGACGGGCTCGTCGCCGGGATCGGCCGGGTGAACGGTCACCTCTTCGACGAGCCGCGCTCGCGCTGCGTCGTGATGGCGTACGACTACACCGTGCTCGCCGGCACGCAGGGCATCCAGAACCACCGGAAGAAGGACCGCCTCTTCGAGCTGGCCTCGCAGCTGCGGCTGCCGGTCGTCTTCTTCACCGAGGGCGGCGGCGGCCGGCCGGGCGACACCGACGGCACGACCGTCGCCGGCCTCGACTGCTGGGCGTTCAACTACTGGGGTCGCCTCTCCGGCCTCGTGCCGCTCGTCGGCGTCAACTCCGGCCGCTGCTTCGCCGGCAACGCCGCGCTGCTCGGCTGCTGCGACGTCGTCATCGCGACCGCGAACTCGTCGATCGGCATGGGCGGACCCGCGATGATCGAGGGCGGCGGGCTCGGCGTCTTCCACCCCGACGAGGTGGGCCCGATGCCCGTCCAGGTCTCGAACGGCGTCGTCGACGTGCCGGTCGCCGACGAGGCGGAGGCGGTGCGGGTGGCGAAGCGGTACCTCGGCTACTTCCAGGGGCCGCTCGCGGCGTGGGAGTGCGCCGACCAACGCGGCCTGCGGGCGATCGTCCCGTAGAACCGCCTCCGCATCTACGACGTCCGGTCGGTCGTCCGGACGCTCGCCGACACCGGCTCGGTGCTCGAGCTCCGCCGGCACTTCGGCCTCGGCATGGTGACCGCGCTCGTCCGGATCGAGGGCCGTCCGCTCGGTGTCGTGGCGAACGACCCGAGCCACCTTGCCGGCGCGATCGACCGCGACGGCGCGGACAAGGCCGCCCGCTTCATGCAGCTCTGCGACGCCTTCGATCTGCCGCTCCTCTTCCTCTGCGACACGCCGGGCATGATGGTCGGGCCGGAGGCCGAGAAGACGGCGCTCGTGCGGCACGTGAGCCGCCTGTTCGTCGTCGGCGCGACCTTGACCGTCCCGTTCTTCACCATCGTCCTCCGCAAGGGCTACGGGCTCGGCGCGCAGGCGATGGCGGGCGGCAGCTTCAAGGCGCCGCTCTTCACCGTCGCCTGGCCGACGGGCGAATTCGGCGGCATGGGGCTCGAGGGCGCGGTGAAGCTCGGCTACCGGAAGGAGCTCGCCGCGGTCGAGGACCCCGCCGCCCGCCAGCAGCTCTTCGCCGAGATGGTGGCCCGCATGTACGAGCACGGGAAGGCCGTCAGCTATGCCACCTACTTCGAGATCGACGACGTGATCGATCCGGCGGAGTCGCGCACGTGGATCATGACGGCGCTGCGGTCCGTGCCGCCGCGACCGGCGCGCAGCGGGAAGAAACGACCCTGCGTGGATACCTGGTAGATCGACCCGATCAACCGACTTCCTACGCGAAGGGGTTCGTAACGCGGACGGCACCGTACATACGCTCCGGCTGGAAGTCCTCGGACAGCAGCTCGCCGAGACCGTAATACTCCGCATACGCCCACATGTGAGCGTCGAACCATCGCAGTCGGTAGGTGGCGGTGCCACGAAGCGCGG
>VBLD01000499.1:1722-2937 GCA_005879205.1 Deltaproteobacteria bacterium
GGCGGCGACGAACTCGACGATCGCCTGGTGCGCGATCCGAACGGAGTCATCGGCGATGCCTTGGCGCAACAGGTCGGTCGCGATGCCTTGCTTCTGCGGAAAACGAGCGTCGAAGCGGTAGACGAGAACGTTGGTGTCAGCCAGCGCGGCCACGATCGTAGAGATCCCCGCGTCTCCACCCGCGGTCGGTGACCCGCTTGCGCTTGCGCGCGGTCAACTCGCGTTGCCGCAGGCGCTCCGTCGCCTGATCGAATAACTGCAGCCGGAGTGCACGGTCGCCAGTCGCTTCGCTTCCGGACGACCGTCCCGTGGGTGGGATGACCCGGATCACGTCGCCCGCGACCACCCATTGGATCTCGTCGCCTGGGCGGATCCCGTAGTGCCGAGCGATTGCCTTGGGCAAAGTGACCTGAAGCTTGCTCGTGACTTTGGACATGTCCTTACTTTAGCAAGGATATGATCCTTGTCAACGCGGTCGACGGGCGCGTTCGGGCGCATGGGGGCTCGAGGAGCCCCTTCCACACGGCGGTGCGAGACAACCAGTGTCGCAAGCACGTCGGTCCGCTCGCTCCGATCGCGCAGCAGCCTGAACCATTCGACCCGAGTCAGCGAAGTACCCTATGGCTCGAGCTCCGGGGCGACGGATGTCAACGGCAGAAACGCTGGCGCGAGAACCAAGGAATGGCCGTGCACTGAAGTCATGCGCGGGCCGCGAGCGCCAACGCGCATTCCTCCTCCCGCGGTCACCGCTATCAAGGTCACCGGCTGCGCCGGCATCGCGCAGGCTCGAGGGTGCCTCCTGACCGTCGGGCAGTGCGGTGACGACGCCTACGTGGCGGTCCTCGACGCCGAGCGCTTGCGGCCGCTGTTTCACCAGCGGATCACGGAGGTCCGCAATCCGCACTCGCTGTGCGTCGCCGAAGACACGGTGCTCGTCGTCTCGACGGGCACCGACGAGGTCGTGGCCTATGACTGGGGACGCCGTAGTTTGACTTTCCGCGGCGTGGCCTGGACGCCGAGCCTCGCCGGCCGAGATACGCACCATCTCAATTCCATCGCGTACGTGGACAGCGAGCACATCTGGGTGACCGGGTTCGGGCCCAAAGCCTCGGGCCTCTGGGAGAGCGCGAGCGATGGGTACATCTGCAACATCGCGAATGGCGGCGTGCTGAAGAAGGGCATCAACCAGCCGCACAGCCTGCGCCCCTCCGGACG
>VBLD01000169.1 GCA_005879205.1 Deltaproteobacteria bacterium
CGCGCACCCGGACGGGGGTGCGCCTGGTCGCACGCGGCCGGAATCTCGATCTCGCCGGCGCCGACCAGACCACGGTCACGACGACGATCCAGCTCGGCGCCCAGCCCTTCCGCTCGACGAACGTTTTCCGGAGGCTGCGAGCGCGGCTGCTCTTCCCCTAGGGTGCTCCGACCCGAGACTGCGTCTCGGGTCGGGGCGGACAGCGAGAAATGCCGCCCGCTGGAAACCGCCGACGGCGTGCCGCGGCCGGCGGAGCCGGCGCGGCAAACCTTGCCGCCGCGCGCGAGCGCAGTCGGGCTGCGCCGCGCCAGCCGATCGCCCGGAGCGACGCCACGTTGTGCCGCGCCGGCTTCGCCGGCCGCGGCATGACGTTCGCCTCATCCACGTAACGCTGCACGCTCGCTTCCGATCCCGACCCGAGACACGGTCTCGGGTCGGTTCAGGTGACGACGTCGAGCTCGCCGCGCGCGTAGCGCGCGCGCAGCGCCTTCTTGTCGAACTTGCCGACGCTCGTCTTCGGCACCTCCGCGATGACGCTCCAGCGCTCGGGGACCCACCAGCGGGCCACCCGGCCGGCGAGAAAGGCCTTCAGCGCGTCGACGGTCACCGACGCGCCGGGCCGCGGCACGACGCAGGCGAGCGGGCGCTCGTCCCAGCGCGGATCGGGCACGGCGATGACCGCGGCCTCGACCAGGTCCGGATGTGCCATCAGGGCGTTCTCGAGCTCGACCGAGGATATCCACTCGCCGCCCGACTTGATGACGTCCTTGGCGCGGTCGGTGATCTGGATGAAGCCCTTCGCGTCCACGGTGCCTACGTCGCCGGTGCGCAGCCAGCCGTCGTGGAACTTGTCCTCGGCGGATTCGCGGTGGTACGCGCCCGTGATCCAGGGGCCGCGCACCTCGATCTCGCCGGCCGACTTGCCGTCCCAGGGGAGGACGCGTCCGGCATCGTCGACGATGCGGAGCTCCACCCCGGCCACCACCCGGCCCGTCTTGGCGCGCCAGTCGAGCTCCTCCTCGGGGCCACAGCCCTTCGGCGGGAGCGCCACGGCGGCGAGCGGGCTGGTCTCGGTCATGCCCCACGCCTGCACGATGCGCACCTGGTGGCGCTCCTCGAAGCGCTCCATGAGGCTCCGCGGCACGGCGGAGCCGCCGCACACGATCAGCCGGAGCGAGGACAGATCGATTGGATGGGTCTCCGCCCAGCGCCCGACGTCGTTCCAGATGGTCGGCACGGCACCCGCCACGGTGGCGCGCTCCTCGGCGATCAGCCGGCAGAGCGGCTCGGGCTGGAGGAATCGCCCGGGCATCAGGAGATCGGCTCCCGTGAGCCATCCCGCGTAGGGAAGCCCCCAGGCGTTGGCGTGGAACATCGGCACGATGAGGAGGATGCGATCGTGCTGGGTCAGGCCGAAGACGGACCCCGTGCAGGCGGCGAGCGAGTGGAGGAACGTCGAGCGGTGGCTGTAGACGACGCCCTTCGGATTTCCCGTCGTGCCGCTCGTGTAGCACATCGCCGCCGCGTCCCGCTCGTCGAGCGCCGGCCAGTCGTAGTGCGGCGGCTCCGCGGCGAGCAGCTCCGCGTGGCGGAGCACCTTCGATCCGAGCGTCGCCGCGTCGCCGTCGCCGACGACGACGAAGTGCTCGACCGTCCGGAGCTCGCGCGCGACCGGCGCCAGCAGCGGGACGCAGGACGCGTCGACCAGCACGACGCGGTCCTCGGCGTGGTTGGCCACGTAGGCGAGCTGCTCGGGGAAGAGACGGATGTTCAGCGTGTGCAGGACGGCGCCCATGGAGGGCACCGCGAGGTAGGCCTCCAGGTGCTCCTGGGTGTTCCAGCCGAAGGTGGCGACGCGGTCTCCCGGGCGGATCCCGAGGCGTCGGAGCGCGCCCGCGAGCCGAGCCGTCCGCGCGGCCACCTCGCTGAACGGGGCGCGGCGGACCCCGCGCTCGTCGGCGGTGACCACTACGGCGTCGCCGTGGACGCGGGCCCCATGCTCGAAGAGCGCGCGGATCGTGAGCGGGCGGTCCTGCATCGTGCTCTGCATGGCGCGCCTTATATACCCGAGGGCCTGCACCGTGCACCGCTTGCTCCCGCGCCGCGGCCGGCGGTAGACACCCGCGGAACCGGAAAGGGGGCGCCGACATGCGGCTCGAAGACAAGGTGGCGATCATCACCGGGGCAGGGCAGGGCATCGGTGAGGCCTACGCCCGGCGCTTCGCGCGCGAGGGAGCCAAGGTGGTGGTCGCGGACGTCAACGCCGAGAAGGGCGCGGCTGTCGCGCGGGCGATCGGTGGTAACGCGGTCTTCGAACGCGTCGACGTGGCGAGCGAGGAGGACACCCACCGGCTCGCGCGCGCCGTCGCCGACCGCTTCGGGCGGATCGACGTCCTCCTGAACAACGCGGCCATCTTCTACGGGATCGACAACCAGGACTTCTCCTACGCCTACCTGCGGAAGATCTTCGACGTGAACTACTTCGGCACGTGGCTCATGTGCCGGGCGGTCTTTCCGTACATGAAGCAGCAGGGCGGCGGCGCGGTCATCAACCAGTCGTCGGCGGCGGCGTGGATGCATCCGGACATCCCGTTCCAGGGCGACCAGCTGCCCTCCTTCCACTACAGCGTGACCAAGGCGGCGATCAACGCGATGACGCACTACATGGCCGGATGCGTCGGCAAGTTCGGCATCCGCGTGAACGCGATCGCGCCCGGGCCGACCATGACCGAGGCGACCAAGCAGCTCGTGCCCGAGGGTATCCTCGAGCTGATCGTCAACATGATGATGGCGATCCACCGCCCGCTCGAGCCCGACGACCTGACCGGCACCGCGGTGTGGCTGGCGTCGGATGACGCGAAGATGGTGACTGGCCAGATCATCCTGGTCGACGGCGGGATGATCATGCTCGGGTAGCGGCGATCCTGGCCAACGAATTTTCCCTTGGAGGGCTCGCCCGCGCCGCGCTTCACGGAGCCGGCGCCACGCCGTCCGGACGACAGGCCACCGTCCTGGCCTGCCCGCGAGGCCGAAGAGACCGAGATGCCGACTACGTCCGCCGACGCCGCGGAATGCTCCCACGCCGTCGTGCGGGCGATCGGATCAAGGCAGCCTTTCCCGCCCAACGCGTGATCGCCCCTGCTCCGATCTTTTCGACCGTGCCGGGGTGGTCTTCAGGGCCCTGCATGGCGACGGACGCGGGTTCCGGGACCGGCTGGGCGTGGTGAACGATCTGCTGATCGCGCTCACCGCGTGGCGCATCGGCGCCACGGTCGTCACTGCGAACGTCGAAGAATTCACCCGGATCCGGCGCCATCTCCCGGGCTTGTCGGTCGCGCCGCCATCGCCCTGACGGCATGCCGGAGGGAATGACGGCGCTGCGCGCCTGCTGGCTCGCCACGGGCGCGTTGACGAGGCGGCCGACGTCCTGCGCAAGATCCTGGGGTCATCTCAGCCTTCCGACGGACCCGCGCGCCGCGCTGCCGGCGCGCCCGCCTCCCTCGCTCCCCCATCTCTTCCCCCGACAACCCTGCCTGACGGGCCGCGTCCGTTCGCCGACCCTGCCTGAGGGCCGTCTTCGCGTGGCCCCGGCTCGGGTTAGCCCGGACCCCGACGGCGAGCGTCTCCCGGGTCGCCCCCGCCTCCCCAAGCCGGGAATTTTTCTTGACGGCCGCTTTGTCCGCCTCGTATATGGGGCTCCGGAGCGACTCCGCGATCGGGAAGGGGGCGGCGTAGAGTGGCCAAGGTCGGATACGGCGGCTTACGTAAACTTCGGGGCCTAGTGGGCGCTATGCCGCTCCCTGTCAGGGCGCGTATAAGACGGCCGCTCTTCCTCCCGTCCACCTGCGGAACGGGCGACCTCATGTCTCTCACCCCGCACCGCGTCGCTCGATCAGCGCAGTTGACAAATCACTTGCGCGTCACCGTCCTCGTGGCCGCGACGACCCTGCTCGCGCTCTGGCTCGGCGCCGGACATGCCGATGCGCAGTCCTTCACGGAATTTCCATTGACAGCCAATACCCATCCCCTCGGAATTGCGTCCGGTCCGGACGGGAACCTGTGGTTCGTGGAGGCCAATGCCAACCAGATCGGGCGGATCACCCCGACCGGCACCATCACCGAGTTTCCGATCCTTACTCCTAACAGCCTTCCCGTCGATGCCGTCGCCGGCCCCGACGGCAACATCTGGTTCGTAGAATTGGTCGGGAACCAGATAGGCCGCATCACCCCGACCGGCGCCATCACCGAGTTTTCCATTCCCACGGCGGCCAGCAAGCCTCAGGCGATCACCGCTGGCCCCGACGGCAACCTCTGGTTTGCAGAGGGTGCTGACAGCGCCAACAACATTGCGCGGATCACTCCGACCGGAACAGTCACCGAGTTCTCCATTCCGACCGCTCAGAGTCTTCCTAGAGACATCACGACCGGCCCCGACGGCAACCTCTGGTTCGTAGAAGACCACGGGAACAAGGTCGGACGGATCACCCCGACCGGAATCATCACCGAGTTCCGCTTGCCTACCGCCAATAGCTCTCCACAATTCATCACGGCCGGCGCCGACGGTAACCTTTGGTTCACGGAAAGCTCGGCAAGCAACGTCGGACGCATCGTTCCGGGCGCTCCCAACACCATTACCGAGGTGCGGATCTCGGCGACCGCAACATTCCCCACGGGCATCACGGCCGGTCCAGACGGGAACCTGTGGTTCACCGTTGGTGGTGCCGCGTTTGGCGGGTCCGGCAACGACATCAGCCGGATCACTCCGACCGGTACCATCACCGAGTTTCCGATCCCTTCTCCTTCAAGCCTCCCCATGACCATCACTGCTGGCCCCGACGGCGACATCTGGGCCACCGAGTCGGCCGCAGCCGCCAAGATCGCCCGGCTGACCGTGCCGGCTTCACCCCTCCCCCTCTGCGCTACCACGCCAGCCTCTGGCTGCCGGCTGGCCCAGATCGGCGCGTCCTCGGTGGCGATCCGGGATAACGTCGACAACACCAAGGATCAGTTCAAGTGGAACTGGGCCAAGGGCGCTGCCACGGACGTGAATGCCTTCAAGGACCCGGTGAACGGCTCAGCACGATACTCCGTGTGCCTGTACGACGCCTCCGGCAACAACCAGCCGCTCATGGAAATGGACGTGCCCCCACACGGCACCTGCCACACGGTACCGTGCTGGAAGGCGACGGGCACGAGTGGCTTCAGCTACAGGATCAGCAAGGCGGGCACCCTGACTGGCATCACGACGGTGAAGCTCAGCGCGGGGGCGGCAGGAGAGGCGAAGGTGCAGGCGAAGGGCCGAGGACCGAACTTGCCGACGCCGGCACTCGGCCTCACGCTGCCGGTGATCGTCCAGCTCATGATCGGTGACGGAACGACGGAGTGCTGGCAGACAACGTACTCCACGGCGACGCGAAACGACGCCGCGCGGTTCACCGCCAAGGGGCCGTAGGAGAAAACGCGGGCCGTATGCCTCAGCGGCCGGCCGTCGCCGTCGACTCGCCGCTGGGAGGCAGCTTCGAGGTGAGGAGCGCCCGCAGGTCCGGGTCCGGCGACTCCTTCAGGAGCTGGGCATAGATCTCGCGTGCGGCGTCGGCGTGGCCCGTGGCCCCGTTCAGCCGTGCAGCGCCGAGCGATGCGTCGGGGCTATACGGGCCTTCGAGGGGCCGCCGCCTGCGTGTAGGCGTGGAGCGCCCCGCTCGGATCGCCGCCGTCTTCCTTGGCGTGACCGAGGCCATCGAGCTCCTCCTGCCGGAGGTACGCTGCCGCCGGCTCACTCGCCAGGTATTCGCCGCACGCCGTCGCAGCGGCGGCAGGGTCGCCGCCGCGCGCGAGGGCATGCCCGCGGTAGAGCGCCGCGAGGCGTCCGGACGGCGTGCGCGGATAGCTCTCCGCCAGCGTCAGGAACGCGGCCGCCGTATATGGGGGCCCCGAAGCGACTCCGGGATCGCAAAGGGGGCGGCGTAGAGTGGCGGGCCCAAGGTCTGATAGACCGCGTTGAACGAAGCCGCTCCGCGGCAGCTGCGATGATGTGATCGCGGCACCCCGAGGGCGGGCCGACGCCCGGCTGACGATCGTCGCTCCCGATCGCCGCTGGTCATCACCGCCGAGATGCGCTCCGTTCCGCGTCGACCCTCGATGTCCGAGTGCGACGACGGAAAGGAGCGAGTCCATGGGCGTGTTGCGAGATCGGATGGCGGTCGATCTGGGGTTGCGGGGTCTGAGCCCCGTCACGCAGCGAATCTACCTGCGGTGCGCCGA
>VBLD01000170.1:0-6555 GCA_005879205.1 Deltaproteobacteria bacterium
CGGACGATCCACACGGCGGGCACCGACCTCTTGAAGCTGATCAACGACATCCTCGATCTGGCGAAGATCGAGTCGGGCACGGTCACCGTCGACTTCGCGTCGGTGGTGGTGGCGGATCTGGAGGACTACGTGGATCGGACGTTCCGTCCGGTCGCCGAGTCCAAGGGCCTCGGCTTCCGCCTCGACATCGACCCGCGGATGCCCGACACGCTGCAGACCGACTCGAAGCGGCTGCAGCAGATCCTGAGGAACCTGCTCTCCAACGCATTCAAGTTCACCGAGCGCGGCACCGTCACGCTCCGCGCGGGGCTCGCCACCGAGGGCTGGGACGGCGCCAACGAGACGCTCAACCGCGCGCCGAACGTGGTGGTCTTCTCGGTGAGCGACACGGGGATCGGCATCGCGCCCGCCAAGCAACGGATCATCTTCGAGGCGTTTCAGCAGGCCGACGGCAGCACCAGCCGCAAGTACGGCGGCACGGGGCTCGGCCTCGCCATCAGCCGCGAGATCGCGCGCCTGCTCGGCGGCGAGATCGCCGTCGTCAGTGCCCCCGACAAGGGCAGCACGTTCAAGCTCTATCTGCCGCAGTCCCGGGCCCTCGCGCGCGTGCGGGCGACGGTTCGCCAGGACGAGCATGGGCCCGCGCCCCGGACGACGCTCGACAGCTCCCTCGCGCCCGCGGAGCACGTGCGCGACGACCGGCGCGACATCCGTCCCGGCGACCGCGTGCTGCTCGTCGTGGACGACGACCTGGCCTTCGCCCGGGTCCTCGTCGAGGTCGCCCGCCGGCGCGGCTTCAAGGCGGTCGTGACCTCCCGCGGCACGGCGGGCATCGCGCTCGCGCGCGAGCTCCATCCGCACGCGATCACGCTCGACCTGAAGCTGCCCGACGTCAGCGGGTGGCGCCTCCTGCGCCAGCTGAAGAAGGACCTCAGCATCCGCCACATTCCGGTCCACGTGATCTCGGTCGAGGACGAGCTCGGGACCGCGCTCTCCCACGGCGCGCTGGCCGTGGCCTCCAAGCCGCTCAGCAGCGAGGCGATCGACGGCGCGGTCGCCAGGCTGGAGGAGTGGATCAGCCGCCCCGTCCGGCGCCTGCTGCTGGTGGAGGACGACGACGTCCAGCGGTCGAGCACCGTCGCGCTGATCGGCAACGGCGACGTCCGGACGCTGGCCGTGCCGACCGGCGCGGAGGCGCTGGCCGCCGCCGCGCGGGACGCGTTCGACTGCACGGTGGTCGACCTCGGCTTGCCCGACATGGACGGCGTCGAGCTGATCGAGCGGCTGCGACGGCTGCCGTCCTTCGGCGACCGCCCGATCATCGTATACACCGCCCGGGATCTCGACCGCCGGCAGGAGGAGCATCTCGGCCGCCTCGCGCAGAGCGTCATCGTGAAGGACCCCGCGGCCGCCGGGCGGCTCGTCGACCAGACCGCGCTCTACCTTCACCGCGCCGTCGGAGGGATGTCCGAGGTGCAGCGACGGCTCCTCGAGCGTCTGCACGACCCGAACGTGGCGCTCGAGGGCAAGAAGGTGCTGCTCGTCGACGACGACGTCCGCAACCTCTTCGCGATGACCAGCGTCCTCGAGCGCTACGGGATGACCGTCGTCCCCGCGGAGAACGGACGGGACGCGATCTCCGCACTGCACGGGACCCCCGGCATCGACGCGGCATTGATGGACATCATGTTGCCCGAGATGGACGGCCACGAGACGATCCGGGCCATCCGCGGCAGCGCGGGCTTCAAGACGCTGCCGATCATCGCGGTCACGGCCAAGGCGATGAAGGGCGACCGCGAGAAGTGCATCGAGGCGGGGGCGTCGGACTATCTCGCCAAGCCGATCGACACCGAGCAGCTCCTCTCGCTGCTCCGCGTCTGGCTCGGGCGCTAGGGGCGTCGCATGACGGACGTGACGGAACGCGCCGGCATCCTGATCGTGGACGACAGCCCGGAGAAGATCGTCGCGCTCGAGTCGATCCTCGACGAGCTCGGGCAGGACATCGTCAAGGCCAGCTCTGGCCGCGACGCCCTCAGGCATCTGCTCACGCGGGACTTCGCCGTGATCCTGCTCGACGTCCGGATGCCGGTGATGGACGGCTTCGAAACGGCGGCGCTCATCCGGCAGCGCCCGCGGTCCGAGCACACGCCGATCATCTTCGTGACGGCCTTTCCGGACGAGACCCACGTCGCGCGCGGCTACTCCCTCAAGGCGGTGGACTACATCTTCACGCCGGTCGTGCCGGACGTCCTCCGCACCAAGGTCTCCGTCTTCGTCGACCTCTTCCGGATGACGGCGCAGGTACGACGGCAGGCCGACTCCCTGCGACAGCGAGCCGCGCAGCTGCACCGGCTGAGTGCCGCGTCGCTCGCCATCAACGGCGCGACCTCGCTGGAGCAGATGCTCGAGGTCGTGGTGGAGAACGCTCGGGCGATCTTCGGCGTCCCGCGTGCGATCGCGACCGCCCGGGTGGACGATCGCCGGGTGCTGCAGGCCGTATCGTCGGCCTTCGAGACGTCGGATGCGGATCAGCGGGAGGAGACCGTGTCCTCCATCGTGCGTACCACGAACCGGCCATACCGCATCCCGACGCCCCCGGAGCGCGGGGGCCTGACCGAACCGGACGAGCGCCCTCACCCGTTCCTGGCGGCGCCTTTCACGCGACGGGACGGTCGCAACATGGGAGACATCCAGGTTTCCGGAAATCCGAGCGGCGGCTGCACCGAGGAGGACGAGGACATCCTGGTGCAGCTCGCGCAGATGACCTCCATCGCGATCGAGAACACGCTCTACGGCGAGCTTCGCGAAGCCAACCGTCTGAAGGACGAGTTCCTCGCGACGGTGTCCCACGAGCTCCGCACACCCCTCAGCGCCATGCTCTCGTGGGTGTGGATGCTCCGTCGGGGCGCTCTCGACGGGGCCGGCGCATCGCGCGCCATCGAGGCGATCGAGCGCAACGTGAAGACCCAGACGCGGATCGTCGAGGATCTGCTCGATCTCTCCCGGATCGTGACCGGCAAGCTCCGGCTCGAGTCGCGCCTTGTGGAGCTCGGACCGGTCATCAAGATGGCGACCGACGCCATCACGCCGGCCGCGGAGGCCAAGGGAATCATCCTCGGCAGCTCCGTCGACCCGGCCGCCGGCCACGTCCTCGGCGACGCCGATCGCCTGCAGCAGCTCGTGTGGAACCTCCTCACCAACGCGATCAAGTTCACGCCCTCCGGCGGCCGCGTGGAGGTGCAGCTCGCGCGGTGCGGCGCCGAGGTGGAGGTCCGCGTCACCGACACGGGTGCGGGGATCTCGCGCGATTTCCTGCCTCACGTGTTCGAGCCGTTCCGGCAGGCCGACGGCTCCCCGGGACGCAAGGCCGGCGGCCTGGGTCTCGGGCTGGCAATCGTGCGTCACGTGGCCGAGCTGCACGGGGGCCGGGTGGAAGCCCGCAGTCTCGGCGAGGGACACGGATCGACGTTCGTGCTCGCTCTCCCCGCTTCGACCGGACGCGAGGAGGAGCGGGAGGTTGCCTCTTCTCCAGCCGTCGTCGAGGCCGCCGCCTGCCCGACCACGGTTCGGCTCGACGGCCGCCGCGTCCTGATCGTCGAGGACGAGGCCGACACGCGGGAAGCGCTCTCGCTGATCGTCTCCCAGGCGGGCGCCGTCGTGAGGTCCGTGGCGACCACGGCCGCGGCGCTGGCGGCGCTCGCGAGCTCGCGGGCCGACGTCCTCCTCTGCGACATCGGCCTCCCGACCGAGGACGGCTATGTGCTCATCCAGAAGCTGCGCGCCCTCCCGGCCGATCAAGGCGGCGCCACGCCCGCCGTGGCCCTCACCGCCTTCGCCCAGGCGAGCGATCGGGCGCGGGCGGTCGCCGCGGGCTTCGACACGCACGTGGCGAAGCCGATCGAGCCCGATCTCTTGCTGCAGACGCTCGCTCACGTGCTCTCGCTGCCGGTCGCGGAGGACACGGAGCACGAGGCACCCGGCCCCTCGGCGCTGGCGTTCCAGGAACGAACCGTGGGCTGAGCGACCGTCCGACGCCGATCAGTGCTCCTGTCGCCGCCCGATCCGCTGCGTCAGCAGTGGACCGCGGTCGAGGTCGACGCCGGGCCACTGTGGGGCATGCACAGCCAGGGCGCCGGCCGCTTGACACCTCGACGACGGAGCCGCTACGGTCCGGCGCCCGGTCATGAGCCGGAGCAAGGTCCGACGACGGCACGGGCACGGCCCTGCCGTCCCCGAGCAGGCGAAGTCGGCCGGCGGCCGCGAAGCTCCATCGCGGAAGGCCGCGCGGGCCCGGCCCGGTCCCCATGCCGCGCGCTCGCCGCTCGCGCGTCTCGCTCCCGTCGCCGTGGCGCTCGTCACGGCCATCGCCTATGCGAACGCGCCGGGCAACGTGATCGTCCACGACGACCGCTTCTTCTACCCGAGCCACGGACCGCTCGACGCCGCCTCCATCGTCGGCTTCTTCCGGCGCGACGTCTGGGGCGCGGCGACCGGCGTTCCGGGTCTCTACCGGCCCTTCCTCCTGCTCTCGCTCGCGATCGACACCGACCTCTTCGGAGGCAGCGCGCTGGCGGCCCACCGGATGAACGTCGCCTTTCACGTCGGCGCCACCCTCGCGCTCTACGCCTTCGTGCTGGCGCTTCTGCGAAGCGTTCAGCTGCGCGCGTCGATACCTGCGGACGTCGTACCCCTCGCGGCGGCAGCCGCCGCTGCCGCCTTCGGCGTGCATCCGATCCACACCGAGGCGGTCGACTCGATCTTCAACCGCTCGGAGGTCCTGGCGACGATCTGTACGCTCCTCGCGCTCGGCGTGGTGTGGCGCTGGGAGGAGCAGCGCCGCGTCGCGGCGTGGTCGGCGGCTGCGGTCCTGTACCTGACGGGGCTCTTCTTCCGCGAGAGCGCGGTGGCCCTGCCCGCACTCGCGGTGCTGCTCATCGCCCTCATGCGTCCCGAGGGTGGTCTCGACGTCCGCCGCTTTGCGCCTGCCGCCTTGCTCCTCCTGCCGCTCGTCGTCTACCTGCCGCTCCGTCGCGCGGCGCTCGCGGCGGCACCGATCTCGAGCCTGCCCCAGCTCACCGAGGCGGTGCCCCCCACGGGCGCGCTCGGGCTTCTGGCGTTCACCCTCGGCAGCCTCTCCGAGTACGTGCGCATGGTCGCCTGGCCGTATCCGCTGCGCGTCTCCTACGAGGACTTCGCCGGCGGCAACGTGCTGCTCGCCGTGCTGGTCAACGCCACGCTCGTGGGCCTCGCGGTGTTCGCCCGGCGGCGTATGCCCGCGCTCTCCTTCGGGATCGGCTTCTTCTACCTCGTGCTGGCACCGTCCACGCGCCTGCTCACCGCCCCGGGCCTCGAGCTCTCGCTCGGCGGACACGTGTTCTTCCATTCCGACGCCGCCGTGACGCCGCTCGCCGAGCGCATCGTCTACCTGCCGTCGACCGGTCTCGCCGTCTCCCTCGCTTTCGGACTCGCGGCGCTCGGTCGCCGCTACGGCCCGCCCGCCGTCCTCGCGCTCGGCCTGGCGCTGGTGCTGCTGCTCGCGCCGCTGACGCTGGCGCGCAACCTCGCCTGGCACGGCGGCCTGTCATTGGCGGAGGCGGAGGTTCGGGGCGGTCCCCAGAACGGGGACGCGTGGCGAATGTACGCCGGCGTCCTCTTCGACGAGGGTCGCCACGCCGAGATCGTGGACATCTGCGACGAGCATGCGGGCGTCCATCCGCGCAGCGCACAGCTGCAAAACACCTGCGGCTCCGCTTACGGCCAGGTCGACCGCCTCGACGACGCGGTCGCCGCCTACCGCCGGGCCATCGACGCGGGGCTCGCGACCACCGGCCATGCGAACCTCGGCCGCGTCTATGCCCGGATGGGGCGCACGGCTGAGGCCGAACAGGAGTTCCAGCTCGCGGCCGACGCGGAGCAGGATCCGGCCGCGCACCACTACCGCCTGGGATTGCTCATCGAGCGGTTCCATCCCGAGCGACTCGCCGATGCGGCGGCGGAATATCGCCGCGCGCTGCAGCTCCGGCCAGGTTACGCGACCGCGCAAGAGGCGCTTCGCCGGGTGGGCGGCCGGTAGCCGCGGCCGACGAAAAAAACCCCGATAGCCGTTCCAGCTCTGCGCCGGCCGCACGGTGACACGCGGGGGCTATCGGGGTTCGGTGGTGCCTGGGTCCCGTACGGGCGACCCAGCGACGTTTCCGTGGGTCTACCCTAAGGGGCAACCACCTCACAGATCACCGTAGGGGAATACGTCACTGGATCACCTCCTTTCTTCGGCGAGAAGACCGGGCGAGCCCATGCCCCGCCGCCGGGATCGGACCGCCGCTGCCCTTTCCCGGCCCCGACCACCGGCACGTCTCCGGCGTTGAGGCCTGTGTGGACCTCGATCGGGAACCATAGCGCGAGGCTACCCTCGCGGTGTGCCCCTGTCCACATCCGCGCCGGCTCGACTCTTGCCCCATTACCTGGCGTCTCATGCGAATCGACATCGGAGTGCTCGCGATCGCACTCTTCGTTCTCGGGAACAGGGGACCGGCGATCGGCGAGGCGCCCCAGGTG
>VBLD01000170.1:6607-7049 GCA_005879205.1 Deltaproteobacteria bacterium
GCGGACGATCGCGACGTCGAGGTGCAGCTGACGCCGGCAAAGGCGCGCCACCTCAAGCGTGGCGATCGGATCGCAGTGTGGCTTCCCGGACAGCCCGAGGTCCGGAGTCCGAACTGGTCCACCCTGCGCGGCGACCCGGGCCCTCCGGCCAGCGCGGTCCCACCGCCGGCGGGCTACCCCGTGGGTCCCGGCATGGGCCCGATCGGTGCCGGCTCCCCGAACGCCGGGCCGGGGTCGCCCGTCGGGGCCGACGGCGCCCGCTAGATCAGCGGGTCGCCGCGCCGGCGCGACGGTTGACGCCGGTTCCGTCGGCGGCTTTGATGCCGCTCGTGGCCGCCCGGATCGACGTCACTCCGGAGAGCGAGCATGAGTTCCACGTCACGGTGACCGAGGGGACGGGCCGCACGGTTCACCGGGTCACCGTGCCCGACGCCTACTACGA
>VBLD01000177.1:0-12679 GCA_005879205.1 Deltaproteobacteria bacterium
GGAACAAGGGCTACGAGGCGGCGGTGACGGCACTCGAGATGGTGCATCTGCTGCGCGTCGTGCAGAAGTTCTGATGGGCGTCAGGCGGGAAGCGCGCGAGCTGGCGCTCCAGGCGCTCTACCAGCTCGACATGAGCGGCGACGAGGATACGGCCCGCAGCCTGGCGCTCTTCTGGTCGCACTTCCGGGGGCGGGACGACGCGCAGCGCTTCGCGCACGAGCTCGTCGAGGGCGTCTGCGCCGAGCGAGAGCGCCTCGACGCGCTCATCCGCGAGTGCGCCGAACACTGGCGGCTACCGCGGCTGTCACGTGTCGACCTCAATCTGCTCCGGCTTGCAACGTTCGAGCTCCTCGCCCGCGAGGAGATCCCCACCTCGGTCTCGATCAACGAAGCGGTCGAGATCGCCCGGCGCTTCGGGGGCGAAGACTCGGCGGCGTTCGTGAACGGCGTCCTCGACGCGATCGCCACGCTGTTGGGCGCCAAGGCGAAGGAGAAGCCAGGGGGAGCGGAGTAGGATGGGACGGCATGAAGCCGGGTGAGGGCGCGGTCCGCTACGACCCGCACGAGGTCGAAGCCAAGTGGCAGAGGCGGTGGGAGGAGACGGGTGCGTTCCGGGGGCGTCGAGACCCCGATCGGCCGCCCTACTATGTGCTCGAGATGTTCCCGTATCCCTCGGGTCGTCTTCACATGGGACACGTGCGCAACTACTCGATCGGCGACGTCATCGCGCGGCAGCGACGCATGCAGGGCCACGCCGTGCTGCATCCCATCGGCTGGGACGCGTTCGGGCTGCCGGCCGAGAACGCGGCGATCAAGCACGGCGTGCATCCGGCCCGCTGGACGTCGGACAACATCGTCCACATGCGGGGCCAGCTCCGGCGCCTGGGCTTCTCGTACGACTGGGACCGCGAGCTCGCCACCTGCGACCCGCGCTACTATCGCTGGGAGCAGCTCTTTTTCCTCCGCATGCTCGAACGGGACCTCGCCTACAAGCGGCGCTCGTCCGTCAACTGGTGTCCGACCTGTGCGACGGTCCTCGCCAACGAGCAGGTGGTGGACGGCGGGTGCTGGCGGTGCGGGACGGCCGTGGAGCTCCGCGAGCTCGACCAGTGGTACCTCCGCATCACCGCCTACGCCGAGCAGCTGCTCGCCGACCTCGACCGGCTCGAGGGTTGGCCCGAGCGGGTGGTCGCCATGCAGAGGAACTGGATCGGGCGTAGCGAGGGTGCTGAGGTCCGCTTCCCCCTCGAAGGGCGGGCCGGCGAGATCGCGGTCTTCACGACGCGGCCCGACACGCTCTTCGGCGTTACCTTCATGAGCCTCGCCCCCGAGCACCCGCTCGCCGGCGCGCTCGCCGCCGGCACGCCGCAGGAACCGGCGGTGGCGGCCTTCGTCAAGCGCATACGGGCGCTGGCGCGGGCCGAGCGCGCGGCCGGCAAGGAGGGCGTCGCCACCGGCGCCTGCTGCCGTCACCCGCTCACCGGGGCGCGGCTTCCCGTGTACGTGGCGAGCTTCGTGCTCATGGAGTACGGGACCGGCGCCGTGATGGCGGTCCCGGCGCACGACCAGCGCGACTTCGAGTTCGCGCGGGTCCATGGCCTGCCGGTGAAGGTCGTCGTGCAGCCCGAGGGCGAGCGCCTGGAGCCGTCGAGCATGCCGTCGGCGTGGGAAGGGCCGGGCACACTGGTCGACTCGGGCGAGTTCTCCGGGCTCGACAGCGAGATCGCGAAGCTGCGAGCGGCGGATCGCGGAGGCTCTCGACGCCCGTGGGCACGGCGGACCGGTGGTGTCGTATCGGCTCCGCGACTGGGGTATCTCGCGCCAGCGTTACTGGGGCGCGCCCATTCCGGTCGTCTACTGCGAAGGGTGCGGAATGGTCCCCGTGCCCGAGGCGGAGCTTCCCGTCGTCCTGCCCGACGACGTCACGCTGAGCGGTCGGGGCGGCTCGCCGCTCGCCACGCACGATGCCTTCGTCAAGACGAAGTGTCCGCGCTGCGGCGGGGCAGCGCGGCGCGAGACCGACACGATGGACACCTTCGTGGAATCGTCGTGGTACTTCGCTCGATACTGCTCGCCGGACGATGCGCGGGAGCCGTTCGACCCCGAAGAGACGGCCTACTGGCTCGGCAGCCGGGGCGTCGACGAGTACATCGGCGGCATCGAGCACGCCGTCCTGCACCTCCTCTATGCGCGCTTCTTCACGAAGGTGCTCCGGGACCTCGGGTTCCTTCCCCTCGACGAGCCGTTCCGCCAGCTGTTCACGCAGGGCATGGTGATCAAGGACGGCGCCGCGATGAGCAAGTCACGCGGCAACGTCGTCGAGCCCGACGAGCTCATCGCCCGCTACGGGGCCGACACGGCCCGGCTCTTCTGCCTGTTCGCCGCCCCTCCCGAGCGCGACCTCGACTGGAGCGATCAGGGGGTGGAGGGGATGAGCCGGTTTCTCCATCGTCTGTGGCGGCTCGTACACGGCGTCGCCGCCCGGCTGCCACCGCCCGGCACCCCGCTGCCGGCCGCCGGCGCCGGGCCGGATCGCGACCTGCATCGCCTCACGCACGCGACGATCCGGCGCGTCACCGACGACGTGGTCGAGCGGATGCACTTCAACACCGCCATCGCTGCGGTGATGGAGCTGATGGGCGGCCTCGGGGAAGCCGTCGAGCACGCCGGGGGCGCCGCGCTGCGCGAGGCCGTCGACACGACGCTGATGCTCCTCGCGCCCTTCGTCCCGCACGTCGCGAGCGAGCTCTGGGAGCTCGCGGGGCACACGACACCGCTCGACGCCGAGCCGTGGCCCGTGGTGGATCCGACGGCGCTCGTGCGCGAGGCGGTCGAGCTGCCCGTCCAGGTGAATGGCAAGGTGCGCGCGCGCATCACGGTGCCTGCCGATGCGAACGAGAGCGAGGTGCTCGCTGCCGCCCTGGGTGACGTGCGGGTCCAGATGCACCTCGCCGGCAGGACCGTGCGCCGTCACGTCGTCGTTCCCGGCCGGCTGGTGAGCCTGGTCGCATGAAGCCGCTCGGGCTCTTTCTCCTGGCGTCGCTCTCCGCGTGCGGCTACCAGCTCGCGGGCACGGGCGCGACCGTCCCGCCGGGCGCCCGGACGATCGGCATCCAGCTGTTCAAGAGCCACGTGCGCGAGACCGGCCTCGAGGTCCACCTCAGGCGCGCCGTCGAGGAGGAGTTCCGTCGCCGGGGTGCCCTCCGCGTCGTCCCGCCGGCGGAAGCCGATCTGGTGCTGTCCGGCGACATCCGGCGTTTCACGGACGTTCCCGTCGCCTTCAGCGCAACCGATGAGGCCGTCCAGTACCAGACCGTGGTCCAGGTCGGGATACGGCTCATCGAGCGGGCGACCGGGCACGTCCTGCACGAGACCAAGACGCTGCAGGAGAGCCAGGACTTCGGCGCGGAGACCGCAGTCGTCATCACCAGCTCGCCGCGCTTCCAGCGCGGCACGATCGACGGGCGCGACCTCGCCAACCTCACGAACGTGCAGATCGGGGAAGCACGTCGCCAGGAGGCGGAGACCGAGCTGCTCGATACGCTGGCGCGCGACATCTACGAGCAAGCGATGGAGGGCTTCTGAGCCAGGCCCGGCGGTCATCCGGAGAGACCCCCGATCCCCTCGCCGCGCTGTCGCGGGGGCCGCTCCGGTCCTGCTACCTGCTCTACGGCGAGGAGACCTACCTCGTCGAGCGGGGCCTCCAGCTCCTGCGTGCGCGGCTCGCGCCCGGCCGAGGGCAAGTGAGGGGCCGGACCCTGTGGGCGGACGAGGACCTGGATCGCCTGCCCGCGGCGCTCGACGACCTGACGTCGCCTCCTCTTTTCGGCGGAGCGCAGAGCCTGGTGATCCGCCATGCCGACGCTCTGCGCGAGCCGGCGCAGGAGGCGATCCTCGCACGCCTGCCCGCGCTCGGTGCGGGCGGGAGTGTAGTCCTCGTCGCGCGAGCGGCCGATCAGCGGCGCCGCCTCGTTGCTGCCTGCGTGCGTGCGGGGGCAGCCTTCGGCTTTCCACGGGTCGACGTACGCGGCGCACACGGCTGGGTCGTTCGCTTCGCCCGGGAGCACGGGCACGAGATCGTACCGGCGGCCGCCGAGGAACTCGTCGATCGGAGCGGCCAGGACCTCGGTGTCCTCGCGAGCGAAGTCGAGAAGGTGAGTCTGCACGCCGGGTCAGGGGTACGCATCCAGCCGCAGCACGTGCGGGCCGTCGCGACGGCCGGCCGGGCCCACGAGGTACAGGAGCTGACCGACCGCCTCGCCGCGCGCGACCACGCGGGCGCCATCCGCATCCTGCGCACCCTGCTCGACGAGGGAGAGCCGCCGATCCGGGCGGCCGCTTTCCTCGCCGCGCACCTGAGACGGGCCCTGCACGTCGCCGAGCTCGGAGAGCGCGGCCTTGGCCCGGGCGCAATCGCCGCGCAGCTCGGCATATCGAGCTGGCTCGTCCAGCGAGTCGCCGGCCGCGGCCGGGCGCGAGACTTCGAGCGTAGCCTCCAGGTCCTGCGGCGGCTCGACCTCGAGCTCAAGAGCTCTCGACCGACCGAGGCGGTGTTCGAAGCCGCCTTGCTCGAGATGGCCCGCTAAGCTAGGCCGCCGGTTGCGGCGCGCGGTTCCCGCCGAGCTCGTGCACGGCGTGGGACAGGCGCGCGATCTTGCGGGCGGCCGTGTTGCGATGGAGCACGCCCTTGGTCACGGCCTTGTCGAGGGCCCGCGTGGCGCGTGACAAGGCGTCGGCAGCTTGTGCCCCGTCGCGCGCGGCGATCGCCGTGCGGACGGTGCGGACCAGGTGCTTCAACTGCGTCCTGACCGCTTGATTGCGGAGCCGGCGCTTCTCGCTCTGACGATGGCGCTTCAGCGCCGAAGGGTGTTCCGCCACGCGGGCCTCGCTACCACGTGACTTCCCGGCGGTCAAACCGACCCGGCATCATCCTCCTGCTTGGCGAGCGTCCACAGCCGATCGCGCTCGTCGGGCCCGAGGTCGACGAGTGCGGCGCCACGCGCGCGCGCCGCGGCGTCGGCGCGGCGGGCGCGTACGACGAAGCGGGCCGCCGCGTCGCGCAGCGCCATCTCGGCAGGGACGTCGAGGTGTCGCGCGAGACTCGTCAGCGTCAGCAGCACGTCGCCGAGCTCGCGGGCCGCCGCGGCGCGATCATCGGAAGCTACGGCGGCCTCGAGCTCGGCCTGCTCCTCGCGCAACTTGGCGAGCACACCTGCCGCATCGGGCCAGTCGAGGCCCAGCTGGCGCGCCTTCTCGCCGAGCTGTTGGGCGCGTGCCAGGGCGGGCAACGCTGCCGGCACGCCGGCGAGCGGATCGCGCTTGCCGCCGCGGGCTTCAATCTCCTCGGCCTTGATGCGGCGCCAATTCCGCATGACCTCGTCCGCGTCGCGCACCTCGACGTCGCCGAAGACATGCGGGTGGCGTCGCACCAGCTTCTCCGTCACCGCGCTCGCCACGTCGGCGATCGTGAAGTGTCCGGCCTCGGCGGCGAGCTCCGCCTGAAACACGACCTGCAGGAGGAGGTCGCCGAGTTCATCGCGCAGGGCGTCCGGATCGCCGCATTCGATCGCCTCGAGTACTTCGTACGCCTCCTCGATCACGTACGGGCGGAGGCTCTCGGGGGTCTGCTCTCGGTCCCACGGGCAGCCGCCCGGGCCGCGCAGCCGCGCCATGATTTCCACGAGGCGCAGGAACGGGTCGGCGACCGAGCGATCCGGCATCGGGCGACGCTATCGGCGCCCCGGCGGTGTGTCAACGAGCGTTGCGCGCGTGGCTTGCATGTGGGCGGCGTCCGAGCTTAGCTCTTCCGGAGTGGCTCGCGTCCAGATCTACACGACGGCGGTGTGTCCGTACTGCGTGCGTGCGAAGCGGCTGCTTGCCGCCCGCGGGATTCCCTTCGACGAGGCCGATGTGGGCAGTGACCCGGCGCTGCGCGCGGACGTCGTCAGTCGAACCGGGCGCCGTACCGTGCCGCAGATATTCATCGACGGCGAGTCGATCGGCGGGTTCGAGGAGCTCGCGGCGATCGACGCCGCCGGCGAGCTCGCGGCGCTGCGCGAGGAGCACGGGTGACCGGGCGGGGGGCGGCCCTGCTCGCCATCGTCGCTGCGGGTGTGGTGGCCGCCCGCGCCGATTCGTCGGAGTCCGACGCGGGCCGCGTGGTCTACGAGCAGCGCTGCGCCGCGTGCCACGGGGCCAGCGGAGCCGGCGACGGTCCCGCGGCGGCGGCGATGGAGCCCCATCCGAGAAACCTTCGCGATGCGGATTTCTGGCGCGGCCGGACTGTCTCTCAGCTCCGGCAGGTGGTGAGGGACGGCAAGCCGGGCACGCTGATGGCGCCCTTTGGAGGCGCGCTCTCCGATGCCGAGATCGACGCTGTCGTCGCGTTCCTCCAGTCGTTCCGTCCGTCCGGTCAGTGACGCGCGACTGATCGTCATGGCGAAGTACCCCGCGCCGGGGCGGGTGAAGACTCGCCTGGCGACTGCGATCGGTGCCGCGTCGGCCGTGGCACTCTCGCGCGCCTTCATCCGCGACCTGGCAACCCGTCTCGCTGCCTTGCCCTACCCGGTGACCTGGGCGTACTGGCCTCGCGGCGTGCCCTTCCGAGCGTTGCTCGGGACGAGGCCCGCCGGCTGGCGGTGCTGCCTGCAGCGCGGGCGAGACCTCGGCGAGCGCATGGCGAACGCGATCGGCGACGAGCTGGCTCGTGGCTCCGGTCCCGTCCTCGTGATCGGGGCTGACGTGCCGCACGTGTCCGCGGCCCTCCTGGCGGAAGCCATGGCGGCCCTGACATGCGGGTCCGACCTCGTTCTCGGCCCGGCCGCCGACGGCGGCTACTACCTGATCGGCGTCAAGGCCCGGCAGGCCACCCTGTTCGCGGGGATGCCGTGGGGCACCGAGACGGTCTTCGCTGCGACGCGTCGGCAGGCGCGGCGCCTCGGTCTGCGGACACACGTTCTTTCACCGACCTTCGACGTCGACGAGGGCGAGGACCTGGACCGGCTCCGGGCGCTGATCGCTCGCGGGGCCGTGGACCTTCGCCATACGGCGAGGGTCCTCTCCCGGGTGGCGTGCGGGCGGCCTTGACACGCCCGCGGCGCGTGTCGGAGACTCCGCGCAGATCCTCGGAGCGTCCGGTATTGGAGGGACCGATCATGGACGAATGGATCGAGGAGGACATCGACCTCCTCACCGAACGTGCGTCCGACAAGGCCAATCGGGTCCTCGACCAGCACATGATTCGGGCGCCCATCCGGTACCTCAACCCTCGGCCGCCGGTCACGCTGCCGCTGACGGCCACGGTGGCAGAGGTCATCGCGGTCATGCGCGAGCATCGCATCGGCTGCGTGTTGGTCGTGGAGGGGGACCGGCTGGCGGGGATCATCACGGAGCGGGATTTGCTGCTGAAGCTCGACCGAGCCGATCTCACGCCGCCGATCCGGGACTTCATGACCCCGGACCCGGAGGTGCTGGCGCCCGACGATCCGATCGTCTACGCCCTCAACAAGATGAGCGTCGGGGGCTTTCGTCACGTGCCACTGGTGGACGTGGAGCACCGGCCTGTCGGTATCGTATCGGTGAAGGACATCGTCGACTACATCGTCGACTTCTTCCCGAACGACGTCCTCACGCTACCGCCGGATGCGGCACGTCGCGAGGCATGGCGTGGACGCGACGGCGGTTGAGCCGAGACTCAGTCGACGGTCCAGGTGTCGCCGCGGTTGAAGAGGGCTCGCAGGTCGGGCGCCGTCTTCGCGCGTGCGGCCTCGACCTGCTGGTTTAGAGTCTCGTCGTAGCACGGCCGCTCGACCGCGCTGAAGACGCCGATCGGCGTCGCGAAGTTCGGCGGTCCGAGGCGTGCGATCAGGTAGGCGAGGGCCGGGTTCGTCTCGTCGTGCACGAGGAGGTCCGCCTCGCTGACCCCGTTCCCGAGCTGGACGACCTCGGGCTGGAAGTTGCGCAGGCGAATGCCTCGGTCGCGGTCCTTTCCGAAGACGAGCGGCTTCCCGTGCTCGAGGACGAGCGTATGGTCGGCCTTCGTCGCCTTCTCCGTCACGTTCGCGAACGCACCGTCGTTGAACACGTTGCAGTTCTGGAGAATCTCCACGAACGACGTGCCCTTGTGTTCGTGGGCGCGGCGGACGACTTCCTGCAGGTGCCGGGTCTCGACGTCGACGCTACGCGCGACGAAGCTCGCCTCGGCGCCGAGTGCGAGCGCGATCGGGTCGAAAGGATGATCGACGGACCCCACGGGCGTCGACTTGGTGACCTTTCCGACCTCCGACTGCCCCTTGGTGAGTCCGTAGATCTTGTTGTTGAAGAGGAGGATGTTCACGTCGAGGTTCCGGCGGAGGATGTGGATCAGGTGGTTGCCGCCGATCGACAGCGCATCGCCGTCGCCGGTCACGATCCACACGGAGAGCTCGGGGCGCGAGGCCTTGAGGCCCGTGGCGATCGCGGGCGCCCGGCCGTGGATCGAGTGAAAGCCGTAGGTGTTGACGTAGTAGGGGAATCGGCTCGAGCAACCGATCCCCGAGATGAAGACGAATCGCTCGCGCGGTACCCCGAGCTCGGGCAGCACCTTCTGCACCTGGGATAAGATGGCGTAGTCGCCGCAGCCCGGGCACCAGCGGACGTCCTGATCGGAGACGAAGTCCTTCTTACCGAGCTTCGCTTCCCCCACGCCAGGTGTGCTCATGACCGCTCCTCCTCGCCGTTGAGCAGCTTGAGACACCGGCCCACGATCTCGGACACCTTGAAGGGCCGTCCCTGCACCTTGTTGAAGCCGATGGCGTCGACCAGGTACTCGGTGCGCAGGAGACGGACGAGCTGGCCGAGGTTGATCTCCGGCACCAAGATCCGGCGGTAGCGCTCGAGGATGCCTTCGAGGTCGGCAGGGAACGGGTTCAGGTGGCGAAGGTGCACGTGCGCCACGCGGTGGCCGGCCGCGTGCAGCTGCCCGACTGCCTGACGGATCGAACCGAACGTGCCCCCCCAGCCGACGAGCAGCAGCTCGCCTTCGGGCGCACCGAACACCTCGGTCGGCGGGATCTCGCGTACGATCCCCGCCACCTTGCGCGCCCGGACGCGCATCATCTGCTCGTGGTTCGTGGGCGCATAGCTCACGTTGCCGGTCAGATACTCCTTTTCGAGACCCCCGATGCGGTGCTCGAGGCCCGCCGTTCCGGGGATGACCCAGGGACGTGACAGCGTCTCCTCGTCGCGGAGGTAGGGGAAGAAGCCGCTCGGGTCGGTGCGGAACGCGACCGGCACCTCCGGAAGCGTGTCGGGGTCGGGGATCGGCCACGGCTCCGCACCGTTGGCGAGGAAGCCGTCCGTCAGCAGGATCACGGGCGTCATGTACTTGACCGCGATGCGCACCGCCTCGTAGGCCATCGTGAAGCAGTCGGCAGGGGTCGCCGCGGCCAGAATGGGCACCGGGGCCTCGCCGTGGCGTCCGTGCATGGCCATCAGGAGATCCGCCTGCTCGGTCTTGGTGGGCATCCCGGTCGACGGGCCGGCGCGCTGGATGTCGGTGATCACGAGCGGGAGCTCGACCGCCAGCGCCAGGCCGATCGTCTCGGCCTTCAGGTTCATGCCGGGGCCGCTCGTGGTCGTGATGGCGATCGCACCGCCGAATGCCGCCCCGAGGGCGGCGCCGATGCCCGCGATCTCATCCTCCGCCTGGAAGGTATAGACGTCGTACTGCTTCAAGCCGGAGAGCTCGTGGAGCACGTCGCTCGCCGGGGTGATGGGATAGCTGCCGAGGAAGAGCGGGCGCTTGGCCTTCTGGGCGGCCGCGACGAAGCCGAGCGCGGTGGCGGTGTTGCCGGTGATGTTGCGGTAGCGCCCGGGAGCGATGACGGCGGGCTTGACGGCGTACGAGACCGCGAACAGCTCCGCATTCTCCGAGAAGTGTAGGCCGGCGCGCAGGGCGCGGATGTTCGCCTCGACGAGCTCGGGGGTTTTGCGGAACTTCTCTCGGATCCACTGCTCGGTCGGCTCGATCGGGCGGTGATAGAGCCACGAGGTCATGCCCAGGCAGAAGAAATTGCGGCAGCGAAAGACCGAGCGTGACGAGAGTCCCAGGTCCTTCAAGGCGGCCGTCGTGAGCTTGGTCACGTCGACCTGGAAGAGCTGGTAGCGATCCAGGGAGCCGTCTTCGAGCGGGCTGCGCGCGTAGTCCGCCTTCTTCAGGTTCTGGTCGTGGAAGCTCTCCCGGTCGATGATCAGGATACCGCCCGGCTTCAAGTCTTCGAGGTTCGTCTTGAGGGCGGCCGGGTTCATCGCGACCAGCACGTCCAGGTCGTCGCCGGGGGTGAACACCGGCAGAGAGGAGAAGTTCAGCTGGAACGCGCTGACACCTGCCAACGTCCCGGCCGGAGCGCGGATCTCGGCAGGAAAGTCCGGAAGCGTGGCGAGGTCGTTGCCGGCGAGCGCCGACTCGGTCGTGAACTGCGTGCCGGTGACCTGCATGCCGTCGCCCGAGTCACCAGCGAAGCGGATGACGATGCTGTCGCGTTCCTCGACCCGCCTCGCACCCGTAGCTACGCCGTCCGGCATTTCACTGCGCCTCCTCGCCCGCCCTGGGCGTTGAATTTACTTAGGGTTTTCGGTGAGTTGCGCTCGAAAACCCGAACGCGAGGGGAGGATAGCCTGCGCCCCGGCCGTTTGCAATTGGGGAAGACCCCGCGGTCGCGGTCACTCGGCTCGGCGCACGCCCTCGGCCTGCGGCTTCCCCTTTTTGGCGTTGTGTCCGAGGACGAAGGTGACGCGCGTCCCCATCTCGATCCCGTCGGCACCGTCCTCGCACTGCGTGACGTGAAAGAAGATCGATTCCCCGCTCCCGTAGCGAAGGAAGCCGAATCCCTTTTCCGGGAAAAACCGATCGACGGTGCCCGCCAGGCGCTGGTCGCGCGGGGCCTCGACGGGCGCGTCGCCCAGAGCGGCGAGCTCGGGAGGAAGGACCGGGTCCGATGGCGGCGAATCCTGCATGGGTCCGGGGACGCCGGCGAGCGCTGCGGCGCGCTCGGCGATCTCGGGATCGCCGGGGGTGAGCCGCCCGAGCTGCTCCAGATACCGACGTGCATCCGTTCCCCGCCCGAGCTGCTCGCAAAGATCCGAGGCGAGCCTGAGCCCTTCGGCGAAGCCGCCCTCGCGGCGGCAGGCGAGGGCCCGCTCGACTTGCCTGAGAGCCGCCGTCCGCCGCCCCACGGCGAGCTCGATCCGTGCCAGCTCCACGCGCACGAGCGGCTCGGCGGCTGGCACGCGTCGCAGCGCCTCGACCAGTGCGGCCACGGCCCCGGGGAGGTCGCCGGTCACCCGAGCCTGGAAGCGCCCGAGCGCCAGGTAGGCGAACGCACCCCGCGGCAGAGCGGCGGCCTCGCGGTAGGCTGTCTCAGCAGCGCCCATGTCTCCGGCGAGCTCGTGGACCCGCCCGAGCCGCTCGCAGAGATAGCTCGACGCCGGGTCGAGATCCCGGGCGGCGCGGAACGCCGCCGCCGCCGCCGCGAGGTCGCCACGCCTCAGGTCGAGCTCGCCCCGGTTGGCCAGGACGTGCTCGGGCCGAATGGCGGGCGGGTCGCTCCCCCGGTCCAGCTCGCAGCAGGAATCGAGGGCGTCGGCCGCGCCATCGAACTCGCCCAGGTCGCGAAGCGCGCGTGAAAGGTGAAACAGCACCTGCACCTGGACGCCGCGGCCGCGCTGGCGCTGCTCGATCGGCGCCTTCTCCCAAATCTCACGCGCACGGCTGAGGGCGTCTACGGTCTCGCGAGGGCGATGGAGCTTCTCGAGGCAATAACCGCGGCGAAAGAGGCAGAGGTGGTAGGTCGGGAAGGATGCCAGAGCGCGGTCGTACCAGCGGAGCGCCTTGGTCCACTTCTTCTTGCGCTGGAAATACCAGCCGATCGCGCAGTGGAAGACCGCGGCGCGGCGCGGCGCGAGCTCGGCGCAACGAAGCAGGTACCGCTCGACCTTCTCCTCGTTTCCGAGCATGCCGAAGGCGCGCCCGATCTCGAACAGGAGCTCGGTGGAGTTCCACGTCTCTTCCTCGGGGGTGTCGTCGAGTGCGCCGTAGCGCTGGACGATCGCGTGATGTGCTCCCCGGTTGGCAAGCGATCGGACGTCGGCGAGGATGGACGCGAGGTTGGTCATCGGTCAGCCGGTGTCACCTGCCGGGTCTTGGAGAACTGCAGCTCGGCTCCGTCGCCCATTCTAGCGCCCCGGACCCGAGGAGCACGTCGACCGTGCGGCGGCGGGTGCCCACCCCGGCGTAAGGGTAGGACGCGAACGTCCACGAGGGTTTTGCCATGGGCGCCTCCCAGCTCGGCTTGGCGTTCTCGCGGGCAAATTGACCACGGGCATGGCCGACGCTGCTCGCGGTTGTCGAGATCGACACTATCTATAAGAGTCAAATCGTTAGCTTTCAAATGGCAATCAGTAGCTCACCACGAGATCAACGGTGGGCCTACGGGTGGTCGCATTCCCCGTACGCGCACCTGGCGGTCTGCTACTTCGAGGCGGCCTTCGGCGAAGAACTGGATCGCGGTCGGGTAGATCTCGTGCTCCACGGCGAGGATGCGGTCGCGGACCTCTGTCTCGGTGTCGTCGGGTGCGATGGGAACCGCCCCCTGGAGGATGATGGGGCCGTCGTCGGTCTGCTCGTCGACGAAGTGGACGG
>VBLD01000177.1:12744-15284 GCA_005879205.1 Deltaproteobacteria bacterium
ATGATGCGCAGCGGAAACGCCTCGATGAGGGTGGGCGTGATCAGGCGATCGAATCCTGCGAGGAGCACCAGCTCCACTTCGGCCTCCAGGAGTGCGGTCAAGATCGCTCGGTCGAACTCCTCGCGCCGCGTGAAGCTGCGGTGATCGATCACTCGCGTCGGCACGCCGGCCCGTTCCGCGCGGATGAGACCAGGGACGCCCGGACGGTTCGAGATGACCACCCGAAGCGTGCAGGCGAGTCGACCGGCGGAAATCCGGTCGATGATCGCCTGCAGATTCGTGCCCGCCCCGGAGATCAAGACGCCGGCTGCGACCACGGTGTTCCTTTAGCGCTGCCGGCCGAACCCCTCAAGGGGCCCCGTCGCCCGGACTCATGGGGCGCGGGCGACCGTGTAGACGTCGACGCGAACGGCGCCCGCGGCCAGCAGCACGCGGGCGCAGGCGTCCGCTGTGGCTCCCGTCGTGAGAACGTCGTCCACGAGCACGACGCGACGCCCCTCGACGGCGCCCGGGACCCGTACGCGAAAGGCCGCACGGAGGTTTCGCCGGCGCTCGGCTGCGTCGAGGCCGGGCTGGGCGCGGGTCGCTCGGCGGCGGCTCAGCACCCGGGGCGCGATCGGCAAGTCCAAGCGTCGGCCGAGGGCGCGAGCGAGCAGGAGCGCCTGGTTGAAGCCGCGCGCCCGTAGCCGTGCAGGATGCAGTGGGACCGGCACGAGAAGCGCGTCGTCGGTGAAGGGGTAGCGTTCGGCGAGGAGGGCGCCGAGCGCACCGGCGACGTTCCGCCGACGGCGGTACTTGAGGCTCTGAACGGCGGCCGCAAGCGGGCTCCCCGCGACGTACCAGCCTGCCGCGCGCGCGCTCGTGAAGGCCGGCGGGTAGCGGCAACAGCCCGCGCACGACGACGCCTCGTACGCGGGGGCGCCGCAACGCTCGCAGAGCGTCTCTTCGGCAGGTCCGACGACGGCCACGCATCGGGGACAGAGGCAACTCGGATGGCCGGGTGCGAGCGCCGTTCCGCACGCTTCGCAGACAGCGGGGAAGGCGAGGTCGAGGCACAGACGGAGCCAGCGGCCCAGCATGGAGTGCTGCTGACGCAGGCGCGCGGCCGATGCAATGGTCGCTTTACAATGTGCGGGGATCTCCCTTAGGGTAGGCGGACATGGGACTCACGGAGGGGCAGCTGGCGGAGGATCTGACCCGCGCCATGAAGGCGCGAGACATGCCGCGCGTGTACGTGTTGCGGGGGCTGCTGACAGCCGTGAAGCATGTCAAGGTCGAGCGTCGCGGTGCCGACCTCGTCGAGGCGGACCTCGTGCAGCTCGTCCGTCGCGAGATCCGTAAACGCGAGGAGGCCGAGGAATTCGCGGTGCGCGGCGGGCGGGCCGATGCCGTCGCCCAGAACCGAAACGAACGCACCATCCTCGAGGCGTACGCGCCCGCGCCGCTCGATGCGGCGGCCCTCGAGCGCGTGATCCGCGAGATCGCGGCGGCCGAGGGGGGCGGCTCCATCGGCGCCATCATGTCCGCGCTGCGCGCGCGCCATCCCGGGCGGTTCGACGGCCGCCAGGCGAGCGAGCTTGCGCGCCGCGTTCTCGCCGAAGCTTAGGCGCGATGGACCTACCCGTTCTCGCCCGGCTCAAGAAGGAGCTGGCGGAGCTGAAGCACGAGATCACCTTCCGGTTGCCGAAGGAGCTCGAGGCGGCGCGCGCCCACGGGGATCTGTCCGAGAACGCCGAGTACGAAGCGGCCAAGGCGCGGCAGGACTACGTGCGCTCCCGCATCGCGCAACTCGAGGGACGCATCCGCGAGCTGTCGATGTACAACATCGCCTCGATCCCGCATGACGGCGTGGCTTACGGTAGCCGTGTGACCGTCGAGGACGTCGAGGCGGGGGAGTCGACCATCTACGAGATCGTGTTCCCCGAGGAGGTCGACGCCGCGAAGGGACAGATATCGCTCTCTTCGCCCCTCGGCCGTGCGCTCATGAACAAGAGAGTAGGCGACGAGGTCGAAGTGCACACGCCGCGCGGCAAACGGAGCTACCAGATCGTCGAGCTCGTCACGCTTCACGACCTGCAAACCGCGCGCGGGTCGAGCGGTCGCTAGCGGCGCTCCCGCAGCTGGCGCGCAGCGTCCTCGGGCGGCACCGGATTCGAATAGATGCCGGTGGCCCATTCCATGCCGAGCTCGTGGCTGAGGTGCGGCACGACTTCCCAGTGCCAGTGGAACTCCGCCTGGCTCCCCCCGTCGAGAGGGCCGGCGTGGAGCGCCACGCTGTACGGCGGGTCGGCGAGCGCGACCCGGAGTCGCGCCAGCGCGCCGACGAGCTGCTCTGCGAGCGAGCTGAGCGCACCGTCGGAGAGGGCGCCGAAGTCGGCAGCATGCTCCAAGGGGGCGACCCAGGTCTCGTAGGGGTGCTCGGAAGCAAAGGGCGCGAAGGTCACGAAGTCCGCATTGCGCGCCACCACTCGCTGACCCGAGCGGACCTCCTCGGTGATCTGATCGCAGAACACGCAGCGCTCGCGCATCCGGTAGTACTC
>VBLD01000177.1:15302-15839 GCA_005879205.1 Deltaproteobacteria bacterium
CAACGTGCGAGTGCGAGTGGCCGTAGCGGCTCCAGACGGCGCCGTGGTTCTTCAACACGAGCACGAAGCGGAAGCGCGGGTCGCGGCGCAGGTCGCGGGTGCGGTCGCGGTACACCTCGAGGAGGTGGACCATCTGCGGCACGGGGAAGTCTGCCCAGGCGAGCGTATGGTCGGGAACGTCGGCGACGAGCTCGTGGGCGCCGATCGCGTTCATCAGGTCGAACATACCCGCCGCCCGGCGGTTGAGGTCGCCCTCGATGTGTAGCAGCGGCTTCTTGTCCGGCGTCACGCGCACCACCCAGGCCGTGCCGTCGCGAACCACCGTGATCTCGTCGGGGTTGAGCGCCTCGCTGCCGGGGCAGAAGGGGCAAGGTCCCGCCGCCTCCCCGGATGCCGCGGGTGGCTCTCCCCTGCGCGGCAGGACGTCGGCCGCGCGCTCCGGGGCGATGATCACCCAGCGGCGGAGGATGGGATCGCGGCGGAGCTCGGACATGTGCCGGCGGCCGAGGCGCGCGGATGCCCGGAGCTCTTGAGCCG
>VBLD01000177.1:15881-16469 GCA_005879205.1 Deltaproteobacteria bacterium
CACGGATGCCGTTCGTCAATCTCCCGCAGATGTTCTTCTCGCGGGCCGCCGAGCTGTCGAGCCGCCCGCGCTACCGCTATCGCGTCGGGGACGGCTGGCGAGAGGTGCGATGGCGGGAGATGGAAATCCGCGTGCTCGAGACCGCCGCGGCGTTCGTGGACGACGGCGTACGCCCCGGCGACCGCGTCGCCATCCTGTCCGCGACGCGTCCCGAGTGGGTCGAGATCGACCTGGCCATTCTCGCGTGCGGTGCCCTCACCATCCCGATCTACCAGTCGAGTCTGCCCGGCGAGTGCGGCTACATCATCGCCAATTCCGAGTCGTCGGTGGCACTGGTGGAGAACGCGAAGCAGCGAATCAAGATCGACGAGGTGACGGCCCGGGGCTTCGAGCTCGACGGCGTTCGACAGAAGGTCGATCTGCGCCGGGTCATCACGATCGACGATGCGGACGGGGAGGGGTCGTTCCGGGCGTTCGTCGAGCGGGGACGCGCTGCCCTGCCGCGGCTCCGGCCCGAGATCGAGCGACGCGTAGCCGCGCTCACCCGCGACGACGTGGCAACAATCGTCTACACGTCGGGCACGACCG
>VBLD01000177.1:16481-17711 GCA_005879205.1 Deltaproteobacteria bacterium
ATCACCTCGCCACGATCGAATCGGCGCTTCGCCTCGGCCTCATTCGCGAAGGCGACGTGGATTTTTTCTTCCTGCCGCTCGCCCATTCCTTCGCGCGGATGGTCGAGTATCTCGACATTGCGAGCGGGACGATCACGTCCTTTGCGCGCAGCATCGACACCCTGGCGGAGGACATGGTTGCGGCGCGTCCGCACCTGGTACCCGCCGTGCCACGCATCTACGAGAAAGTCTACGCCCGCATCCTGGCGAGCCGCGACGCGGCCTCACCCGTCAAGCGGCGACTGTTCGACTGGGCGGTGTCGGTCGGGCGCGCGCGCAGCCGGTGCGAGCAGGAGGGGCGCCCCGTGCCCCTGACGACGAGCCTCCAGAACGTCGTCGCGCACCGGCTGGTGTTTGCGCGCATCCACCAGTTGCTCGGCGGGAACATCCGTTACATGACCTCGGGAGCTGCGCCTCTAGCGCGCGAGATTCTCGAGTTCTTCCATGCGATGGGCATCCTGATTCTCGAGGGCTACGGGCTCACCGAGACCACGCCGTCGCTCACCGTGAACCGCCCGGAGCTTCGCATCGCCGAGGACGGCGAGATTCTTGCCCGCGGTGCGAATGTCGCCAAGGGATACTACCGGCGCCCGGAGGCGACGGCGGAGGCCTGGGACGCGGAGGGGTGGTTCCACACCGGCGACATCGGCGAGGTCGACGTCGAGGGCTTCCTTCGCATCACCGACCGAAAAAAGGACCTCATCAAGACGTCGGGCGGCAAATACGTCGCGCCGCAGAAGATCGAGAACCTCCTGAAGATGCAGCCACACGTGAGCCAGGCCGTCGTCATCGGCGACAACCGCAAGTTCTGCGTCGCCTTGATCACCCTCGATCAGGAGGAGGTGTCCCGTTGGGCGAGTGCGCACGGTATCGGGGACGTCCGTCCGGAGTCCCTCGCCGGGAATGCGGAAGTCCGAGCCCTGGTCGAGAGCGAGGTGGGGGAGGTGAACCGCCAGCTCGCGTCGTTCGAGTCGATCAAGTACTTCCGCATCCTCCCCGGTGATTTCTCGCCGGAGAGCGGGGAGCTCACGCCGAGCCTCAAGGTGAAGCGCAAGGTCGTGGCCGAACGGTACCGGCCCGTGATCGAGGAGATGTACGCGTGACCTGATTACGTATCCGGCCGTTGCGGGACGCTCGGCCAAGTGGTATAAAACGCGCAATTTCCGGCCTTCACTGACCAGCCTGAGTGGG
>VBLD01000177.1:17717-21860 GCA_005879205.1 Deltaproteobacteria bacterium
CTTTTTTCTTTTGGAGGAATGCACCACATGGACCCGTCGGCGGTGACGCGCCGCGTCTGGGAGCTTGCGGAGCCCCTCGTCCTCGGGGCGGCGCTCGAGCTCATCGACGTGCAATACCGCCCCGAGGGCGGGCGCCTGATCCTACGACTGCTGATCGACCGCCCGGAGGGTGGTGTCACGGTCGACGAGTTGGCCCGTGTGTCCCGCGAACTCGGCGACGTGCTCGAGGCCCACGATGCGGTTCCCGGCCGCTACCAGCTCGAGTGCTCGTCGCCCGGCGTCAATCGGCCTCTGCTGCGCGAGCCGCACTTCCGTCGCGCGCTCGGACAGCGGGTACGGATACGCACTCGGGATCCCATCCGTGAGCGCCGGGTGTTCCACGGGACGCTCGAAGCCGTGACGGGCGAAGGCGTCACGCTCCGTGACCCGGACGCAGGCAGCGTCGTGCTGCCCTTCGTCGCCATCGAGAAGGCAAACGTCGAGTACGACTTCGGTCGCCCGGCCCGGCGGGTGCACGCCTGAGGGGGGGACAGGAGGCCTGATGTTGCCGGATCTGAATCGCGTCATCGAGCAAGTGTGCAAGGAGAAGGGGATCGACCGGAAGATCATCATCGACGCGCTCAAGGATGCGATGGTGTCGGCGGCAAAAAAGACCTTCGGTCCGGACAAGCGAATCGAGGCGGAGTTCAACTCGGAGCTCGGCGAGATCGAGCTCTTCGAGGTGAAGACCGTGATCGACTCGGTGACCAACCCGGAGAACGAGATCGCACTGGCCGACGCTCTGAAGGTGGATCCGGAGGCCCAGATCGGTGACGAGCAGCTCCAGCGCCTCCCGCCCGAGAAGTTCGGCCGCATCGCCGCCCAGGCCGCGAAGCAGAACATCATCCAGCGCGTGCGCGACGCGGAGCGCGACATCATCTACAACGAATTCAAGGGTCGAAAGGCCGAGCTCGTTTCTGGCATCGTGCAGCGCTTCGAGAAGAAGAACATCATCGTGAACCTCGGCCGCACCGACGCGATCTTGCCCGAGAAGGAGCAGATCCCGCGCGAGCGCTACCGGCAAGGCGACCGCATCCGCGCCTTCATTCTCGACGTCGAGCTCGCACCCAAGGGGCCGCAGATCGTCCTCTCGCGGACCCACCCCGGACTGTTGATCGAACTGTTCCGCCAGGAGGTGCCGGAGATCTACGAGGGTATTGTCGAGGTGAAGGGGGCAGCGAGGGAGCCGGGTGGGCGCGCGAAGATCGCCGTGGTGTCGCACGACCGCGACGTCGACCCGGTGGGCGCCTGCGTCGGCATGCGCGGCACGCGGGTTCAGGCGGTCGTCCAGGAGCTACGTGGAGAGAAGATCGACATCGTGCCCTGGACGAGCGATCCGGCCGAATACGTCTGCCGGGCCCTGGCGCCCGCGAAGGTCTCCAAGATCATCATGGACGAGGACGAGCACGCCATGGAGGTCATCGTCCCCGACGACCAGCTCTCGCTCGCTATCGGCAAGAAGGGGCAGAACGTGCGTCTGGCCTCGCGCCTGACCACCTGGAAGCTTGACGTACGCAGCGAGGCCGAGGCCGAAGACGAGGCGCGGCGAGCCCGCGCGTCGCTCACCGCGATCCCGGGAGTGAGCGACCTCACGGCAGAGCTGCTGATCCAGGACGGCGTCAAGTCGGCCGAGCAGCTTGCCGAGTCCGACATCGAGGCGATTGCGGAGATCGAAGGTGTTGGCCCCGAGCGAGCTCCAGCGATCATCGCGGCAGCGCGCGAGCACCTTGCCCAGCGGCGTGCGGACGAGGAGGCGGCGGCATCTCCGCCACCGACGGAAACCGTGCCGGAGGCGGAGGGCGAGCTTCCGCCGCCCGGGGAGGCTGGCCCGGCCACGGAGGGCGAGGGCGGATGAGCCGACACGTCGCGATGCGCATGTGCGTCGGATGCGGTCGGCGTGCGCCACAGGCGGAGCTTCTGCGTCTCACGGCTGCATCGGAGGGTCTCCGACTGGATGCCGTCCGCCGCTCGCCTGGCCGCGGCGCGTATCTCCACCGCGTGCCGATCTGCTGGGCAGCCTTCGTACGCCGCCGCGGTCCTGTCCGCTCCCTGCGTCTGACGCCAGGTCACGACGAGCGGCAGCGGCTGTTCGTGCAACTCGGTGCGGCTCCGGAGACCTCGAGATAGAGGTAAAAGAGGATGCCAAAGCGTATTCACGAGCTGGCCAAGGAGTGGGGCGTCGCCCCGAAAGACGTCCTGGCGCGCGCCGAGAAGCTCGGCATCCGCGGCAAGCGCTCCCAGAGCTCGCTGACCGACGAGGAGGCGGACCGGCTGAAGGAGGAGTTCGGGCTTGCACCTCGTCCGAGCGTTTCCCTCGGCGCCGAACGCGTCGTCGCCGAGCGGGTCGTGACCGAGCGTGACTCCGGTGCAGATCAGCTCGTCACCGCACGCGAGCAGACCACGGAGACGCGCCTCCGTGCCAATGTGATCCGCCGTCGCACCGCGCGAGAGGTTCTCAAGCGAGAGGAGCTACCGCCTGCGCCGGCGGAAGACGACGGTGCGAGCGAGGTCCCGCCGTCGTTGGATTTCGAGCCGGAGGTTCCGCCCCCTGCGCCGCAGGTCATCGCCGAACCCGCGGCCGAAGGGGCGCCGCGAGCCGAGGAGCCACCGGCCCGCGCGCCAGAGGAGACCGAGTCGGTCGAAGCCGCCCGGGCTCAGCGCGTTGCCGAGGCTCCGCCCGCAGCGGTTCGTCCCGCGATGCGGCCCGCGACACCCGCTCCGCCCGCGCCGGGCCGTCCGACGGCGCCCGCGGCGCCGCCGCCACCGGGCTTCGAGGAGATGCGCGGGGTCAAGGTGCTCGGCAAGATCGACCTCCGGAAGGCCGCTCCGCCCGGCGCGGCGCCGCCCGCGCGGCCCGGGGAGGCGCCCGGAACCGAGGCGGCACCGAGCGATGGGGCACCGAAGAAAAAGAAGGGCCGCAAGGTCATCAAGAAGTCCGACATGCTCGACACGATGGAGCGCGACTTCATGCGCGGCGGCAAGCGGCCGCAGAAGCGCCGTGCGCTCCCGGGAAAAGAGCAGCGCAAGACCGAGATCACGGTGCCGCGAGCGTCGAAGCGGGTGATCCGGATCTCCGAAGTCGTGAGTGTCGCCGATCTGGCCAGGGCGATGGGCGTCAAGGCCGGTGAGGTGCTCAAAAAGCTGCTCGACATGGGCATGATGGCCACCATCAATCAGATGCTCGATCACGACACGGCCGCGCTCGTGGCCGGTGAATTCGAGTACCAGGTGGAGAACGTCGCCTTCGACGTCGAGCAGGCGCTCGAGGCGGAACAGGAGGCCGGCACTCCAGCGGAAGCGCGGTCCACCCGCGCGCCGGTGGTGACCCTGATGGGCCATGTCGACCACGGCAAGACCTCGCTGCTCGACGCCATCCGCTCGACCGACGTGGCGGCGGGAGAGGCCGGGGGCATCACCCAGCACATCGGCGCCTACACGGTCGACGTCGGTGGGCGCCAGGTGACCTTCCTCGACACGCCGGGCCACGAGGCCTTCACCGCCATGCGGGCCCGCGGCGCCAAGGTGACCGACCTCGTCGTCCTCGTCGTCGCCGCCGACGACGGCGTCATGCCGCAGACCGTCGAGGCGATCAACCATGCCCGGGCCGCGGAGGTCCCGATCCTCGTCGCGGTGAACAAGATCGACAAGTCGGATGCCAACACCGAACGCGTCAAGCAGGAGCTCGGCAACCATGGGCTGGCTCCCGAGGACTGGGGAGGCGACACGATCGTCGTGCCGGTCTCGGCCAAGTCCAAGGAAGGCATTCCGCAGCTCCTCGACATGATCCTCCTCCAGGCGGACGTCCTCGAGCTGCGCGCCAACGCCGGACGGCTTGCCAAGGGAACCATCATCGAGGCGCGACTTGATCGCGGCCGCGGCCCCGTCGCCACGGTGCTGGTTCAGGAAGGCACGCTCAAGGTGGGCGACGCGTTCGTGTGCGGCACGCAGTACGGCCGCATCCGCGCGATGGTGGACGACAAGGGGCGACGCATCGAGGTGGCGGGGCCGGCGACGCCGGTCGAGATTCTCGGCCTGGGTGGCGTGCCGGAGGCCGGTGACATCTTCGTCGCCGTGCAGGACGATCAGAAGGCGCGCCAGGTGGCG
>VBLD01000177.1:21876-22106 GCA_005879205.1 Deltaproteobacteria bacterium
TGAAGCGGAGATGGCGAAGACCGCCAAGGTCTCGCTCGACGAGCTCTACCAGCAGATCCAGACCGGTGCGGTGAGGGAGCTGAAGGTGGTGCTCAAGGCCGACGTTCAGGGTTCGGTCGAGGCGCTCAGCGAGGCCTTGCGGCGCCTCTCCACCGACGACGTGCGGCTCGCCGTCCTACATGGGTCCGTCGGCGGCATCACGGAGTCGGACGTGCTGCTGGCGTCCGCGT
>VBLD01000178.1:0-1667 GCA_005879205.1 Deltaproteobacteria bacterium
CGAGAACCCGGTCGGGAGGGTCCAGGCACATGCCGTCGGGTGTTCGCGCGCACCTGCCATGGCAGGCACGAATGCATGGCATCCGTACCATGGGCCCCAGGCGCCCCGGGGCCTACGCCCCCGCGGCGGCGGCCGGCCTCTCGGGCTCGGCCGTCGTGAAGACCAGACCGGTGGGTCCGGCGTCGATGCGGACGCGGGTGCCCTCCCGGACCTCGCCCGCGACGATCAGCTGCGCGAGGCGCGTCTCGACCTCCTGCTGAATCGCCCGGCGAAGTGGACGCGCCCCGTAGACAGGATCGTAGCCGCGCTCCACCAGATGCTCCTTGGCGCGGTCGGTGAGGTCGAGCGTCAGGTGGCGATCGGCCAGCCGCGCCTCGAGCCGTGCGAGCTGGAGGTCGACGATGCTTCGCACGTGGGCCTTCGACAGCGCGTGGAAGACGACGATGTCGTCGATGCGGTTCAGGAACTCCGGTCGGAAGTGCTCGCGCAGGGCGTCCAGCACCCGCTCGCGCATCGTCTCGTGGGCGCCGGCGTAGCCGGTGATCACCTGACTCCCGATGTTGGAGGTCATGATGACGACCGTGTTCTTGAAGTTGACGGTGCGTCCCTGGCCGTCGGTCAAGCGGCCGTCGTCGAGGATCTGCAGGAGCACGTTGAAGACGTCCTGGTGGGCCTTCTCGATCTCGTCGAACAGGATCACGCTGTACGGCTTCCGCCGCACGGCTTCGGTGAGCTGTCCGCCCTCCTCGTAGCCGACGTAGCCGGGCGGCGCGCCGATCAGGCGCGCGACGGTGTGCTTCTCCATGTACTCGGACATGTCGAGGCGGATGAGTGCCTGCTCGCTGTCGAAGAGGAACTCGGCGAGCGCGCGGGCGAGCTCGGTCTTGCCGACCCCGGTGGGTCCGAGAAAGATGAACGAGCCGATCGGCCGGTTGGGGTCCTTGATCCCGGCCCGCGCCCGGATCACGGCATTGGCCACCGCCTCGACCGCCTCGTCCTGTCCGACCACGCGGCGGTGGAGGTGCTCGGCGAGGTGGAGGAGCTTGTCGCGCTCGCCCTCGACGAGCTTCGCCACCGGGATCCCCGTCCAGCGCGAGACCACCTCGGCGATGTCCTCCTCGTCGACCTCCTCCTTGAGGAGCGCCGCAACGCGGCCTCCTTCTCGGCGAGCTCCCGCTCGAGCTGGACGAGCTTCCCGTATTTCAGCTCGGCCGCCTTATTGAGGTCGTACTGGCGCTCGGCCTGCTCGATGGCGCGCTTGGTCTCCTCGATGTCGTGCTGGAGGGCACGCAGCCGGACGATGCCCGCCTTCTCGCGCTCCCACTGCTCGCGCAGCCCCTCGGCCGAGCGCCGCAGCTCCGCGAGCTCGTCCTCGAGCCGGGCGAGCCGCTCGCGCGACGCGAAGTCGGTCTCCTTCTTGAGCGCTTGCCGCTCGATCTCGAGCTGCATGATCTTGCGGTCGACCTCGTCGAGCTCCTCGGGCTTGGAGTCGATCTCCGTCCGCAGGCGCGCGGCGGCCTCGTCGATCAGGTCGATCGCCTTGTCGGGGAGGAAGCGGTCGGAGATGTAGCGGTTGGACAGGACGGCGGCGCTGACCAGCGCCGAATCCTTGATCCGCACGCCGTGGTGGACCTCGTAGCGCTCCTTGAGACCGCGCAGGATCGAGA
>VBLD01000178.1:1688-8111 GCA_005879205.1 Deltaproteobacteria bacterium
ACCAGCACGGGCTGGAAGCGCCGCTCGAGGGCGGCGTCCTTCTCGATGTGCTTGCGGTACTCGTTGAGCGTGGTGGCCCCGATGCAGTGCAGCTCGCCGCGCGCGAGCATCGGCTTCAGCAGATTCGAGGCATCCATCGCGCCCTCGGCCGCGCCCGCGCCGACCACCGTGTGCAGCTCGTCGATGAACAGGACGACGTCACCGCCCGACGACTGCACCTCCTTCAGCACCGCCTTCAGCCGCTCCTCGAACTCGCCCCGGAACTTGGCGCCGGCGACGAGCGCGCCCATGTCGAGCGCGATGATGCGCTTGTTCTTGAGGCTCTCGGGCACGTCGCCCGACACGATCCGGCGCGCGAGCCCCTCGACGATCGCGGTCTTGCCGACGCCGGGCTCGCCGATCAGCACCGGATTGTTCTTGGTGCGTCTCGACAGGACCTGGATGACGCGCCGGATTTCATCGTCGCGGCCGATCACCGGGTCGAGCTTGTCCTGCGCAGCGAGCCGCGTGAGGTCACGGCCGTACTTCTCGAGCGCCTGGTAGGTTGCTTCCGGGTCGGCGGAGGTCACCCGCTGGTTGCCCCGTACCTGCTGGAGAGCCGCCATCAGACGTTCGCGGGTGAGGCCCACGCCGCGGAGCGCGCTCGCCGGCTCGTCGACCACCGCGAGCAGGACGTGCTCGACGCTCAGATACTCGTCCTTCAGCGCCTTCATCTCGTCCTCGGCCTTGGCGAGGACCTGACTCAGGCGCTGCGTGATGAAGGTCTGGCTCGGGCCGGCCGCCGGGCCGCGGACCTGCGGGCGCCGGGCGAGCTCACGCTCGAGGGCTTCACGCACCGCGCGGGGCGCCACCCCGGCCGCTTCCAGGAGTGCAGGAGCGAGAGCGCCCTCCTCCTCGAGGAGCGCAAGAAGCAGGTGCTCGACGTCGATGCCCTGGTGGTTGCGCCGGGCGGCGATACCACCCGCCTGCTGGAGCGCTTCCTGGACCTTCACGGTCATCCGGTTGACGTCGACCATCGGGCAGGAAGGTGCGCACGCCGCGCCGGGCGGTCAAGGCGCGGGATCGGAGCCGAGAGGCGAGGGCGCTACTCGGCCGAGCTGGCCGTCGACGGCCCGGTCAGGAGCCGCGGGGCCGCGCCGCGCACGAAATCCGCGACGCGCCAGAAGAGCAGGACGGCCTCGTCCCAGAGCGTCCGGCTCATCTCGCGGACCGTCGCCGCGACGCTCGCGCGGCTCTCCTTCAGCTTGAGTGACCGATTGCAGCCACCCATCTGAAGAGCCAGGTGCGCCGCCACCGTGTCGGACTCGTGCACGCAGAGCTTGTAGTAGGTTCCGGAGGGCCGTCGCTCGGTCCGGATCTCGTGCACGATGCCCGCCAGCTTCAGGCACCGCTCGCGCCGCCGCAAAGCGGCGCCGGCACGGTCAGCGACGAACACCACAGCCTGGGTCTCCCCCTCCACCGCGTTCCACATGGCTCCCTCCCAGTTTCGATGTTCGCGTCTCGGCCTCTCTATCTCACTTCCCTGCAGGTCTGCAACAGGAGAGGCGGGAAAGACGTGATCCTCCACCCGCCAGCCGATGTGGTAGCGCCCGAGCATGCGGCCGCTCGCTTCGTGGGCGATCCTTGTGGTCTTCCTCGGCGGCGTGACGGGGGCATCCGCCGCGACCCGGGCTCGACCTCGGGAGCCGGCGGCGAAGGACGCGCAGGACGAGGAGGAGCGCATGCCCGCGCCGAGCCTGGCGCCGCCGGCCTTGCCGCCGTCGGGACCCGCCTCGCCTGCGGCGCCGGTCGAGCCCCGGGGACCGATCGAATGACTGCCGGCCGGACGATCGCCGGGACGCGCGTGGAGCTGGTGCAGGGCGACATCACGCAGCAGGACACGGATGCCATCGTCAACGCCGCCAACACGACGCTGCTCGGCGGCGGCGGCGTCGACGGGGCGATCCATCGGGCGGGCGGCCCGTCGATCCTCGAAGAGTGCCGTCGTCTCGGAGGATGTCCGACGGGGGACGCGAAGCTCACCGGGGCGGGACGGCTGCCTGCCCGCCACGTGATCCACGCGGTAGGGCCCGTCTATCGCGACGGCCGGCACGGTGAGGCCGACCTCCTGGCGAGCGTCTACCGCCGGAGCGTCGAGACGGCCCTGGCGCACGGGCTCAGGTCGGTCGCCTTTCCCTCGATCTCGACCGGCGCCTATCGGTTTCCCATCGCCGAGGCGGCGGCCATCGCGCTCGGGACGGTGGCGCGTGTCGTGCGCGATCGTCCGGGTGCCCTCGACCTCGTGCGCTTCGTGCTCTTCTCGGCGCCCGATCTCGCGGTGTACGAGAAGGCGCTGGCGGCGCTGCCCGCCTGACGCTGCACGGACACCGGCACCTCGCCGCGCTCCTGATGAGCTTCGCTTTCACCGTGCTCTTCCTGACGCCGATCGCCGGCCTGGTCGTCATCACGGAGTCTCGATCTTCCTCACCCTGCTGCGGTTCGTCGAGGAGGAGATCGTCTGGGCCGAATCGTGACCGTCCGCTTGCCTCTGCCGCGGTCCCGTGGCACTGCTCGAGTGAGCCGCGCGGCGCGCGGCGAGGAGGATATCCGATGCGCAGGTTGACGACGGCGACGCTGGCGCTGGTGCTCGCAACCGTCCTTCAGACGCGGTCGGCCGGCGCCGCGCACAGCCAGGCCGGCGAGGCAGGGCTCGCTTTGGGCGCGGTCGCCGCGAACCTCGTCTACCTGCCCGCGAAGACCCTCGTGGCAATGGGAGGGCTCGGGCTCGGCGCGTTCACCGGACTCTTCACGGGCGGCGACATGCGCGCGGCCTACGCGATCTGGGTTCCCAGCACGGGCGGGACGTTCCTGCTCACGCCGGGCCACTTCGACGGCACGCGGCCGATCGAGTTCTTCGGCAGCGACTATGCCGACCGGCCGTCCACGAACGCGCGCGACTCGTCGATCGCCTATCGCGCGCTCTACATGTACTGAACGCTGGCCAGCGCTGCGGCCCACGGGAGCGCGGAGAACGCGGTATAGAGCGCGGCGCTGAAGACGAGCGCCGGGATCGCGAGCGGGCTCGTCCGGAGCCGCCAGACGACGGCGAGGGCGCCGATCGCCTCGAGCTTGAAGAGGAAGAGCGCGGGGCCGGCACCGAGCTGGGCGAAGGCCCATCCGAGCAGCGGATTCCCTTCGGTGAAACCGGCGCGCAGGCCGGCGAAGGTGGCGACGCCGTCGATCACCTGGAGCAGGATGTTTGCCAGCACGAGCGCGAGTACGGCGCGCTCACCGCGCGGTATCATGGCGGGACCCCTCCTACCGGCCGCGAGCGTCTTGCACGAGGCGCGCCGGACGGCGGCACATGTGTCGCGCAGTGGCGGATGCGCCGTCAAGCGAGAATGCCGTGCGGCTCGCCGTGTGCTCTGCGCGGGCGCGACGTGACGCGTGCGCGGTCGGAGTCGCGCGCCGGTTCACCTGGCAGGGCGCCGGACGACGTGATACACCCGACGCCTCGACATTCGGAGAGGTGACCGAGTGGTCGAAGGTGCACGCCTGCTAAGCGTGTGTAGGGGTAGTACCCCTACCGAGGGTTCGAATCCCTCCCTCTCCGCTTCCCGTCGATTCGCGCCCGCACGGCCTCCGCCCCGGCCCCGGTGACGGGCGGCGCGGGCGACCACCCGCCGAGCGGCTCGCAGCGAGACAACAGTTAGTTTTGTATGCAAGCCACGGGGCCCTGCGCGGCATCGCGGCAGCCCTGCGGGATCGTGCAGCCGTGCGCTGCACGCCGTCCATGCAAGCTCGCGGTCCCTCGCAAACGCTTCGGCATTCTCTTTGCTCAGTCGCGCCCCGAATTCCCGACTTCGTGAGTCGCTCGCCGCTCCCGCTGGCACCTCCCCCCACCAGCGGCTTTCGAACGTCGGCCTGGACGCTGGAGGCAGGGATGCGGTTCTCGTGGACGACAGGGAGCATACCGAGCCTCGTCGACCGTCTTCTCGGCAGCGGGCCGGCGCTCCGCCGCTGGCGGCGATGGGTGGGCGGACTGGTGGGCGCGATGGTGGGCGTGCTGGCCGTGGCGGACGGCCGTCTGTGGCCCGGCATCTCGCTGGCCTTCGGCTACTCGGTGCCGATCGCCCTCGCCGCCTACACGTTCGGGATCCGTCTCGGTATCGAGCTGTCGGTCCTCTGCGTGATCCTGCGCCGCATCTGCGCCGGGCGCGCCTATGGGGCGTGGTGGCTCTATGCCGGCAGCGCGCTCATGCTGACCGAGTATCTCATGCTGGCGGTCGGCGCCGGAGCGCTCGTGCGGGCGGTCCGGCGGTTGGAGCGGCATGCGCGCGTGCTGCGCCGGATGAGCGAGCTGGCGCGCGGGCTCACGGGTCTCGAGCCCGAGGCCGCGCTCCCACGTGTGGTCGAGGCGAGCGTCCGGCTCACCGGGGCCGACGGCGGCTTCGTCGCGATGTCCACCGAGGGCGATTGGCGGACCGATCAGGTCTTCGCCGATGGCAGCTGGCAGGCAGAGAGCGTCGTGTGGTGGCCCCGCGCACTGGGTCCGTGGGAGCCGGGACGCTGGCGCATCGGCACGAGCCCGTGGAGCGAGGTGGCCCTCCGACAGCTCGGGGCCCGTGTCCAGATGGCCGCACCGGTCAGCACCGGCGGCCAGGGACCGAGCATGGCCCTCGTCGTCTTTCGCGCCGGCTCCCGGCCCTTCGAACGCGCGACACGGGAGATCCTGGCGCTCTTCGCGGCTCACCTGGGTGCCGCGCTCAACGCCACCAAGCAGTTCACGGCGGCGCGGGAGGCCACCCGGGAAAAGGCCCGCGTGCTCGCCCACGTGGCCCACGACCTCGCCGCGCCACTCCACGTGATCGTCGGCACGACCGATCTCCTCGCGCCGCACGTCGAGCGGTCCCTCGTCGAGCGCCTCAGACGCCAGACGCATCTCCTCATGCAGATGACCAACGACCTGATCGAGTTCTCGCGCCTGGACGGGCCCGAAGCCTGGGTGCGGAACCGGCGCATTCACGTCCCCGAGCTCTATCAGCGGGTCCACGAGCTCGCTGCGCCCTTGATCGGCACCAAGGACGTGCGCGTCGAGGTGGAGGTCGGGGCGGGCGCGGAGTGGATCCAAAGCGATCCGGAGAAGCTCTGTCAGATTCTCACGAACCTCGCGACCAACGCCGTGAAGTACACGCCGCGAGGTCGCGTCGAGCTCCGCGCCGCGCGCGAGAACGGTCGCGTCACGCTCGCCGTGCGCGACACGGGCATCGGCATCCCCGTCCCGGAGCAGGCGCGGATCTTCGATCCCTTCTACCGCGCCGGCGACGGGGCGAGGGGCGAGCCGGGGGTCGGGCTCGGTCTCTGCGTCGCCCAGGACCTTGCGCGGCTGCTCGGCACCCGCATCGTCGTCGACAGCGCCGATCGGGCGGGCTCGACGTTCTCCCTGGAGCTGCCGGCGTCCGAAAAGGAGGACCGCAACGGGCGGGATGGCTGAGGGCGGCGCGCCGCCGCGACGGGTGCTCGTCGTCGATGACGACCCCGACACGCGCGCGATGACCGCCGACGCCCTCGGCGATCGCTACGACGTCGCGACGGCTGCGACGGTGTCCGCCGCGCTGGCGTCCGCCGTGGCCCAGCGGCCGGGCGCGATCGTCCTCGACCTGATGCTCGCGGGCGAGAGCGGTTGGGACCTGATTCGCTCGTTCGGGGACGACGCCGCGCTGCGCAGCGTGCCGATCGTCGTCCTCAGCGCCACACCCGCGACCGAGCCGCCCGCGGGCATCGGCGAGTGGGCGGCGTACCTGACCAAGCCGTGCCCGATGGCGCGTTTGCGCGAGGTGCTCGCCGCGCTGTTCGCCTGAGGCGCACCTGCATCAGGGTGCCCTGCCGCACTGCGGTGGCAGAGGCCATGCCGCTCCGCGCCCGTAACGCCGCGCGCACTTCGGTGTACGAGCGCGGCAAGGAGGTTCCCTGGAGATGATGAAGCGCATCGCAACGTCCCTGCTCGCAACGGCGCTGCTGGCCGCACCCGCCCTCGCGGCGGAGTCCGCCGCGCCGGCACCCCCCGCGGCCCCGAAGGCGGAGGCCCAGAAGGCGAAGCCCGCGGACCAGAAGGTCGCCGCGGCGAAGAAGCGGACGACACACCGGCGGCATGGCCGGCACACCACGGCCCCGGCATCCGCGGCCAAGCCGGTTTCTCCCCAGAAGTAGCGGAGATCGAGTAGCGGAGGGGCTCGCCCCCTCCGCGGCTCACCTCATGCCCTGCGCCGTTCTCACCCGCTCGGCGGACCGTCCAACGTAGAGACGGAAGCGTCCGGGCGGCCCTTCGACCAGGTACGGCTGCGAATACATCGGGCCGTTCACCCGGCCGATCCAGCGTCGCAGGAGCATCACCTCGCGGGGACTGGCGGTGTCGAACTCGAGACACTCCTCCCCCACCCGCAC
>VBLD01000179.1 GCA_005879205.1 Deltaproteobacteria bacterium
TCCGACACCCACCTCTACCCCCGCACGGTGAACGACCGCTTCGTGCGCGCCATCCTCAAAGCCGTCGACGACGTCAACAATCTCCAGCCGCAGCCGGACTTCGTCCTCATGGGCGGCGACCTCGCGCAGCTCGGCCGCAAGGAGGAGCTCGACCTCGGCCGGCAGATCCTGAAGGCCGTGAAGGCGCCGGTGCGGATGATGGTCGGCGAGCACGACTGGTTCCTCGACCTCGGCCAGTACTGGAAGTCGCTCTTCGGGCCGGAGAGCTACTCCTTCGACCACAAGGGCGTGCACTTCGTGACCCTGATGAGTGTGCAGGAGAAGGACTTCTGGACCGAGCGCGGTCTCACGCCGGAGCAGCGCATGCAGACCGTCGCCGGTCTCGACAACGGCGTGCAGTCGCGCTTCGAGGTCGGGGAGGCGGGACGCGAGTGGCTGAAGAACGACCTCGCCAAGGTCGACAAGAAGACGCCGCTCATCGTCTTCTCGCACTCGCCGCTCTACAAGTACTACCGGCCGTGGAACTTCTGGACCGAGGACGCCGCGGAGGTCCAGGCGATCCTCCGCCCCTTCGAGCACGTGACGGTCATCCACGGCCACACGCATCAGCTGCTGACCAATCGCATCGACAACATCCACTTCCACGGGATGCTCTCGACGGCCTGGCCGTGGCCGTACGCGCCCGAGGGGCTGCCGAAGCTCACCCTCCAGCAGAACCGCGCCGATCCGTTCGACCAGTTCGACGGCTGCGGCAACGGCAGCGTGGACGTCGTCGAGAGCGGCCTCGTGAACGCGCTCTACAACCTGTGGGACCGAAACCCCGTGACCGTCCGCGCCAGCTACGTCGCCTCCGACGGCGCCCAGGAGCCACCGCCCAGGACCAAGCTTCCCTCCTACTGACGAAGGGGACGCGATGACGCCGAAGACGACCTTTGCCCTCCTCGCCCTGCCCGCGGTCGCGCTCGGCGGCCTGGTGCTCGCGCAGTCGCGCGGCGGCCTGCCGCGTCACGACGCGCCGCCGTCGCCGTCCGGCAACCTGACGGTGGCGCTGTGCGACGGTGAGACCGTCGCCGAGGTCCCCGGCGTGAAGGAGGGCGAGACCCCCACCCGCGAGCAGGCGCGCGCGGTCGCCGACGCGCTGATGGACGAATGGCGGCGCAAGCACCCGGATGCCTGGGACGATGAGCCGCCACGTCTCGCCCAGGCGCTGCCGCGTGACGGCGGCGCCCAGGGGGCCTCGGTCGCGGGCGAGCGTGCGAAGGAAGGCGCCACGACCCCGGGCGAGGCGGCGGCGCACGGCGCCACTGCGGGCGGCGCCGGCGGTCTGCCCGCCGGTCCGCAGGGGGCCGTCCAGGAGGGCCACACCTACGGCGCCTTCTCGCAGCGCGACGAGCGCATCTGGCAGGCCGAGACCGAGAGGTTCGTGAAGGAAGGGCACGACGTGTTCCACGACGCCAAGGCCTTCGGCGGCACCATCGCGGTCTCCTGCGACATGTGCCACCCCGACGCCGCCAACACGCACCCCGAGACGTACCCCAAGTTCCAGGTCCAGATCGGCCGCGTCGCGCTCCTGCGCGACATGATCAACTGGTGCATCCAGAATCCCGCGCGCGGGAAGCCGCTCGCCGACGACGATCCCCGACTCAAGGCGATGGAGGCCTACATCCTCGCGCAGCGCAAGGGAACGGCGCTCGAATTCGGCAAGCACTGAGTCCGGGGGTCGTGGCTTGAACCGACCGCCTGGCAAACGTAGAGAACGCCTGTGGCCACCGCCTTCGACAGGCTCGCCGACCTTCTGCGGGCGCTGAACGAAGAGTCGGTCTGCTACATCCTCTTCGGCGGCCAGGCGGTGAACCTCCACGGGATCCCGCGCTTCACCGACGACATCGACCTGTTCGTCGAGCCGACGGACGAGAACGTGGAGCGGCTGAGGCATGCATTGCGGCGGCTCTGGAACGATCCGGCCATCGAGGAGATCCAGGCCGTGGACCTGCGGGGCGACTACGCCGTCATCCGGTACGGGACGCCGGACGGGTTCCCGATCGATCTCGCGGCGCGGATCGGGGACGCTTTTCGATTCGAAGACGTTCAGAGCGAGACCTTGATGGTAGGGACCGTTCCGGCTCGGGTCGCGACCGCCCGGATGCTCTACCGGATGAAGCGAGACACGATGCGCCCCATCGATCACGCGGACGCCGCGGATCTCAAGGCGAAGTTCGCGATCAACGACGACTGATATGGGGGTGCAGAAGTTCCGGACCTTCGAAGAGGCCCGTCGGGCCCTCTGGCTGGCGGCCGGAGATCCGGCAATCCTCGAGCGGATGAAGCGGCTCGGCGGGCTGGCACGCGTTCGCGCCCATCCTTCCGGCGTCTATCGCTTCCGCACCATCGAGGACGCCAAGGCCGCCAAGCGGCGCAAACCGACCGATCCGGCGGGCGCCGGGCGGCGCTTGGCTACCGCGTGAGCTTCCCGACCAGGTCGTGCGCCGCCCGCTCGACGACGCGCAGCATGGCGGCCTCGTCGCGCGCACGCGGCTGGTAGAGAATCAAGCGGCGTACCGTCCCGTAAGCGAGTGAGGAGCGCGCGATGGCGGACTTCGACCTGATCATCAAGGACGGCATCGTCATCGACGGTACGGGGTCGCAGCGCTACCGCGCCGACGTCGGCATCCGCGCGGGACGCGTCGCGACGCTCGGCCGGCTGAAGACGACCGATGCCAAGCGGGCATTGGACGCCACCGGAATGATCGTCGCGCCGGGCTTCATCGACCTCCACACCCACTACGACGCGCAGCTCTTCTGTGACCCCTACCTGACGCTCTCGGGCTGGCACGGGGTCACCTCGGTGGTCATCGGCAACTGCGGCTTCGGCTTCGCGCCGATGCGTCCCGAGATGCGCGAGCGCGCCATGCTGACCATGACGCGCGTCGAGGCGATCCCCCACGAATCGATGCGACGGGGACTGCCGTGGGACTGGATCACGTATCCGGAGTTCCTCGACAGCGTGGAGCGACGGCCGAAGGCGCTGAACGTGCTCCCGTACGTCCCGGTGGCGCCGCTCCTCGTCTGGGTCCTCGGCTTCGAGCGCGCCAAGGCGGGCGTGATGCCCACCGAGTCCGAGCACCGCGAGCTCCGCCGGCTCCTGCACGAGGGGATGGACGCGGGCGGCTGCGGATGGTCGGCGCAGCGCCTGCATCCCGAGGGCCCCGGCGCCGTGCAGCGCGACTACGACGGCGGGCCGATGGTCACCGACATCATGCACGACGAGACCGCGCTCGAGCTTGCCGAGGTGCTTGCGGAGCGCAACCACGGGTTCATGCAGATGGCGCTCGCCACCACCGACGGCGCGCATGACTTCGCGCACATCGAGCAGCTCGCCGAGGTGAGCGGCCGGCCGATCCTCTACAACGTAGTGCAGTCGTTCGTCCGCTATCCGGAGGCGCACCGGGGGCTGATCGCCTGGCTCGACTCCTGCCGGCAGCGCGGCGTGCGGGTCTACGGCCAGGGCGTCACCACCACCGCCGCCTTCACCTTCACGTTCGAGGACTGGAACCTCTTCGACGACCACCCCGCGTGGGTCGAGGCGACGGTCGGGACGACGGCCGAGCGCAAGCAGAAGCTCGCCGACCCCGCCCGGCGCCCGCAGCTGCGGGCGTACGATTCGGGGATCGTCACGGTCCCGATCGGGCGGATCGTCGTCCTCGACTGCTTCACGCCCGCCACCAAGCCGTTCGAGAACCTCACCGTCGCCGAGGTGGCCGAGCGGACCGGGAAGCATCCGGTCGACGCCATGCTCGGCATCGCCGTCGCCGACGACCTGCGGACCGTGTTCTACGCCGAGCCGGCCAACGTCGACCGCGACGCGTTGCGCGAGATCATCGACTACGAGTGGATCGTCCCCGGCGTCTCGGACGGGGGCGCGCACACCAAGTTCTTCACCGGCGGCCGCTACCCGACCGAGTTCCTCGCCCGCATCGTGCGCGAGGAGGCGATGTGCTCGCTCGAGCACGCGCACTGGCGGCTCGCCGCCCTCCCCGCCCACTGCGCGGGATTCCGCGACCGCGGCACGCTGGTCGAAGGCGCGCCGGCAGACATCGTCGTCTACGACCTCGCAAGGCTCGCGTGCCTGCCCGCCGAGGTGGCCCACGATCTCCCCGGCGGCGAGTGGCGGCGCATCCAGCGCGCACGGGGCTACCGCTTCGTCCTGGTCAACGGCGAGGTGACGATCGAGGACGACCGCGAGACGGGGGTCCACTCCGGCCGGCTGCTCCGGCACGGGACGACGTAGCCGTCAGGCCAGGAGACGCTCGCCCGTCCGGTGCGGCCGTTCACGGAAGGCTGTGGCCGCAGTGTCGCGAGCGCCGGAACTGCTGTCCACCGGAGCGGACGGTCACTCGCCCGATGCCGCTCACTTCACGTTCTCCGGTGCCTGCCGCCGTTCGAGGACACGGGCATAGTCCTCGGGGTTGCGCCCGACGCGCGTGAGCCCGTCCACCAGCGCCTCGGCCCGCTCGGGGCTCTCCAGGAACGGGGACGCGTCCACCAGCACCTCGTCCGCCGGCGTCGCCTCCCGCTCGAGGACGGCGAACGTCTCGCGACTCGTCTCGGCGAGCCGGCGGGCGATGTCGCGCGGCATGTTGAACTCGACGATCATGTTGTCGTCGGTGTTGATCGGCGCGCCGCGCACGAGACGCCGGACGGCGTCGGGACCCAGATAGAAGGTCGCGAGGAAGTGCTCGGAACGGGTGAGGCCGATGCGGGCGGTCTCGGCCCGCGTCGGCTCGTACGCCCAGCGGCGGTCGAGCTCGGCCAGGTCGAGCCGGATCGGCTGCCGCGAGCCGAGGAGGATGCAATCGAGCGCGAACGGCGAGCCGAACACCAGGACCTCGGGGAAGACCGACTGGAAGGTCGCGAGCAGCGACCGATAGGTCTCGAACGACATCTGATACGTCTGGAGCCATTGGGAAAACACGCCGTCCGGACGCAGCCGCCGCGCGGCGAGGCGGAAGAAATCCTGGGTGAAGAGGTTCGACACGCCGCTCACCCACGGGTGCGAAGGCTCGGAAATGATCACGTCGTAGCGGTCGTCCGAGGCAAGGAGGATGTGGCGCGCGTCGTCCTCGTAGAGGCGAAGCCGCGGATCGCGGCGGGGCTCGTGGTTGACGTGCGCGAAGAAGGCCGACGCCTCGACCACCGCCGGCTCGATCTCGACCGCCGTCACGTGCCGCACCGGCGCCTGCAGCGCCGTGCCGGCGCTCACGCCGCTTCCCCAGCCGACGAGGAAGACGTCGTCGACGCGTGGCGCGATCAGCAGCGGGACTTCGGCGACGAGGACCTGGGTCATCATGTCGTCGCGACGGTCGCTCGCGTTGACCCGCCCGTTGACGAAGAGCGAGCGGCGGCCGCCCTGGGTCCACCGGGCGACGGCGACGGTCGCCGTGGGGCCCTCGCGATGGTAGAGGAGCTGCGTCGCCGACCCGGCGAGCATGCCCTCGACGGTCGGCAGGTGCGGCTCCGAGACACCGGCGTCGAGCGCACGCTCCTGCCAGGCGGGTCCGGCGACGACACCGACGCCGACCGCCGCCGCGCCGGCGAGCGCCGCGGCGGGGAGCCATCTCCCGCCGACCACGAACGCGAACACCACTCCGATCGCCGCCGCGAGCACGGCGATGCCGAGGAGCGTGGCGTGTGATCCGACCCGTGGCACGAGCACGAAACCCGCGAGGACGGCGCCCGCGATCGCGCCGACCGTGTTGACCGCGTAGAGGCGGCCGACGATCCGGCCCGTGTCGCGGGCGGTGGGCGGGGCGGCGCCGATCAGCACGAGTGGCAACACGGTCCCGGCGGCGAGCACCGGGACCGCGAGCAGGACGAGCACCACTGTTGCGTTCAGGGCGACGGTCGCCCCGATCGAGCTCGGCTGCCAGGCCCTGAACAGCGCCACGTACCAGAACGGCAGCCGGGTCACGGCGTAGACGGCCGCGAGGAGGCCGAGCGCCATCACGAGATGCATCACGGCGAGATCGGGCCGGACGTCGGCGGCGCGCGCGCCGCGGCGCGACGCCCAGGCGCTCCCCGCGCCGAGCGCCGCCAGGTAGGCGAGCAGCACGGTACTGAAGGCGTAGGTCGTCGAGCCGACGATCAACACGAGGACGCGCGTCCATGCCACCTGCGTGGCGAGCGACATGAACCCCGAGCCGAGGGCCGCCGCGAGGAGCAGCCGGCTCGGGCGGTACGCCGGTCCGGCGGGCCCCTCGGCAGGAGGCGCGACCGGCGTGAGACGCGGCAAGCAGAGGACGGCGAGGCCGATCGCGACGTTCAGGGCCGCGCCGGAAACGATCGTGCCGCGGAGCCCGAGCATCGGCATCAGGACGAACCCGCCGGCCGCCACCCCGAGCACCGCTCCCGCCAGGTTCGCCGTGTAGAGCCACGCCGGCGTCAGCCGAGCGCCGCGCACCGCCGCCACGTAGTCGGCGAGGAGCGGCAGCGTCGCGCC
>VBLD01000500.1:0-1402 GCA_005879205.1 Deltaproteobacteria bacterium
AGCTGGAGGATAGGTTCTATCGGCGCAACAGCGGAGATTCATCCCGTGGCAGAAAGGAGGGTCCCGATGCGACCGTTTACGTCCAGGGAGCCGGGCGCGGCGGCAGCGCGAGCGGCCCTGGTCGCAGTGATGCTCGTCGTGGGCGCAGCGACCGCCGTGCTCGGTGATAGTCAGCTCATCGCAGAGGTCTCGTGGAAGGCGCCAGGCGGACAGACGGGAACGGTGCTTTTTCAAGGCACGGGAGATGGCGGCGTCCTCCGGGGCATCGTGTACGCCGGCGACACGCAACTGCCTGTGACGGGAACGATTGGCGCCGACGGCGCAGTCTCTGGCACGGTCAGCTTCGGCGACGGCGTCACGGAACGTATCGTAGGAACATTCTCGGCTGCGCTGGACATGCAGCGGCACCTACAGGGTAGCTACCTGCTATTCAGGACAGCTAGCACGTGGACTGCACCGGCGGACAAGCTGCTTGCATCTCCGATCGCTACGGCGCCAGACGTTTCGGTCGCCAGCAACGGTGCGCGGTGCGGGCGGACTGGCCTTTGTCCACCCGTACCAATGCGGTGACATGGCATCGCCTGCGCGAGGACCGAGCTACAACGATCGCGCGCGTACGCCTGACGGCATCCGAACCCTGAGGTTGCGGCCGGGCGCGGACGGCGCCGCGTCGATTCAAGCGCGGCCCTCGGGCTCGAACATCGGAATTCCTACTCTGCCGCTCGTGCCGCCCGTCCGGGTGCAGCTCCTGAGCAGCGACGGCAATTGCTGGGACGTGGTCTACGGCATGCCCGTGGCGAACGACGCGCAGCGATTCCGGGCGCTCGCCGATTAGGTCGGCCCGGCGCAGAGGAGGCCGCTGGGCCCGCGGCCTCGCGTGCGCGATACAGCTTCTCTTTGCGGCCATTGCGGCGAGCTGCGGCGCCCGAAATCCGCCGGTGCAGGGGCCGGGATACGTGGGCTCCGCTGCCTGCGCTCCCTGCCATGCGACCGAATACGCAGCCTGGGCACCATCCCTCCATGCCCTCGCGGCTCAGTCGGCCAAACCGGGACGTGTGCTGGCGGTGTTCGACGGATCGCTCTATTGGTTCACCAGCCTGGCGGCCCGACCGGAGACACATGACGGAAACCTTGCGTTCCTGGTTCCTGAGTCGGGTAGAGGCGGCGCGGAGCTGCTGCCGATCAGCTACGTCCTTGGCCGGGGCCAGATCGAGCAGTTCCTCACACCCCGCCCGGGCGGCCGGCTGCAGGCGTTGCCGCTCGGCTACGATACCGTGGCCCGCGAGTGGTTCGACATCTTCCCGCGGGCGTCGCCACGCGATTGGGCACATTGGACCAACCCGGGCATGACCGCCAACAGCCGATGCCTCGAGTGTCACACCACCGCGTTCGAGGAAGGCTA
>VBLD01000500.1:1463-2928 GCA_005879205.1 Deltaproteobacteria bacterium
GGCCCGGGCGGGGATCACGTGGCCGTTCGGCGTGCCGATCCAGCGTCGGAAGATCACTACGGCGCAAAGGCGCCGCGGACGACCGCCATGACCGCATGCGCGTTCTGCCACGGCCGCCGGACGGTAATCGCGACTGGGTACCTGCCCGCCGCCGAGCTCTCCGACTACTTCGACTTCGAGCTACTCGACACGGACGTCTACCATCCCGACGGCCAGGTGCGCGAGGAGGCCTTCGAGTGGACCTCCTTCGAGATGAGCCGCATGGCGGCGCGCGGGGTGGTCTGTCAGGACTGCCACGAGCCGCATGGCGTCAGACTCCGGGCGGAGGGGAACGCCCTCTGCCTGCGGTGTCACTCTGCGGAGGTGGCCGAGCCAGCGCACACGCATCACGCGGCGACCAGCCGCGGCGCCCAATGTGTCAATTGCCACATGCCGGAGACCGTCTTCATGGAGCGCGATGCGCGCTGGGATCACCAGCTCGCACGTCCCGATCCGGAGGGGGCAGCTGCCGTTGGCGCCGCTGATGCATGCACGAAGTGTCATTCCCGCGAAGCGCAGGCGTGGGCAGCCAAGTGGGTCGTTGAATGGTACGGCCCCAGCGCCACGGTCCGGACTCGCCGCGCGTGGGCGCGTGCCCTCCATCGGGGCCAGCACGGGGACGCGTCTGCGGTCGCGGGCCTCCGGGAGCTTCTCAGTACCCGAGAGGCGGGCAGCGTCCGTCGCGCCAGCGCGGCGCGGGTCCTCGGTGACTGGACAGCAGAGGCGGGCATCGTGGAGGCGCTCGGCGTGGCAGCCGGAGATCCGGATCCCAAGGTGCGCGCGGGCGCGGTGAAGAGTCTCGGCGACGGGGCAGCGGGGGACCAACTCGCAATGAAGACGCTGCTGCGGGCGTCGCGTGACCCGATTCGCCTGGTACGCATCGAGGCGGCGTTTGGCCTCCGAGCGGTCGATGTTCAGAGCCTCTTCCGAGAATGGCTCAGCGCGCAAGACGTGCTCGCCGAGCTTCCCGAGACGAACTACAACCGCGGCCTCTTCTTTACGGCCCGTGGCGCTGTCGCTGAAGCGGAACGTGCTTACCGGACGGCGATCCGTCTCTGGCCGCACGATCTCGCTCCCCGACAGAACTTAGCCCTCCTGCTCGCGGGAGCCGGGCAGCCGCGAGACGCCGAAGTCGAATGGAAGGAACTTCTAGAGGAGCAGCCGGGCTGGCCGCCCGCGCTCTTCTCACTCGGGCTCCTTCATGCCGAGGAGGGGCGGTGGGCCGACGCGATTGCGGAGCTCGAGAACTGCCTCAGGGGCAATCCGGGCTATCCCCGCGGGTGGTACAACCTGGGTGTTACTTACGCGGCACAGGGACGGATCTCCGAAGCGCGCGCTGCCTTCCAGCGGGCCGCCGCCGACCCCTCTTCAAAGGTCGACGCGCTTCGCGAATTAGCGTCCTTGAACCTACTTCAGGAGGATCAGG
>VBLD01000180.1 GCA_005879205.1 Deltaproteobacteria bacterium
GCAGAGCTCGGCGACGTCACACGGCCCGACGGCCGGCCGGCAGACGCCGCTGCTCTTCACGTCGGCCGGACAGGCCGCCCCCGAGCCGGTGCAGGTCTCGGGCGGATCGCAGCCGCCGGCCGAGGGACGGCAGACCGTGCTCGACGCTGCGAACGCGTCGGGCGGACAGTCGTTGCCGACGCCGTCGCAGCTCTCGGCCGCGTCG
>VBLD01000181.1 GCA_005879205.1 Deltaproteobacteria bacterium
CGTCGCACGCGCCCGCCGCCGCCCGGCACACGGCCGTGCTCTTCAGATCGGGCGGGCAGACGGCGGTGAGCCCGGTGCACACCTCCTCGGCGTCGCACACGCCGGCGGCCGCCCGGCATACCTCGCCGGCCGCGCGGAGCTGGCAGGTCGCGTTGCAGCAGGAGTCGCTCGCGCCGTTCCCCGCTCCCTCGTCGCACTGCTCACCGAGCAGGACGTCGACGATCCCGTCGCCGCACACCCCGCCGAGCTGCGCCCGGGCGGTCGCGCCGCTGCCGGCAATGAGACCGAGCGCCAGGCCGAGCACGATGGCGGCCCTGAAGGCGCATCGATCGCTTCCGATACCCGCCGGCATGGCGGCGGATAGCAGAAAGCTTGCCGAACGCTGCGGCACCTGTGCGCCTCACCAGTCGCACCCTACGGCATTTGCGAGACCGCGGCATGCTGCGCTGGCGCACGATTTCGCCGTCCGAAGGGACCTGCGGGACGGTGGTGCCAGGTCATCGTCGGGAGGGCTGTTCCGCGTGCATTGGCGCTGACCGTGCGACCCTGCGTCCCTTGCAGGGGTGCCATTAGCCTTCCGACCAACGGTCGCGGGGAAACGAGGCCATGGAGAGCGATGGGAGGGAGGGCAAGAACGTGATTTTCAGCACTTATTCCGCGAGCGTACGTGCGGCGCCGAGGTACGGTTCCTGCTTAGCCGTACCCACCGCACAATGGTGACGCCGGCGTGCACCCGGGCTCGGACTGCGCGAAGCCTCCTGCAGGCGGTCGTCGCCCTTTGCGTTGTGCTGATCGCGAGCGAGGTGCATGCGATCCACCGCTCGACCCCGTTTCTCGTGAACCTCAGCAACGAGCCGGGCGGCAACAGCACCAACCCGGGGCCGTCGCGCCAGGAGCCGACGCGTGACCCGTTCGAGTCGACGTCCGACCTCAAGCACAACGTCAGCTCGGGACGCCAGATCTACTACTACTCGCTGATCCCCGCCGGGAACGATTCGCGAACCCTGAACCAGATCACGCACTTCGCGGGCGACAGCTCGAACCCGACCGCCAACGTCCTCGGGAACGTGATGGCGTTCGACTCCGCTGCCGACATCCTCGGCACCGGCAGCACGGCGCGGCAGATATTCCTCTGGTATCGCGACACCGGCATCTTCGTGCAGCTCACCAGGGGCACCGCCGACAGCATGCGGCCGCACATCGACCTGAAGGGCGAGACGGTCGTGTTCGAGTCCCAGGCGGATCTCAAGGGAAACGGCACCGGAGGCATCGGCACGCAGATCTTCTTCTACGACATCTCGGGGCAGCGGCCGCTCTGCGACATCAGCGGCTGCCATCCCAATGCCAAGAGCCTGGTCCAGGTGACGTACCAGGCCGGGCAGAGCACCCGGCCCTTCATCACCGAGCAGAACGGCCCGGACGACGGCCGCTACATCCTGTTCCAGTCCGATGCGGCGATCGTGGGTCCTTCCAACGGCTTCCAGCAGATTTATCTCTACGACCGCGGTGATGGCGGCCGGATCACCCAGATTACCAACGGCGCCGGCGACAGCACGTTTCCCGGCGCCGACTCGACCGCAGAGGTGATCGCGTTCCAGTCGGAGGCGGACCTCCTGGGCACCGGCTCGGTCGGGTCGCAGGTCTTCCTCCTGGACCGCACGAAGGGCATCCTCAAGCAGATCACCCGCACCGGGTCGAACAGCATGGAGCCGTCGCTCTCGGGCCTCGGGTCGTTGCTGAGCTTCGTCTCGACCGGCGACCTGCTCGGCACCGGCGCCAGCGGGCAGCACCTCTTCTTCTACGACCCCCGCACCCTCCACATGTTCCAGGTGACCAAGCACGCTGGGTCGCTCACCGATCACCCGAAGTCGGCCGGCGAGTTCTTCATCCTCTTCGACACCGACGAGGACGTGATGAACACGGGCATGAGCGGCCGGCAGGTCTACTCGCTCAACGTGTTCGGCCGCATCCCGAATTCCGTGATCGCCAAACGCAGCGTGCCGCTCTCTCCTCAGGGCCAGATCCAGCTGCTCTTCGGGGAGCGCGATGACCACTCCGAGGCGACGATCACGGTGCCGTCGAGCGCCGTCAAGCTGCCCCCCATCCCCGTGCCCGGCTTCGGGACGTTCTGCATCACCGCGACCGCCAACGGATCCGGCTTCCTCGACTGCGCCGGCGGCCGCGCGGGCGGGAACATCGTCCTCACCCGTGACCACTACACCAACGACGTCGACCCCACGTGCGCGGTCGACGGCAGCTGCGAGGAAGGGCGCACGTGCCCGGGGCCGCTGCCGCACCCGCACATCAGCGCGTGTCCGGTCTGCATCGCCGGGATTTGCAACAACGGGCCCAACACCGGGCAACCGTGCGCCACCGACGCGGGCTGCGTGCAGAACGTGAAGTGCGTGCCCGGCGGCACCTGCAACGGGCCCGTCCGCACCGAGCACAGCGGCGTGTACCGCGCAGGCGGGGTGCAGGTCGGCTTTCCCGTGGACGTCGGCCTCAGTCTCGATGCCGGCAAGGACGGCTTCTTCTGCACGACCGACGACGAGTGGGTGTTCAAGAACCTCCCGACCGAGCTCGAGCTCACCACCGGGAGCGCCACCGGGGCCATCCTCGACGCCAACGACGTCATCGGCAACACGATGACCGTCAACGACGCCGGCGCGGGCTTCGACTGTTGGCGGCTCGAGCAGGGGAACTTCGAGGGCGCGGCGCTGGTCGGCGTCCTGCCGCTCCTCGACATCCCGACCGCGGCGCCCGGGTTCTCGGACGTCATCGTTCCCGTCCACCTGCCGGCGCTCGGCGGAAAGCCGTACGTCGAGTGCGACACGCTCGCCTGCAAGGTGCTGACGGTCTGCCTCACCAACGTCGACTGCAGCGACGGCAACGTGTGCAACGGGGTCGAGGCGTGCATCAACAACACTTGCGTCCCGGGCACGCCCCCCACCTGCGACGACGGCGACCCCTGCAACGGTGCCGAGACCTGCCATCCCGTCCTCGGCTGCCAGCCCGGCACGGCGCTCAACTGCGACGACGGGGCGGCCTGCACCCAGGACGCCTGCGTCGCGGGAGTGGGCTGCACGCACTCCTCCATTCCCGGCTGCTGCGTGGCCGACGCGGACTGCATCGACACGAACCTCTGCAACGGCAGCGAGATCTGCGCGAGCGGCAACTGCATTTCGGGCGCACCGATGCCGTGCGACGACGGCAACGTGTGCAACGGCTCCGAGACCTGCGATCCGACCGGCGGCTGCCAGCCGGGCACGGCGCCGGACCGCTTCAGCTATGACGGCGTCCGCTGCGCCATCGACTCGATCCAGGCCGCGCTCGACGCCACCCCCGACCAGCTGCTCGGCGGACACTCGCGGGTGGCGCGGTACAACCGCTTGCTGGTCTCGGTGCGCGCGAACTTCGCCTACCTGGTCCCCAATCCGCGACGGACGCCGCTCGGCACCAAGCTCTACTCCAAGATCGCGCTCGGCCGGCTCAACCTGCTCTCTCAAGCGCTCGCGTCCAGCATCCGCACGGGCCGCGCGTACCCGGCCTATGCGACGCCGATCAAGGACCTGGTGGCGGAAGCGATGCTCCGGCTGAGGCACTTCCGCATCAGCGCGCCGCAGCCGTCGTCGGTCCCACCCGCCGACTAGGCGCGGGCGGTCCCCCCTGGCGACGGCGAGTCGGCCCGTGTAGAGGCCGACCATGAAGCCCACGCTGGTCACGGGCGCCAACGGTCACGTCGGTAACAACCTCTGCCGCTTGCTCGTCGCGCGCGGCGCGCGCGTGCGCGCGATGATCCGCGCCAGCGCCGACCCGGCGGCACTGGCGGGCCTCGACGTCGAGATCGTCCACGGCGACATCCGCGACGCCGCCGCGACGGCGCGTGCCGTCGCCGGGTGCGAGCGCGTCTACCACACCGCCGCCGGCTTCCTCATGTGGGCGCGCGATCCCGAGCGCGACATCGTCGCGTCGAGCGTCGAGGGGACCCGCAACGTGCTCGACGCCGCGGTCCGCGCCGGCGTCGAGAAGGTGCTCTACGTCAGTACCGGTGGGACGATCGGCTTCACCGACTCGCCCGACGTGATCCTCGACGAGACCCACGACACCCGCGCGCCGCACACCCACTACTTCCGCGGCAAGGTGGCGGCCGAGAAGGAGGCGTTCGCGATCGGCGCCCGCGGCAAGGTCCCGGTGGTCGCGATCAACCCCGGGTTCATCCTCGGACCGCGCTTCTTCAAGCTCTCGGAATCGGTCCGGCAGGTGGCCGACTTCGTCAACCGCGGCATGCCCTTCTACTTCGACGGCGGCTTCCCGGTGGTCGACGTCGAGGACGTGGCGCAGGGTGCCGTCCTCGGTCTCGAGAAGGGACGCGCCGGAGAGCGCTACATCGTCGCGGGCGAGAACGTCACGGTGAAGCAGCTCTACGACCTGATCGCCGAATTCACCGGCATGCGTGCGCCGAGGCTGAGGGCACCCGTGCCGGTGGTGCGCGCGATCGCCACCGTGCTCGAGCTCGGCGGCAAGCTCACGGGGACGCGCCCGCTCATGGACCGCAACCTGGTCGACGAGTTCGCCGGCCGGTACGGCTTCATGCACTCCGCCAAGGCCGAGCGCGAGCTCGGGTACACGTGGCGGCCGGCACGCGAGGTGGTGCGGCGGACGGTGGCGTGGCTCGTCGATCGCGG
>VBLD01000135.1 GCA_005879205.1 Deltaproteobacteria bacterium
GTACCGGACGTACCAGTCCTTTCGCGCGCGTCTCGTCGATCTCGTCGACCGCGTCCTCGAGCTCGTCGCCGACGACCCCGGATTCCGCTTCCTGCTCGACGGGCAGACGGTCGTGCTCGAGGACTACCTGGAGATCCGTCCCGGACGCCGCGCCGACCTCGAGGCGGCGTGCCGCGCGGGGCGTCTCGCGATCGGACCGTGGTACGTCCAGCCCGACTCGCTGCTCCCGTCCGGGGAAGCCCACGTCCGCAACCTGCTCGAGGGACGGCGTGTCGGCGAACCGCTGGGGCCGGTGTCACGCATCGCGTACTGCCCGGACTCCTTCGGCCATCCCGCGCAGTTCCCGCAGCTCTTTCGCGGCTTCGGGCTCGGGCCCTTCATCTACTGGCGGGGAGGAGGCGAGGAGGTCGACCTCCTGCCCGCGGCGTACCGGTGGATGGCCCCGGACGGCAGCGCGGTGCTGGCGTACCATCTCGCCGAGGGCTACTTCGCGGCGTCGGGTCTGCCCCTCGACCCGCAGGTCGCCGCCCGCGGGCTCGCCGAGGTTGCACGATCGCTCGTCCGGCCGGGTGGCGACGGGGCGGTCCTCCTGATGAACGGCTTCGATCACGCCCTGCCCGAGGCGCATGCGGGCGCGGTGGCCGAAGCGCTCGCTCGTGCAACCGGCTGGACGGTGGTGCGCGGGCTCCTCGAGGACTTCGCGGCGCTGCTGCCCGCCGATCCCCCGTCCTTCAGCGGCGAGCTGCTCGGCGCGCGCACGGCGAATCTGCTGCCCGGCGTATGGTCGGCTCGTCTGCCGCTCAAGCTCCGGAACCGCCGGGCCGAAGCACTGCTCGAGGGCTGGGCGGAGCCATGGGCTGCCCTCGGCGCGACCCTCGGGGCAGCCGACGAGCGGCCGGCCCTCGGCGCGGCCTGGCGCGCTCTTCTCCAGAACCAGGCGCACGACTCGATCGGCGGCTGCTCGCAGGATCGCGTGCACCGGCAGATGCACGGGCGATACGACGTGGCCGAGGAGCTCGCGAGCGAGACCGCCACCCGGGCGCTCGAGCGCGTCGCCGGTCTCGGCGCGGAGCGCCGTTCGCCCTGGACGGAAGAGTTCGACCTCGCGGTGTTCAACCCCTCACCGCATCCGCGCACCGACGTGGTGCGCTTCGTGCCGGTTCCCCGGAGCTGGATCCGGTTCACGGTGGGAGCGCTGCGCGAGGTCGCCATCCATCCGTGGCTGCGGATCGGCCTCACCGCCGACGGCTACACGGTGGACGGGCGGCCGGCGCGCCTCGCCGTCGACCAGGGGACGGATCGGATCCGGCTCCTCGCCGACGTCCCTGCGCGCACCATCGAGTTCGTGGCCGCCGACGTGCCGGCCTTCGGCTGGAAGCGGTTCCGGCTTGCGCCGTCGGGCCGGCATCTCGACCAGGAGGACGCGGGCCGCGACATCTCGTGCGCGGCGATCGCCGTCTCGGTCGCCGAGGACGGCACGCTCGCCGCTCGCCTGGGTGAGCGGACGTACGCGGGTCTTGCCGGCCTCGAGGACGTCGGCGACCGTGGCGACACCTACGACTTCGATCCGGTCCGCACGGGCGAGGTGACGCTCGCCGAGGTGGGCGTCCGCCGCCGGATCGACGCTACCGGCATCCGACACCTCTTCGTGCGCCGCGTGCTCGCCGTCCCGGCGAGTCTCACCACCGACCGACGGCGGCGAAGCGACGAGCAGGTACCGCTGACGGTGGAGACCGCCGTGCGGCTCGTGCCCGGTACGGCGCGTGTCGACCTCGGCGTGCGCGTGACCAACGTCGCGCGCGATCACCGCCTCCGGCTGCTGTTCCCGACGGGTGCGCCGGCCAAGTCGTTTCTCGCCTCCACCACCTTCGACGTCGCGTGCCGGGAGACCGAGCGGCGGGATGCGAGCGGCTGGGTGCATCCGGCGCCGTCGACGTTTCCCCACCAGGGATTCGTGTTCGCCAACGGCCTGACCGTCGCCGCGCCCGGGCTTCCGGAGGCGGAGGTCACCGCCGACGGCGTCATCGCCGTGACCCTGGTGCGCGCGGTCGGCTGGCTCGCACGGATGGACCTGAAGAGCCGGCCCCGACCCGCAGGGCCGCTGATGCCGGCGCCCGGGGCGCAGTGTCTCGAGACGATCGAAGCCTCCCTGTCCTTCTTCTCGGGGCTCGACCCGCGCGTCGCGCGCGACGCCGAGCTCGGGCTGCGCGCGGTGGTGGCGGGCGAGGCCCCGCTGCTCGGGCCCGATCAGGCGCTGCTCGAGGTGTCGCCACGGGACATCCTGGTGACCGCGCTCAAGCCGGGCGCCGGCGGGCCCGGGATGGTCCTCCGCCTCCTGAATCCGACCGACGCTCCCATCACGGCGCGGGTGGCGCTCGGCTTCCCCGCGTCGGAGGCGGTGCCGGTGCGCCTCGACGAGACTCCGGAGGCGGCGGCGCTACCGCTCGACGGTGGCCGGGTCGAGCTCACGGTGCCGGCGCACACGCTCCGGTCGCTCTGGCTGCGCGGCTGAGAGCTCGGCGCGGCCTCGACGGCCCCATCCGTGGCGCTCGCGCGCAATCGCGCGCCGGTGCAAGATTCCGCGTGCGATGGGGACACCCCGCAGCCGGCATGTCTCTCGCATGGCAGCCCGGCAAATCCACCCCCGAGGACTGCCCGACGTGAGCCCCGCCAGGACCGCCACCCTACGATGAAATACCGGACGCTCGTCTTCGGCGTCGACGGGGCGACCTTCGAGGTGATCGACCCCCTGGTCGCGGCGGGCAAGATGCCGGCGCTCGGTGGCCTCATGGCGCGCGGCGTGCGGGCGGGGCTCCGCTCGACGTGCCCGCCCGTGTCGGCGCCTGCCTGGACCACCTTCCTGACCGGCAAGCAACCCGGCAAGCACGGCGTCTTCTCCTTCCAGAACTTCGATCCGCGCCACTACTCCGGCTTCAGCGAGACCCTGGTCAACTCCGGCTGTTTCCGCGGCCGCACGCTGCTCGACCATGCGGCCGGGACCGCGGGCGTCCGCACGCTCTCGTATCGCATCCCGATGACGTACCCGGCGTGGGACATTCCGAACGGCGTCGTGGTCTCCGGGTTCCCGCTTCCGGACCGACGCCGGACCTACGTTTGTCCGGCCGAGGCGGAGGCGGAGCTCGGCCCGGCGAGCCCGCTCTCGTACGACGAGACGGCGGCGGCGATGAAAGCGCTCGACGTGGCGGCGCTCGACGCCTCCAACCGGGTGGAGCTCGAGGGACTCGAGCGGGCCGTCGGACGTTACGTCGCGCGCGGCTTCGAGCTGGTGATCGGCTTCACCGGCATCCCCGACACGCTTCATCACGGCTTCTGGGCCTATCACGATCCATCCTCGCCGCTGCACGATCCCACGGCGCCGGCGTCGCTGCGCACGATCATCGAGCGCGCGTACGTCGACATCGACGCGGCGATCGGTCGGCTCACGTCGGGCCTCGACGACGACACGGCGGTGATCGTGATCTCCGATCACGGGGGCGGCCCGGCGCCCTACCGCCACGTGAACCTGAACGCCTTCCTAGCCGCCCGCGGATACCTCGAGCAGGCGGGAGCGGGGCGGGCGCGGGTCGCGACCACGGTGGGGCGCGTCCTCGAGCGGGGGCGACTCGCGTTGCCCGGGCGCCTCTGGCTGAAGCGCCGCCTGCCGGAGCGTCTCGGACGTTCGCTGCGCTCGCTGCGCAAGGCGACCGGTGCCATCGCCTGGGAACGGACGCGCGCCTATGCGATCCCCATCCACTATCCGGTGAGCGGCGTCTGGGTGAACCTGGCCGGCCGCCAGCCGAGAGGCGTGGTCGCGCCCGGCGAGGACTACGAGCAGCTCCGGCGCGCACTCGCCCGGGAGCTCGCCGAGCTCCGCGATCCGGACACCGGTGCGCCGCTGGTCGCCCGGGTTGCGTTGCGCGAGGAGGTCTACGCCGGGCCGCACCTCGCGAACGCGCCCGACCTGATCGTCGAGACGGTCGCGGGCTACCACGGAGGAACGGACCTCGACCGGCTGGTGAGCCCGGTGTCGCGGGCCGTCCTCAGCCGGAACAACGGCTCGCATACCTTCGAGGGCATCCTCGTGGCCGCGGGGGGGCCGTTCCGGAAGGGCGTCGTGCTCGACCCGCCGAGTCTCGCCGACGTGCTGCCGACCGCGCTTCACCTGCTCGGCGTGCCGCTGCCCGACGACCTCGACGGGCGCGTGGTCGAGGAGGCGCTCGAGCCGGACTATGTCGCGGAGCACCCCGTGGGCCTCACGGCGGCGCGACTCGGCGAGGCCGGGGTGACGCCCGCCGAGGACGACGAGGCGGAGATGCGGCGTTTCCTGCAGGGCCTCGGGTACGTCGAATGAAGGTCTCCGATTTCATCGCGTTCTTCCCGTCGGACGAAGGGGCACCGTCGCCGCCCGCGTTCGCCGCGCTGCCGCGCGTGTTTGCCGACGGTCTGCACGCCCACGCGGTCCGGGCCGAGCAGCTGGGCGGTGCGACGCTCTTCCGGACCGTCCCGCCGGACGGCCGTGTCTTCCGCTTCTTCGCCCGGGACGGCAGCTGGGTGGTCGTCAAGGGGATCATGGTCGACGTGCGCGCGCGCCGGCCGCAGGTCGACCTCGGGGGTCTGCTCGACGAGCTCATGGAGGAGGCCGAACCCGACCTGAACCGCTACGAGGGCACCTTCGCCGCGGCGGCCTGGGATGCGCGCGCGCGGCGGGGATGGGCGTTCAACGATCAGGTCTCCCTCCTGAACCTCTACTACGGAGAATTCGACGCCGGCATGTACGTGGCCTCCACCGCCTTGCCGCTGGCGGTGGCGCTCGGCCTGGCGCCATCGGCCACGGGGCTCCAGGAATTTCTCGCCCGCGGCTGCATCCTCGCGCCGGCGAGCGCCTTCGAGGGCATCTCCCGACTCGACGTCGGCGAGCACGTCCGGTACGAAGCGGGCCGCGGCCGCATCCGCCAGCACTGGCGTCCGTACAAGGAGCCGGCGCCCCATCGCTCCCTGGACGAGGCGGCCGCGGCCATCGCCTCGGTGATCGTCGACCGCGTGCGCCGCTTCGACGCCGTCAGCGGTCCCATGGTCTTCGACCTGACCGGCGGCTACGACTCCCGGCTGCTCGCGTCCGGCGCGCACTTCGCCGGCGTGAATCCCACCGTCACGGTGAACGGCCCGCCCGACCTCCACGACGTCGTGGTGTCGAAGCAGGTCGCCGCGGCGGCGGGGTGGCCGATGATGTACTTCGACACCACCAGGCTCGGCGACCGCGAGATCGACGCCGAGATGCGGCGCGAGTTCTGCTATCGCACGAACGCCGAGATCGTCTTCAGCGACATCTACAACCAGCAGTTCTCCCGGCCGATGCTCGCCGAGCGGTTCAACCTGCACGCCGGCGGCGTCGGCGGCGAGTTCGTCCGCTACTACCCGTGGTCCCAGGAGTTCTTCGGCATCGGGCGGCGGCGGAAGGCGAACGTCGAGAACGTGCTCCGCTACCGCTTCCTGCAGGGCGGCTTTCCGCCGGCCGACCTGTTCGAGCGGAGCTGGTTCCCGGCGCTCCGCACCCGGCTGGCCTCGCAGATCGACGCGATCTGCTCGTCGGCCCCCGGCACGCTCACCAATCAGCAGCTCGACGCGGTGCACGTCTGGAAGTTCTCCGCGGGCACCTCGCTCTACATGTCGGCGCTGTTCAACTGGTTCCCCACGTGCCTGCCGCTCCTGACCGCGGGCTTCGTCGAGTCGGGGATCGAGACCCCGTGGCGTCTCAGATTGTCGACGGCGCTCGATCGTCGCCTCATCCGGATGCTCGCCCCGCGGGCCTCCGACGTCGTCACCATCTACGGCGGGCCCGCGAGCCCGGTGCGACTCGCGACCGTGCCGCTGCATCTCCGGCAGACGGTCAGGCAATGCGGACACCTCGCGGCGAAGCTCGACACGGTGCTCGGCTCCGGACGCCTGTTCGGTCGGTGGTTCGTCCCCAGCCGTGCCCCGGCGCGCAACCACCACATCCTGACCCGCGAGCTCCGCGACTTCCTGACGCCGGAGAAGATGCGCAGCAGGGGGTTGTACGCCATGCCCGGCCTCAGACGCGTGCTGGCCGGCTCGGACGACGCGTGGGCGGCACGCCGCGGGCTGATCCTCCGGATCGCCACCATCGAGCAGCTCTGTCGTGAGCTCCGGTTCGAGCCGGGACCCGACCATCTCACGGCGGGTTCCTGACGCCGGCCTCGCCACGTCCCCTCGCGCTGATCACCGGCGCGGGCAGCGGCATCGGCCGCTGCTTCGCGGAAGCCCTCGCCGCTGCGGGGAACGACCTCGTCCTGCTCGACGTCGACGCCCGCGGGCTCGCGCAGACGGCCGCCTCCCTCGGCGCGGGGATCGCGACGGCGGTGGCCGACGTCGCCGACCGGCCCGCGATAGCGGGCGGTCGAGCAGCACGTCGCGCCGCGAGGGCGCCTCGATCTCCTCGTCAACTGCCGGCCCGGCACGCCGCCCATCCTGCAGCGGGGCCGGCGTATCCCGCCGGCCGTCGTGGTCCGCAAGGTGCTGCGCGCCGTCGAGCGGCGCCGGCGCCGCGTGTACGTGCCGGCCATCGTTCGCCTGATCGCCGCGCTCGAAGGGCTCGCGCCGTCGTTGCTCGACTGGTACGGCGCGCGCTTCGGCATCGCGCGGCGCTGACGCCGCAGACGCTGCGAGAGTGTGCCGCCGCCGGCGCGGCGTGTGCCGCCGGCGTCACAGCGGACCATCGGCTGCCTGGGTGACCCCCATGCTGCGACCGGCCAGGCGCCGCGGGCTTCGCTGCCGCATCCGTCAGCCCCGGTCGCGCGGCCGGTCGTTTCCCAGTCAAACTCCGTTCGCGGCACGCATCTTGGACTTCGCCCCCCCGCCATGAACACCGACTGGAACAACGTGGTTGTCATCGACTCGCGCACGCTCGAGACATTGGGCCAGGACTGCCGGAAGCTGCGTCGCAGCACGCGCCTGCTCAAGGGGACGCTGTACGTGACGCTCGCCAGCGCCGTCGTGTGCGGCGCGAAGCTCGAGGCGTCGTCGCGGCGGCTCGGTGAGACCGAGCAGGGGCTCCGGGAGTGCCGCAAGTCCGTCACCCGCTCGAGCGGAGTGCTCTCCGCGCTCGCGCGCAGCCAGGAGAAGATCCTCCTGGCGACCGAGCAGGCCCCCTCGGTGGGGACCAAGTCCTGGGGGCGCCGCTTCACGGTGACGAAGTACACGCCGCGGAGCGCGGACTACGGGAAGTTCAACGACGGACTCACGGCCACCCTCACCAAGGCCGACCCGAAGAACCGCATCGTCGCCGTCGACCCACAGCTGATCCCGTACGGCTCGTGGGTGTGGGTCGAGGACCTCGGCTGGTTCCGCGCCGAGGACTGCGGAGCGGCGATCAAGGGCTTCCGCCTGGACCTCCTGGCCGCCACCGAGCAGGAGGCGATGGGCTTCGGCAAGCAGCAGCGGTTCGTGATCGTCGTGCCGGCCGAAGCGTAGCGCGCGGTTGCAGCGTCCCAGGGGCCCTGGGCGGGATTCTCGCCGGTGCGAACCGTGCGTCTCACCGCCCGAGAATCTCTTTCTCGATCCACCGCT
>VBLD01000136.1:0-6436 GCA_005879205.1 Deltaproteobacteria bacterium
CGGCGGGGCGATGTTCGCCAACGGCGACGTCTACCCGTGCGAGCTGCTGATCGACCGCAAGCTCGGCAACGTGCGCGACGCCGGCTACGACTTCCAGAAGATCTGGTTCAGCCGGGAAGCCGAGGCGTCGCGCCGGTTCATCCGCGAGTCGAAGTGCTTCTGCACGTACGAGTGCTTCCTCACCATCAACATCCTGTTCAACCCGCGCATGATGCCCGCCGTCCTGAAGGAGTGGTCGAGTCTCAAGCTTCGCAAGGCGTGGCGCCGGGTCACCGGGCGCCGGTCCCGGCCCGCCACGGTCGCGGCCTGCGCCAGCGAGAAGCCCGCGGAGCGCGCCGCGCTCGCCCGCTGACGCCGGCTCGCATCCGTTTCCCCACCATCGTCCCCCGTCGTTCCCCAAGGAGGAGGTCCGCATGTATCGCGGCAATCGCATCTCGGTCGTCATCCCGTGCCACAACGAGGAGGAGGGCATCCGCGCCGTGCTCGCGCAGATGCCGGCCCTCGTCGACGAGGTCCTGGTGGTGGACAATGCGTCGACCGACCGGACGGCGGCGGTCGCGCGCGAGCTCGGGGCGCGCGTCGTCTTCGAGGGGCGCAAGGGCTACGGCCGGGCGTACAAGACCGGCTTCGTGGCGGCGCGCGGCGACATCATCGTCACGATGGACGGCGACGGCACCTACCCGCCCGACTCGCTTCCGCTGCTCCTCTACGTGCTGGTCGAGGAGAAGCTCGACTTCATCACGGCCCGGCGCTGGTACTCGCGCAGCGGCCAGGCGAAGAGCCCGATTCGCCTGCTCGGCAACGCCGTCCTCTCCGGGGCGATGATGTGTCTCTTCTTCAAGTTCATCATCGACTCGCAGTCGGGCATGTGGGTCTTCCGGCGCGACGTCCTCCGCAAGATCCAGCCGCGGAGCGACAGCATGGCGCTCTCCGAGGAGCTCAAGATCCTCGCCTTCACGCACCCTGGCCTGCGCTGTCTCGAGATGCCGATCTACTACGGCGAGCGGATCGGGACGAGCAAGCTGAACATCTGGCGGGACGGGTTCGGCAACCTGTTCTTCCTGGCCCGCATGCGTCTCGTCCTCGGGCGCCGGCGCCGCGCCGCGATCGTCACGTCGCTGCCGCAGCCCGACGAGGTCGCCGAGGCGGCCATCGGGCGCGTGTCGGCCGAGCGCACGTCCTGAGGCATGGCACTCGCGTTCGCCCACACGACGGCGGGCTATCTCGGCTACCAGCTCGTGCGGCCTCCGGGCCCGCACCGCCCGGCGCTGCTCCTGGCCGCGGTGGCGCTCGCCAACGGAGCCGACCTCGACTTCCTTCCGGGCCTCGTCATCGGCCGTGCCGGCGCCTATCATCGCGGCATGACCCACACGCTCGCGGCTGTGCTGGCGGTGGGGACGGCGGTGGCGCTCGGCGCGGGCCTGGCCGGTCGCCGGCGCGCGGTCCTCGTCCGCGCGGCCGCGTGGGCGGCGGCGGTCTACGCCTCGCACCTCGTCCTCGACTACCTCACCGTCGACGCCGTCCCCCCCTACGGGGGCCGCTTTCTCTGGCCGCTCTCCGGTGCGTACTACCTCGCGCCCACCCCGGTGCTCGACGGGGTGATCATCGACTCCTCCGGCCGCGCGGCGTTCGTCGCGAGCCTGCTGACGCCGCAGGCGCTCGGCGTCTGGGGGCGGGAGCTCGCATGCCTGGCGGCGACCGTCGCCCTCGCGCACGGCTTGAGGCGCGAGGCGCCCGCCGGGGAGGTGCCCGAGGCGTCGTGATCTGGGGGGCCGTCTACGCGGGACTCGTCGCCGCCCTGATGGTGCGCGTGCGGAGCCCGGATGCGCCGCCGCCGGAGCCGGCGCGGGTCACTCCGGGAGAGCCGGTCTGGCTCGTCACGGTGCACCACCTGGTCTTCTACGCCCTCCTCGCCGGCGCGCCGCTCGAGAGTGCCGTCACCGGCGGCGTGGACTCCGGGCGAGCCGCCGGCGCCTGCCTGTTCGCGCTCGGCGTGCTCGGCTATCGGCTCGCGGGGCGCGCGCTCGGCGACGCGCTGTCGGCCTTCATCGAGCCGCGCGCCGGGGTCCCCCTCGTCACGGGAGGCCCGTACCGCTGTCTCCGACACCCGATGTACCTCGCGCAGGCGGCGATCGCCGTGGGGGCACCCCTGACGGTCGGTTGCCGGTCCGTGCTCGTGCTCGTCCCCCTCGCCCTCCTCGTGCTCGCGCTCCGGGTGAAGCTCGAGGATGATGCCCTGGCGCGCACCTTTCCCGAGTACTCCCGCTATGCATCTCGAACCAAGCGCATCGTTCCCTTCGTCTTTTGAGGCTCGCGCGGTGGCGCCCGACTCGGCCCGGCACGTGCTGCGTCTCGTCCTCGGTGCCTGGGCGGGGCTCGTCTACCTCGCCTACTGGCTCGGCTACCTGGGCATCCTGAGCACCCGATGATCGATCTCGGGCTGCTCGTGCTCGTGCTGATCGCGGCCGCCGCCGGCGGGCTGTCCTGTCTGCGGGCGCTCGGTGCGTTGCCTGCCGACGAGGCCGACTGGCTGGTTCCCGGCGTCGCCACGGGCTTCGGCGTCGTGGCCACGGTGGGGCTCGGTCTCGCTGCCCTCGACGTGCTCCATCCGCTGCCCATCGCGTTCGCGGGGCTGGCGGTGGCGCTCCTCGGCCGCCGGGATCTCGCCCGTGCGATCCGGGCGGTCGACCGCACGCGGGTACGCGCGGCCTGGCCGTATCTCGCGGTCTGCGGTGCCCTGCTGCTCGCCGAGTCGCTCGCCATGGTGGCACCGCCGGTGGGCGGCGATCAGACGAAGTACCAGCTCGTCTACCCCCGCCTGTACGCCGCGGCCGGCGGCCTGGTGCCGACGCCGTGGAGCTTCTGGGGGCAGATGCAGTTCCTCCAGAACTTCGCTTTTGCGCTCGGCTTCGCGCTCTCCGGGGACGTGCTCGCGCGGTTCCTGAACGCGGCCTTCGGTGTGCTGACGGCGCTGGCACTCGCCTCGCTCGCGCGCCGTCACGTGGGCGCCGACTCCGGGCCGGCGACGGGCGCCCTGTTCTTCACGCTGCCCATCAACTGGTCCCTCATGACGCGCGCCGGCTCGGACATCCCTGTGGTACTCTACGCCGTGCTCGCGACGGGTGCTCTCCTCGACTGGATGGCGAGCGACCGCGCGGGCGACGTGCGGCGCGCGGGCCTCCTGGCCGGGCTCGCGGGCGCGAGCAAGGTGATGGGTCTCCTCGTCGCCCCGCTACTGGGCGTCGTCCTCGTGGGGCGCCTCCTGCGGCGTTCCCTCCCGCCGGGGCGCGCGGCGGCGCTGGTCGCTGGCTTCGGTTTCCCCGCGCTCCTCGCTGCCAGCCCCTGCTACGTCCGCAACGCGATCGACACCGGCAACCCGATCTACCCCTTCGCCTACCGGCTCTTCGGCGGCCGCAACTGGAGCCCGGCAGCCGGCGAGTACCTCGCCGACTACTACCGCCAGTACCAGAGCACCTATGCGACCCGGCGCGACGGCGAGCCGTACGCCGGTCTCGCCGTGACGCGCTTCCCGTGGGACCTCACGATGCACCCCGAGTCGTTCGAGAACGCGGCGCGGGCGAGCCTCGACGTCAGCCCCTTCGCGCTGGCCTTCGCGCCGGCGCTCCTGCTCGTGCGGCGGCGGCGGCCCGAGGTGCTGACCGTCGCGGGCGTCGGCTTCGCCTACGGCGCGATCGTCGCCGCCGGGGCCTGGGCGCATCCCCGCTACGTGCTGCCGGCGGTCGCGCTCACGCTCACCGCGGCGGTGCCGGCCGCCTCCATGCTGCTCGGACGCCGGCTCGCGGCGGTCGTGGTGGCGGTCACGATCGCGGGCAACCTCGCGCTCATCGGCCGCTATCTCGGCACGCTCTGGCCCGACCAGGTCCGCGTCGCGGCCGGCCGGCTCGCCCCCGACGAGTTCCTGCGGCGCTATTCGTCGCGCTACGCCTTCTGGGAGCGCGCCAACGGCGCGGTGCCGCCGAGCGGACGGGTGCTCGTGCTCGAGAAGATACCTCATCCGTACTACATCGAACGTCCGTTCGTGCTCGCCAGCTACCTCGAGCAGGGGCTCATCGACTATCGGACGATCGACTCGGCGGGCGCGCTCGCCGAGACGGCGCGCAGGCTCGGGGTGACGCACGTGGCGGTCGACGTGTCCGCCTTCACGGTGGCTGGCGATCCGTTCGAGGCCGCGGTCGGGCGGCTGTGGCGCGCCTTCGTCACCGGCGAATGCGATCCGGTGCTGCGCCAGGGCGAGTACGGCCTCTACACCCTGCGGATCGCCCCGGCCGCGGAACGCGCCGATGGCTGAACCGCGCGTCGGGCGATTCGTCCGTGACTCCGCCGGCGTCTTCAGCGCGCAGATGCTGGCGACCTGCCTGGGGGTCGGTACGAGCGTCATCACGGCCCGCATGCTCGGTCCCCACGACCGCGGACTCTACCAGCTGCTGACGCTGCTGCCGATCACGCTGTCGAACTTCGTGAAGCTCGGCATTCCGCAGGCCAACGTGTACTTCATGCGCCGGCGCGGCGCGTCGGCGTCGGACGTCGCCTCGCACTCGCTCTGGCTGGCGTTCGGGCTGGGGGGCAGCCTCGCCCTCGCTTGCTACCTCGCCCGTGGCTGGATCCTCGAGCACGTGCTCAAGGGCGCGCCACCGATCACCCTGCTGCCGGTGCTGCTGCTCCTCCCCTTCGTGCTGCTGCAGACCTTCTTCTCCGCGGTGCTGCAGGCCGAGGAGCGGTTCGGGGAGTACAACTTCCAACAGGTCGCCCCGACGTTGCTCGGCGTGATCGGCATGGCCATCGCGCTCGTCTGGCTGCGGACCGGCCTCGCCGGCGCGGTCGTCACCCAGACGCTCGTCGTCGGCGGCGTGACCGTGTGGCTCGCGCTGCGCGTCCATCGCACGGCGCCGCTGCGCATGACGTGGCGCCCCGAGCTGGCGCGGGACATGATGACCTTCGGCAGCAAGTCGTACCTCCAGACGCTCGCCATGACGCTGCACTTCCGGATCGACCAGTACATGATCGGCTTCCTGCTCGATCCGGTGCAGGTCGGCTTCTACGCCGTCGCGACCAACCTGACGAACCTGCTGCTCAGGATCTCCGACGCCACCGGCACCGTGCTCTATCCGCGACTGGCGGCTGCGGGCGAGCGCGACGCGCACGCGCAGACGTCCGCCGTCTGCCGCCACACGCTGTTCATCACGGTGGTGGTCGCGGCCGGCTACGAGCTCTTCGGTGGCCTCGGCATCCGGCTTCTGTTCGGCGAGCGCTACGCGGCGGCGATCCTCCCCATGCGGCTCATGCTGCCGGGCATCGTCATGATCTCGCTGTACGTGATCCTCACCCGGAACTTCACGAGCCGGAACCGCCAGGAGATCAACATCACCGCCGCCGGGGCCGCGCTCGGCATCAACGTCGCGCTCAACCTGGTGCTGATCCCGCGCTGGGGTATCGTGGGCGCGGCGATCTCCACCGCGGTCTCGTACAGCACCGCCGCGCTGATCCTGCTCGTGGTCTTCGTCCGCGAGTCCGGCACCGGCATCGCCAGGACGCTGCTCATCGGGCGCGCCGACCTCCACGGCTACCGCCAGCTCGCCCGGAGCCTCGCGCCGGCGCAGGCCGCGGACTAGATCCGGCGACGTCGCGCCGCGGGAGCGGGGGCGCCGGCCGGCTCCCGGTCCTCGCCTCACGCGCGCCTCGGACGTGGGGCGTCCCCCCGAATCTGCAGGCGCGCGCGGAGGCTGCGGAGGTCGCCGGTCCAGCGCCCCCGCTCCCGCGGCGCGACGTCGCAGCCAGTGGTCCGCGGACGCTGCACCGGACTCGCCCACGCTGTGTAAGGCGGGAAGGGGAGCCGCGGCGGCGCCCCTTCCCGCCAGCCCGCTGCGCATGGGCGGTCCCGGTTTGCGACCGCAGATGATCTTGGCTAGACGTCGAGCGCACCCTGATGACGTTTCCGAAGCTGCTGGTCGTGGGGCTCGACTCCGCGGTGCCGGCGCTCGTGTTCGAGCGCTGGCGAAACGAGCTGCCGACGATTGCGGATCTGATCGCGCGCGGGGCGCACGCGCGGCTCGTCTCGACGAATCCTCCCATCACCGTCCCGGCGTGGACGGCGATGATGTCCAGCCGCGATCCGGGCGAGCTCGGCTTCTACGGCTTTCGGAACCGCAAGGATCACTCCTACGACGGCTACGCGTTCGCTAACTCGGCGCTCGTGCGGGTGCCGCGCCTGTGGGACTGGCTGGGCGCCGCGGGACTCTACTGCCTGGTCCTCGGCGTGCCGCAGACGTATCCGCCGTCACCGGTCCACGGCGAGATGGTCACCTGCTTCCTCACCCCCTCGACCGAGAGCGCCTACACCTACCCGCCGGCGCTCAAGGCGGAGGTCGAGCGGGTCACCGACGGCTACGTCCTGGACGTCGACGACTTCCGCACCGCC
>VBLD01000136.1:6481-10208 GCA_005879205.1 Deltaproteobacteria bacterium
AAGCACCTCCGGCTCGCCAAGCACCTCGTCCGGACCCGCGCGTGGGACTTCTGCATGCTGGTCGAGATGGGTGTCGACCGCATCCACCACGGGTTCTGGAGCTACATGGATCCGGCGCATCACCGCTACGAGGCGGGCAACCCCTTCGAGTCGGCCATCCTCGACTACTACCGTTACGTCGACCGCGAGCTCGCCGAGCTGCTCGCCGCCTGTCCGGCCGAGACGCTGGTCGCGGTCGTCTCGGACCACGGCGCCAAGAAGATGGACGGCGGTATCTGCTTCAACGAGTGGCTCATGCGCGAAGGGTATCTCGCGCTGTCGACCGCGCCCACCAAGCCGACGCCCATCGCCCGCGTGCCGATCAATTGGTCACGCACTCGTGCTTGGGGCGACGGCGGCTATTACGGGCGGCTCTTCCTGAACGTCCGCGGGCGCGAGCCGGCGGGCACGGTCGACCCGGGCGACTACGAGCGCGTGCGCTCCGACCTGATCGCGGGCATCGAGGCGATCGCCGACCCGGCGGGGCGGAACATCGGCTCGAGGGCCTACCGCCCCGAGGACATCTACCAGACCGTGAACGGGTCTACTTCGGCGACCTCGACTGGCGCTCGGTCGGCGCGGTCGGCACGGGGGGCATCCACACCTTCGAGAACGACACCGGCCCCGACGAGGCGAACCACGACTGGTTCGGCCTCTTCGTCCTCTCCACGGCAGGCGCCCCCGCGCCGCTCCGGGGTGCGCTGCCCGACGTCCCGATCTACGATGTGGCCCCGACTCTCCTCCGGCTGCTCGGTCAACCCGTCCCCGACGGGCTCGCGGGCCGCTCCCTCGTCTAATGCGGACGGTCGCGGTCGACGTCCTCACCGGCTTCCTCGGCAGTGGGAAGACGACGCTCTTGAGGCACGTGCTGGCGCACGGGCTCGAGGGCAAGCCGGTGGCGGTCATCATGAACGAGATCGGCGAGATCGGGATCGACGGCAAGGTGATCACCGGGCTCGCGAACGTCGAGAAGATGGTCGAGCTGTCGAGCGGCTGCATCTGCTGCTCGATCGACGACTACCGATTCGACCTCGCCATCCAGGAGATCGTCGAGACGACCAGGCCGCACCTGGTCATCATCGAGTCGACCGGGGTCGCCGATCCCGAGGCGCTCGCCTATCGGGTGAAGAACGCGGGTCTCGGGCTGGACGCCATCATCACCGTGGTCGACGCCGCCAACGTGGAGCGCCAGCTCCGTGAGACGACCGTCGCGCGCGCGCAGATCGAGGCCGCCGACTTCCTGGTCGTGAACAAGACCGACCTCGTCGATGGTGCGGCGCTGGCGGCGGTCGAGCGGCGGCTCGCGCGGCTCAACGGGCGCGCCGAGCGCTTCCGGACCGTGCGCGGCGCGCTCGACAGCGAGGTGCTCTTCGCCACCGGGGTGGCGGCCTACCGGGCGGTGGCGCGGCAGGAGGCGGGTCACCTCGAGGCCGACGGCATCGGGAGCTTCGTCTATCGCTCGCCGCGGCCCCTCCGCCAGGAGGCGTTCGAGCGGCTTCTCACGCGGTTGCCGCGCGACGTGCTGCGCGCGAAGGGCATCGTGCGCTTCGCGGGCCGCGACTGGCACGCCCTCTTCAATTTCACCTGCGGGCGGCACGAGCTCAGCTGGATCCGCCTCGATGAGTCGGACGTCGAGAGTCAGGCCGTCTTCATCGGACGCGCCCTGGAACGCCATCGGGGTCGCATCGAGGCCGAGCTCGCCGCGTGCGAAGTCGACGAGGAGAGGAGAACGGGTCGCCATGCCTGAGCGCCGTCCCGACGAGCCCCCGAACGAGCCGCCCGCGCGGCGTGATGACGCGGGCTACACCGAGGAGGAGGAGGACGAGGTGCGCAAGCGCCTCGAGGACCTCGGCTACGTCGAGTAGCCGCGACCCGATCTCGTAACGAACACATGCCGGGAATATTCGGGGGCGTCGGGTGCCCGCCCCACCTGCACGAGGCGCTTCGCGCCGACTTTGCGGCCGCGTACGGGGCGAGCGACGCGGTCAGCGTGGCGGGCGGGATGCTCGGAGGGCACGCCTTCGGCTCGCAATCGGCGCTGCACGTGGCGCCCGACGGAGACCGGTTCGCGGTCGACGGCGAACCGTCGCTCTATCGGAGCACACTGCCACCCTACCGGGTCCGCTCCGACGCGCTCGAGCTCGAGCCGACGTGCAAGGGCAACGTCGCGGTCGTCAGCGCACGCTCGAGAACGTGGCACCTGGCCACGGAGTGGACCGGCTCGTTCCCTTTGTACTACGTCGTGGTCGACGGCGGACTCCTGTTCAGCAGCCGCCTGCGCCCGCTGGCCCGGATCGCGGGGGCGTCGCTCGACCTGGTCGGCATCCTCGAGGTCCTCGAGCGCTATTCGACGCTCGCCGGCCGGACGCATTTCGAGGAGATCCGCCGCCTCCTCCCGGGCCAGATCCTGCGCTACGAGCCGGGCAGCGGTCGACTGTCGGTGCGGGAAACGAGCGCGCTCTGGGCCGGCGACCGTGGCGAAGCGGGTGACGGCGGGGACGCCGTCGAGCAGGCCTGGGTCGCGCTCGGCGATTCGGTGCGACGCAGCCTCGGGGGGCCCGGGCGTCATGCGGTGATGATGTCGGGAGGGTGGGACTCTCGCACCCTCTTGGCCGCCATGCTCGAGCAGGCCGGTCGCGACCCGCTGCTGGCGTACACCCACGGGGACCTCGGGAGCCGGGAGATCGGGCTGGTCGAGCGCATCTGCGGGTGGGCCGGCGTCGAGCTGCACCGCGAGCCGCTCGGCGAGGCGATGTACGACCTCGATGCGCTGGAGCGCGGCTTCGAGCGCACCGAGAACCTCATGTTCCCGCACTGGCATCGCGCCGGCGCCGTGCTCGCCGGGCTGGGGCTCAGCTCGGTCTCCGCCGGCGTCTACGGCGAGGTGCTCGGCGGACACTACGGGCCGTCGATGGTCGTCGGCGGGGTCCGGAAGATGGCAGCGGTGGCCGCGGCGCTCGTCGGCCGCTCCGTCGGGTCCCGGAACGGACACCAGGCCGCCCGCGACTTCCTTCTGGCCCGGCGCGTGGCGAGGCCGTGGTACCTCGCGCCAGCGGCGTGGGCCGCGACGGCGGATGCGGCCGCATCGCTCGACGCCGACCTCGAAGCGGCGCTGCAGCGGCTCGAGCGGCGCGGCGTGGTCACGGGCGACGAGCTGGTCGAGGCGTTCGTGACCGCATCAACGCGCAGATCCTGAGCTGCCGCGCCAACCTCGACGTCACCATGCCGTACACCGATCGCGCGCTGCTCGCCCTCTCCACCCGGATCCCCGTGAAGACCAAGATCCACAACACGCTCAATCGCGCGATGCTCGCGCGGCACGTCCCGGGACTCCTGCAATTCCCCTGCAGCGCGACGCTGGTGCCCGCGCGGGCCCCGGTCGTGGCGCAGGAGCTCTCGCGGCTGGTGAGGAGGAAGCTCGACGACAGCCGCTGGCGCCTCTACTTCTCGAGCCGCGGCCGCCTCCCCCAGCCGCGCCTCGGCTGGGGCAACTTCGAGTTCCTTCGTACGGGAAGGGTGCTGAACGCGCTCGCGGACGACCTGCGCGCCGATGTCTGGGACCGACGCGCGATCCGCGACCGGATCGCCGCCGTCACGCCGCTCGAGAGCCGCGGCTCCGTGCATCGCCTCTCCTTCCAGCTGATGCGCATCTACACCGTCGACCAGATGCTCCGCGCCGCCCCCCCTC